>CAYJUM010000045.1:0-19875 GCA_964373355.1 uncultured Nitrospirales bacterium | reverse complement strand
CCTCGATACCCTCTTTACCCGCGAATGATCACGGAGTCCAGCCGGGGGCGGTGTCGCTCGAGGAGAGGACGACTGCATGCACGTCCAGCCGATGGCCGTCCGGCTGGCGATAGGTGCGGAACAGCAGGCCCTGATTGTCCCGCAATTCGATCCAGCCGAGCAGGACCCAGGCCGGCTTCGGCGGCAGCTCGCCATTCACACAGATTTTCCCGCACAGGCTCACCCATGGATGCCCGGGTTGTCCCCACCCGTAGACCCAGACGGCATAGCGTCCGGCCGGCAGCTCCGCCCGGGCCGTGAGGGGCGCCATGCCGGGGATGGGTTGGCGAATGGAGACCACTCGCTCGGCCTGATCTCGCGGCACGCCGCACTTGGCGGCGCTGGCATAGACCCAGTAGGAATATTCGCCGGCGGTGGCGGCGCACTCGCCGTCGTTTTCCTCCACGGCGCCTTTCCAGTCTGGGGCCTTGAGGATCTGCACGAGGGGGTCCGGGGTCGTGGAGGGCTGGTCAGCCCACGCCGCTTCGCACACGAGGGAGGATACGACGACGAGCAGCGGAAGAAGCATGGTCATGGAGGTCCCGTCTTCAGGTTCGTCCGGCTCCTCGATCGGGCCGGCCCATTGCCCTTTGGTGAGGCGCACTTCCTGGAAGCCGCCATCCGGCCATTGGAACTGGCCGACCTCGTCTACGTAGACGATGAAGCGATCGCTGTCGTCCGTCTCGCCGCGGTACCAATACCAGCCGGCTGCAGTGGGTTTCTGAGTACTCCACGTAAGTGAAGCTGTCAACGGAAAGTCTCCTTCTCTCCTTATGTAGAATGAGGCTGGTCGGAAGCGGCTAAACGGCCAAGATACAAGCGGTTTCGCCGGTTTTGGCCTTGACTTGACCGGCCGTGAACGGTACTGTAGCACACTCTTTTCGCCGGTGTAGTCGCCCGCGTCCCCTATGGAGATTCGATGGAGCTTGGACATCCTGGCCTCGTCGAGGCCATTCGAGATGACATTGCCGCCAACGGGCCGATCCCCTTTGCCCGGTTCATGGAGCTGGCCCTGTACCATCCACGCTTCGGGTACTACACCAATCCGGACCGCACGCAGGAGCGCATCGGCTGGTCCGGCGACTACTATACGACTCCGGACGTCCACCCCGTATTCGCGCGGGCGTTCCTCAAGCAGGTCGTGCAACTCGACGCGCTGCTCGGCCATCCGTCCCCCTTCACGCTGATCGAGATGGGCCCCGGCAAGGGGCTGTTCGCGCGGGACTTCCTGGCCGCGTGCCGGGCGCTGTCGCCCCTGCGCGGGTTGTTTGAGCGTCTGCGCTACGTGCTCGTAGAGCGGAGCGAGGCGCTGCGGGCCGCGCAGCGAGCCGCAGTGGCCGCGTCGGATGCGGTGTCCTGGGTCGATAGCCTACTCGCCATCGACTCCAGCAGCGTGACCGGGCTGCTGTTCTCGAACGAGCTGGTGGACGCGTTCCCGGTCCATCGTGTCGTGATCCAATCCGGAAGCCCGCAAGAGATCCACGTGGCTGATCGGGATGGCGGGTTCTGCGACGTGCTCAAGCCGCTCTCCACGCCGGCGCTCTGGGACGAGCTGCAGCGGCTGGAGGCGCGGGGGATCGTCTTGCGCGAGGGGGCGACTGTCGAGATCAATCTGGAGGCCGGCCGCTGGATGCGAGAAGTGGCCCGGGTGCTGAGCCGGGGATTCGTGATGACGGTGGACTATGGGCACACGGCGGCCGATCTCTACAGCTCCGAGCGGAGCCGGGGCACCTTGATGGGCTATTACCGGCATCAGACGTCCGACAATCCCTACGAGCGCGTCGGCCTGCAGGACCTCACGGCCCACGTGGACTTCACCGCGCTGGCCGCGGCCGGCGAGGACGCCGGGTTGGCCGTGACCGGCTTCACGAACCAGATGAGCTTCCTGATCGGGCTGGGCGTGGAGGCGCTGCTGCAGCAGTTCGAGGACAGCTCGCCGGAGGCCCAGGCGGCCGCCCGGCTCCTGAGGCCGAACGGCATGGGGACGACCTTCAAGGTCCTGGTGCAGCACAAGGGTGTGTCGAGTCCCGAGTTGGACGGTCTCCGGCACCGCCCCTTCTGGGGCGACGCCCTGTTGGGCGAGAAGACGGTAAACGTTCAACGTTAAACGCAGGCCCCAAAAACTTGCGATCAACGTTTCACGAGTGACGAGTAACGAGTAACGTCCCATGTCGAACGAAGCCGTACCTCTGAATTACCTGCCGATCCTGGCGTTCCTGGGGGTCGCGGTCGCCTTCGGCGTGGTCTCGCTCCTGGCCGGCTGGTTTTTCCGGCCGAGCCGGCCCTACCAGGCGAAGCTGATTCCCTACGAGAGCGGCGCGCCGCTCTTCTCGGATGCGCGGCTGCAGTTTCCGATCCGCTACTACATCATCGCCATGCTGTTTGTGATCTTCGACGTCGAGATCATGTTCCTGTTCCCCTGGGCGGTGGTCTACCGGAAGCTGGGGTTTCTGGGCTTGACGGAGATGGCGGTGTTCATCGCCATCCTGGTGGTGGGATTCTGGTACGCGTGGAAGAAGGGTGCCCTTGAGTGGGACTGATCAGACGTTAACCGTTAACCGTGGTCGGACCGGACGGGAACGTTAACCGTTCAACGTCACTGCATGAACAGATGTGCTACGTTAACGAAGCGCCTTCCCACGATTCACGTTTAACGATTAACGAATAACGATGTCTTTTTTAGAACGCCAACTGGAAGCGAACATCATTACGACGAACCTCGACGCCTTGGTCGGGTGGGCGCGGAAGTCGGCGCTCTGGCCCATGACGTTCGGGCTGGCCTGCTGCGCCATCGAGATGATCGCCTCGGTCTCCTCCCGCTACGACATCGACCGCTTCGGGGCCGGCGTGTTCCGCGCCTCGCCGCGGCAGGCTGATCTGATGATCGTGGCCGGCACGGTGTGCCGGAAGATGGCTCCCGTCATCCGGCGCATCTACGATCAGATGCCCGAGCCGCGCTATGTGATCTCGATGGGCTCCTGCGCGACCTCGGGCAACCATTACAACAGCTACAGCGTCGTGCAGGGTGTGGACCAGATCGTGCCGGTGGACGTGTACATTCCGGGCTGCCCACCGCGGCCGGAAGCCCTGCTGGACGGCCTGATCAAGCTGCAGGAAAAAATTCAGCGGGAGAAGGTCTTCGTAAAGTAATGTGAGGCGTCAGGCGTGAGGCGATACAGACAATGCAGCAAGTATTGGAATCATTGAAGAGCAGATTTCCGGACGCCGTCCTCGCGGTGGAAGAGGACATGCAGCGGGGCGAAACGGCCGTGCGGGTGCTGGCGAGCCGCGTGAAAGAGGTCTGCCGGTTCCTCCATGACGATCCGGCCGCCGCGTTCGACCACATCACCGACATCTGCTCGGCGGACTATCCGGATGACCAGGAGCGCTTCGAGGTCATCTACCAGTTCCTCTCGATTCCGCACCGGCGGCGCATCCGCGTCAAGGCGCGCGTGACGGAGGAGGAATCCGCCATCGACTCGGTCACGGACATCTGGCGGGGCGCCGAATTCATGGAGCGCGAGGTCTATGACCTCATGGGCATCCGCTTCCATGGGCATCCCGACCTCCGGCGCATCCTGCTGCCGGAGGACTTCGACGAAGGGTATCCGCTGCGGAAGGATTTTCCGACCGAGGGCAAGGGGTGGCGCAGCCGCTTCGAATTCCTGCCCAAGCTCGACGAGCCGGCGACGGCGCTCAGGCAACCCGAAGTGCCGGAGTCGGAGATGAAGGTGTTTCGCGCGGACGGCGCCTCGACGAACGGCCGGCGCACCGAGGAGCTGCTGCTGAACATGGGACCGCAGCATCCGGCCACGCACGGCGTGCTGCGGGTCGTGCTCGACCTGGACGGGGAGCGGATCGTGAAAGCCACGCCCGACCTCGGCTACCTGCACCGCGGCGTGGAGAAGCTGGCCGAGGGCCTGACGTACATGCAGGTGGTCCCGCACACGGACCGCCTCGACTATGTCTGCTCAATGACGAACAACTATGCGTACGTGCGCGCGGTCGAGAAGCTGCTCGGGATCCAGGTCCCGGAGCGCGCGGAATACATCCGGACGATCGTCGCCGAGCTGCAGCGGATCATCGGACACCTCTTCTGGCTGGGCACCCAGGCGCTCGACATCGGAGCCATGACGGTCTTCTTCTGGACGTTCCGCGAGCGGGAGATCCTGCTGGATATCTTCGAGCGGCTGTGCGGCGCGCGGCTGACCTTGAACTACTACCGGATCGGCGGCGTGGACAGCGATTTCACGCCGGAGCTCGTGGCGCGGACCAAGACGTTCCTGGAGACGTTTGAGGGGCACATCCGCGAGTACAACGAGCTCCTGATGACGAACCGCATCTGGCTGAGCCGCACGAAGGGGGTCGCGGTGATCTCGGGAGAGGATGCCATCAGCTTCGGCTTGACCGGGCCGGTGCTCCGGGGCTCCGGCGTGGCGTACGACGTCCGGAAGTTCGAGCCGTACGGCGCCTACGACAAGGTGGAGTGGGACGTGCCGGTGGGCAAGAACGGCGACACCTACGACCGCTACTGGGTGCGGATGGAGGAGATGGTCCAGAGCGCACGCATCATCGGGCAGTGCCTCGACCGGATGCCGGCGGGGTCCATCGTCGCGAACGTCCCCCAGGTCGTGCCGCCGCCCAAGCCCCTGGTCATGCGGGACATGGAGAGCCTGATTCATCACTTCATCATCTTCACCCAGGGCTTCCGGCCGCCGAAAGCCGAGACCTATTGCGGCTCCGAAGCGCCCAAGGGCGAGTTGGGCTTCTTCCTCATCAGCGACGGCGGGCCGCGGCCCTACCGGATGAAGATCCGCGGGCCCTCGTTCGTGCACATGGGGGCGTTCGACCACATGGCGCGGGGCTACCTGGTCGCGGACATCGTGACGATCTTCGGGACCTACGACATCGTGATGGGAGAATGCGACCGCTAGAGGACGTGAGGCGGGAGGCGTGAGGGGTTCTGACGCCCTACGAAGGATAAAGCTAGGACAAGGAATGTTAAAAGAGAAATACGGATCGCAAATAGACGAGATATTGAGCCACTATCCGGTCCGGCGCTCGGCGATGCTGCCCCTGTTGAACCTCGCGCAGCAGGACGAGGGGTATGTGAGCGAGGCGGCGATGAAGGAGATCGCTTCGATCCTGCGGCTGACACCGCCGCAGGTCTACGAGGTGGCGACGTTCTATACCATGCTCCGGCTCAAGCCGATCGGGAGGTTCCACATTCAGGTCTGCAAGTCGCTGATGTGCGCGCTAGTCGGCTCGGACCAGCTCCTGGAGTGGCTGCGCCGGCTGCTCGGGATCAAGCCGGGCGAGACCACGCAGGACCGGCTGTTCACGCTGAGCACAGTGGAGTGCCTGGCCTCCTGCGGGACCGGCCCGATGATGCAGATCAACGATGACTACTACGAGCGCCTGACGGAGCAGAAGGTGGGGCAGATCCTGGCGGATCTGCGGCGGGACGGGACGTCGTCGCTGAAGAGCGGGCCGTTCATGTGGCCGGAACCCGTTACCGTGAGGCATGAGGCGTGAGGCGTCAGGGGTAAGAACGCAGAGATGGCGACCTACGAGAAGATTTTGCTGAAGAACATGGAGCAGCCGGGATACACCGGCTCGCTGGCCGACTATGAGCGCGCGGGCGGGTACCAGGCGCTGAAGAAGGTGCTCGGCAAGGTCGCGCCGGCTGCCGTCACCGAGATGGTGATGAAGTCCGGCCTGCGCGGGCGGGGCGGCGCCGGCTTTCCCACCGGCGTGAAGTGGAGCTTTCTGCCGAAGGACCGCACGACGGCGTATCTCTGCTGCAACGCCGATGAGAGCGAGCCCGGCACGTTCAAGGACCGGCAATTGATCGAGCGTGACCCGCACCAATGGATCGAGGGCATGCTGATCGCCTGCTACGCCATCGGCTGCGAGACCTCGTACATCTACATCCGGGGGGAGTTCGTCCTCGGCGCGGCGATTATCGAGCGCGCGCTGGCCGAGGCCAGGCAGGCCGGCTACCTCGGCAAGAACATTCTCGGCACCGGCGTGAACATCGATATCTGGCTGCACCGCGGCGCGGGTGCCTACATCTGCGGCGAAGAGACGGCGTTGCTCGAGTCCATCGAGGGCAAGCGCGGACTGCCGCGGGTGAAGCCGCCGTTTCCGGCCATCCATGGGCTGTACGGTCAGCCCACGGTCGTGAACAACGTCGAGACGCTGGCGAATCTGCCGCACATCGTGATGAAAGGGCCGGAATGGTTCGCGGCGATCGGGTCGCCGCCCAAGAGCACCGGCACGCGGATCTTTTGCGTGAGCGGCCACGTGAAACGGCCGGGCAACTACGAGGTGCCGATGGGAGTGACCTTCCGGGAATTGATCTTCGAGCACGCGGGCGGCATGCGCTCGGACAAGAAGCTGAAGGCGATCATCCCGGGCGGCGCCTCGGCGGCGTTCTTCACGGAGCAGGAGCTGGACGTGAAGCTGGATTTCGAATCCGTGGCCCAGGCCGGCTCCATGCTGGGCTCCGGGGGCGTGACGGTGATGGAAGAAGGGACCAATATGGTGTGGGCCGCGCTGCGGCTGATGGAATTCTTCTACCACGAGTCCTGCGGCAAGTGCACGCCCTGCCGGGAGGGCAGCTCCTGGCTGGTGCAGACGCTGCGGCGGATCGTGGCCGGCGCCGGGCGCCAGCACGACCTGGACACGCTGCTCGATCTTTGCCAGAACATCACAGGCCGGACGGTCTGCGCCTTCGGCGATGCCTTGATCGCGCCGGTCGTGAGCACGATCAAGCACTGGCGGCACGAGTACGAGGACCTAATCCGGCAGGCCGAGGCCAAACGGGTCTCGCCGGTGGAGGCGGTGGTGAGCGCGCACTAGCGCGCGGTGACTCGTGAAGCGGGAAGCGAGATACAAACGACGTTCGACGAGAGACGATCGAAGATGGCGGCTACTGACACAGTCAATCTGACCATCGACGGGATCAAGGTCACGGTCCCCAAGGACACGCTGCTCATCGAAGCCGCGCGGCGTGTCGGCGTGATGATCCCGCACTTCTGCTACCACCCGAAGCTGAAGCCGGACGCCAATTGCCGGATGTGCCTCGTGGAGATCGAGAAGATGCCGAAGCTGCAGACCGCGTGCAGCACGCCGGTGGCCGAGGGCATGGTGTGCCGCACGGCGACCACCGTGGTGGACCAGGCGCACAAGTCGGTGCTCGAGTTCATCCTGGCGAACCATCCCTTGGACTGCCCGGTGTGCGATCAGGGCGGCCGCTGCGACCTGCAGGATTTCTCCCACCAGTACACGCCCACCACGAGCCGGTTCATCGAGGTGAAGCGCGTCTTCGAGAAGGAGTACTTCAGCCCGCTCATCGAGAAGGAGATGAACCGCTGCGTCCAGTGCCTGCGGTGTGTCCGGTACTGCGACGAGGTGATCGATGCCAAGGCCCTGGCGCCGGCCGGCCGCGGCACGATGACCGAGATCAAGCACTTCACCTCACACCAGCTCGACTGCGAGTTCTGCGGTGGCTGCGTGCAGATCTGTCCTGTCGGGGCGTTCACGAGCCGGCTGTCCATGTACGAGTTCCGCCCCTGGATGACGAAGCGGGCCGATACCGTCTGCGCGTACTGCGGAGACGGCTGCTCGATCACGCTGCAGACGAAGAACCACGAGCTGATTGAGGCGAACTCCTTCCAGGGCGGGGGAAGGAACAACGGTGATCTGTGCGCGCGCGGCTTCTTCGGCTATCACATGACGACGAACCCCGAGCGGCTCCGCCATCCGCTGATCCGCCGGAACGGCGGGCTGGTCCAGGCGACGTGGGAAGAAGCGCTCGAGCACGTGGCCGAGAGCTGTTTCCGGATCAAGATGAAGCACGGGGCCGATGCGTTCGCCGGCCTGGTCGGCGGGCGCTGCGCGAACGAAGATCTGTACGTCTTCCAGAAGTTCATGCGGCTGGCGATCGGCACGAACCAGATCGACAGCAGCGCCCGCTATGGCCAGATCAACGGCGTCCGGGCCCTGCGCCGCGTGCAGGGGACCTCTCGCTGGACGGTCCGCTTCGAGGACATCCTGGACGCCAACGCGCTGCTCCTGGTCGGGACGAACATCACCGAGACGAACCCGATCACCGGGCTCAAGGTCAAGGAAGCGGTCAAGAAGCGTGGGGCCACGCTCCTGACGATCGAGCCGTTGCTGCCGGCCGTCGGGACCATCAGCAACATCGCCAATCTTTCCGCGCACCATGTCGTGGCCCGGCCGGGGCGGTGCGGCGATGCGGTGCTGGGCTTGATCAAGGCGGTGGTGGAGGACGGGCTCATCGATTCCGCGCTGGCGGCGCGCGCGCCGGGCTACGTTCAGGCCGTCACCGAGGCTGTGGGAGCGCTGGCCTGGAAGGAGCTCGAAGTGGCGACCGGCGCAACGGCCGAGGCGTTCCGCGACGCGGCGCACGTCTTCGCGAAGGCGCCGAGGGCCGTGGTGCTGGTGGGCCAGGGGGTGCTGCGCTTCCCGCACGGCGCGGGAGTCACGACCACGCTGCTGGACCTCTTGTTGCTGACCGGCCATCACGGGAAGCCGGGGTCCGGGCTTGGGCCCTTGGCCGAGGAAAACAACGACCAGGGCGCGATCGAGATGGGCGCAACGGCGGAATTTCTGCCGGGCCCCAGTGATCTCACGGATGCCAAGGCCCGCGAGCGGTTGGCCGCGCTCTGGAAGGAAGAATTGCCGAAGGGCCCCGGCATGCGGCTGCTGGACATGCTCGATGGGGCCCGCCGGGGCGCCATCAAGGCGATGTTCGTGGTGGGGGAGAACCCCGTGGGCTCGCTGCCGCCGGACGCGAAAGCGGGTGAGGCGCTGGACAAGCTGGAATTCCTGGTCTGCCAGGAATTGTTCCTGACCGAGACCGCCGCGCTCGCCGACGTCGTGTTGCCCGCCTGTTCCTACGCGGAGAAGGCCGGCACGTTCACGAACACGGAAGGGCACGTGCAGATGGCGCACCAGGCCGTCGACCCGGTGGGCGAGAGCCGCCCGGACTGGGAGATCCTCTCGACGCTCTCAGTGCTGATGGGCTATCCCCTCGAATACGGCGATGCGCGGGAGATTCTCAAGGAGATCCGGAACGCCATTCCGGGGTACGTGCCGTTGGGGCCGGCGCCGACGCCCGCGCGTCCCGATGCCGCGGTCGTGGAGCGCTATCTTGCGAAAGGCGCCGCGCGGGACCTCGCGACGCGCTATCGGCTTGCTCCTGCGGGTCATGCGGTGGCTGCGGAATTAACGCTGTGGCTGGCCCAGTCGCTCTTCCACTCCGGCAAGCTCTCGACGCGCGCCAAGGGTCTGCTGGAGATTCAGGCAGGCGCGTCGCTGGCGCTCAACCCCAGTGATGCCGCGCGTCTGGGCGTGGCCGAGGGGGACCGCGTGCGCGTGTCGAACGACGGGGGGGAGCTCGTGACCACGGTCAGGGTGCTGGGGCGCGTGCCGGCGGGGCTTGCGATCGCGCCGGAGCACTTCGATGCCGAAGCGCGGCGGCTGGTGCCCATGGCGGCCGATCCGGAGACCGGCGTGCCGAACATCAAATCGGCGCAGGTGAAAGTCGAAAAGACAGGACGTGAATCGTTCAACGTTACCCGTGAATCTCCGGAACGGCCGTTTAACGGTTAATGATCGGAGGGACCGTGTTTGAGATCGGCGTGAAGATGGCGCTGACCCTGGCGCAGATCGGGGTCGTCATGGCCGTGGTGATGCTGACGGTCATGTTCCTCACCCTGGCCGAGCGCAAGGTGCTGGGCTGGATGCAGGACCGGATGGGCCCGATGGAAGTCGGGCCGTACGGCATTCTCCAGCCGGTCGCCGACGGGCTGAAATTGTTCTTCAAGGAGGACATCATCCCCGCCGGCGCGAACCGATTCCTGTTCAGTCTCGCGCCCATCCTGGCCCTGGTCCCTGCGCTGATCGGCTTCGCGGTCATTCCCTTCGGCCCGAACATCACGGTGGAGCTGTTCGGCGTGAAGTTCCAGCCGTTCGTCATCAGCGACATCAACATCGGCATCCTGTACATCCTGGCCTTCACCTCGATCGGCGCCTACGGGATCATCCTCGGCGGCTGGGCGTCCAACAGCAAGTATTCGCTGTTGGGCGGCCTGCGGTCGGCGGCGCAGGTGATCAGCTACGAGCTGAACGTCGGCCTCGCGATCGTCGGCGTGCTGCTGCTGGCCGGCTCGCTGAGCCTGGTCAAGATCACGGAGGCGCAGGGCGGCTGGTTCTGGAACTGGTTCATCTTCGCGCCGCCGTTCCCGCAGATCTTCGCGTTCGTCGTGTACGTGATCTCGGCGGTCGCCGAGACGAACCGGCTGCCGTTCGACCTCCCGGAGGCGGAGAGCGAGCTGGTGGCCGGGTTTTTCACCGAGTACAGCGGGATGCGCTTTGCGTTTTTCTTCCTGGCCGAGTACGCGAACATGATCCTGGTGTCGTGCATCGCGGCGGCCCTGTTCCTGGGCGGGTGGAACGCGCCTGCGCCGTTTTTGCAGTTCCACGGCTCGCTCGAGCACCTCGCGTGGCTGTCCGGCGTGTTCTGGTTCGCGGCCAAGGTGTACTTCTTCCTGTTTCTCTTCTTCTGGCTGCGCGCGACGCTGCCGCGCCTGCGGTACGACCAGCTCATGCGCTTCGGCTGGAAGGTGATGCTCCCGATCGCGCTGGGCAACATCCTGGTGACCGCCATCGCGGCGTATCTGTTTCCGAGATGAGGGAAAGTGATCAGTCATCAGTTGTCCGTATTCAGCTTTCAGAAACTGATAACTGAAAGCTGATTACTGAAAAGCATCGCAACATGGCTTCAACGAACGGGGCATACGGAGCGCGATTCCGTGACTGGGTCAAGACCATCACGTTCTACGAGATCCTCGTGGGCATGAAGGCCACGATCAAGCACCTGCTGCACTACCGGCCGGTCACGCTCCAGTATCCGCACGAGAAGCGGGTGCTGCCGGACAACTATCGGGGTATGCTTGCGCTGCTGCGCTACGACGACATGACCGAAAAATGCGTGGGCTGCGACCTCTGCGAGGCCGCCTGCCCGTCGCGCGTCATCCGGGTGCTCAGCGCGGAGGTGCCGGGCGAGCCCACGAAGCGGTATGCCCGCGAATACTACATGGACATGACGCGCTGCCTGTTCTGCGGCCTGTGCGTGCAGGCCTGTCCGGTGGACGCCCTGGGGATGACGCGGGAATACGAGTGGGCGGTCTACGACAAGCGCCAGTTACACTTGAACAAAGAACAGCTCCTGGCCATCGGCGACCGGTCGTTCCCGGTGCGGGAGAAGAAGCTGGAATTGCAGCATCCCAACGTCGCGTTCTTCAACGTCGCCTACAAGCACCTCCCTCCGAAAGACGCCTGAACCCTCGTGGGCATGTTCTTCTTTTTCTATTTCGCCGGCGTCATAGTCCTGACTTCCCTCCTGGTCGTCGCGCTCCGCAATCCGGTCTATAGCGCCCTGTCCCTCCTCATCATGTTCTTCCATGTGGCGGGGCTGTACGTGACGCTGCACGCCGAGTTCCTGGCGGCCGTGCAGATCATCGTCTATGCCGGCGCAATCCTGGTCCTGTACCTGTTCGTCGTGATGTTGCTGAACGTCGCGCAGGAGCAGCGGTACCATTCGCAAGTCCGGGTGGGTGTCCTGCTCGGCGGGCTGGTCCTGGTCGAGGCCCTGTTGCTGGCCTTCTATCGCAGCTTCGCGCCGCCCTCGGAGACCGTGGGGAACGGCGTGACCCAGGCGGCGGGAAACACCGAATCGATCGGCGAGCTGCTGTACTCCACGTACCTGTTCCCGTTCGAGGTGGCCTCGTTGATCCTGCTCGTGGCCATGATCGGCGCGGTCATCTTGGCGAAGCGCGATTTGTTCAGTGAACAGTGAGGAGTGAGGCGTAAGGGG
This sequence comes from uncultured Nitrospirales bacterium, assembly GCA_964373355.1. Lineage (GTDB taxonomy): Bacteria > Nitrospirota > Nitrospiria > Nitrospirales > Nitrospiraceae > CAYJUM01. The sequence goes on along the minus strand of CAYJUM010000045.1, from coordinate 7,928 downwards.
TGAAGAACGTGGAGACGGAACGCCTCGAACTTGGGCCTCAGAAGGATTCCGCCTCACGCCTCACGCCTGACGCCTAACGAGGGTAATGTGATTCCACTCAGCTACTATGTCATCCTCAGCAGCATCGTGTTCGTCACCGGCCTGGTGGGCGTGCTCATCCGCCGGAACATCATCATCATCTTGCTGTCGGTGGAGCTGATGCTCAACGCCACGAACATCAATTTCGTGGCCTTCTCGCATTTCTTTCAGAACATGGCCGGGCAGGTCTTCGTCTTCTTCACGCTCACGGTGGCCGCCGCCGAGGTCGCGGTCGGGCTGGCGATCATCATCGCGCTGTATCGCAGCAAATCCACGATCAACGTGGACGAGTTCCAACTGCTCAAGTGGTAGGAGCTATGGCCGGTCGGTCGCCGCAGCGCTTTGGCTATCAGCTCTCAGCTAGTAGCTGTTTATGATGTACGCGCTGATCCCCCTGCTGCCGTTTGCCGCGTTCCTGATCGTGGGCCTGTTCGGCCACTGGATCAGGGAGCGCGCGCATCTCGTGGCCGTGCCGGCGGTGCTGGGGTCGTTCGTGCTCTCGCTCCTCGCGTGGGCGGACGTGGCCGGCGGCGAGACCGTGACCGTGCCCCTCTACACGTGGCTCAACTCCGGCGATTTCCACTTCGGCATCGGCCTGATGGTGGACCAGCTGACCGCCGCGATGCTCCTGCTGGTCACGATCGTGAGCGGGCTGGTGCATGTGTACACCATCGGGTACATGCACGGCGAGCGGGGGTATGCGCGGTTCTTCGCCTATATCGCGCTGTTCACGTTCTCGATGCTCATGCTGGTGATGGCCGACAACTTCCTGCAATTGTTCGTCTTCTGGGAGGCGGTGGGCCTGTGCTCCTATCTGCTGATCGGCCACTGGTACGAGCGACCGGCGGCCGCCGCTGCGGCTACGAAGGCGTTCATCGTCAATCGCATCGGCGATTTCGGGTTCATCCTCGGGGTGCTCTTGGTGGCCCTGAGCTTCGGCTCGCTGGAGTATCGCCATGTCTTCTCGCAGGCGGCGGACTTGGCGGGCGACACGATCAATCTGCTCAGCCCGGTCGGCGAGCGGTGGGAGATCGGGACGCTGAGCGCGATCTGCTTTTTGTTGTTCCTCGGGGCGGTCGGGAAATCCGCACAATTCCCGCTCCACGTCTGGCTGCCCGACGCAATGGAAGGCCCGACGCCGATCTCGGCGCTGATCCACGCCGCGACGATGGTGACGGCGGGCGTGTTCCTGGTGGCCCGCATGGCGCCGCTTTACAACCTCGCGCCGGCGGTCATGACGATCGTGGCGGTGACCGGCGGCATCACCATGGTGTTGGGCGCCACCATCGCCGTGACCCAGTTCGACATCAAGCGGGTGGTGGCCTATTCCACGGTCAGTCAGCTCGGGTACATGATGATGGCCTGCGGGCTCGGCGCCTACACGGCCGGGATCTACCATCTCCTGACTCACGGCGCCTTCAAGGCGCTGCTGTTCCTCGGCGCCGGCTCGGTGATCATCGCGACGCACCACGAGCAGGACATGCGGCGGCTGGGCGGCCTCAAGGACGAGCTGCCGGTGACGTACTGGACCTTCGTGATCGGCGCGCTGGCGCTCTCGGGGTTCCCGCTGACCGCCGGATTCTTCAGCAAGGATGCGATCCTGGTGTCGGCCGCGGCGGCGGGCGGGCTCGGCAAAGTCCTGGCGCTCCTCGGCGTGCTCACGGCGTTCCTCACCGCGTTCTACAGCTTCCGGCTGGTGTTCGTGACGTTCTGGGGCGCCCCGCGCTACGACCGGCATCATGGGCCGGTCCATGAACCGTCCAGGACGATGACGGTGCCGCTCGTGATCCTGGCCGGGCTCTCGATCCTCACGGGCTATCTCGGCATTCCGATGCTCCTGGAGACGGTCCTGCCAGGCCCCGGCGGCGCGCACGAGCCGGACGGCGCAGCGGCCTGGGGGCTCATGCTGGTGACCACCGCCGTCGGGCTGGCGGGAATCGGCCTGGCGCATCTGGCCTACGTGCGCGCGCCGGAGCTTCCCGCCACGCTGGCGCAGCAGTGGGCGCGGCTGTACCGGCTCTCCTTCCACAAATGGTACGTGGATGAGCTGTATGACCGGATCGCGGTGCAGCCGACCAAGCGGCTCGCCGACCGGCTGTGGGTCGGAGTGGACGTGGGCGTGATCGATGCCGCGGTGAATGGCATCGCGCGTGCGGTGGCGTGGTGGGGAGGGGGGATGCGGTTGTTTCAAAGCGGGCAGGCGCAGCACTACGCGCTGGGCATGACGATCGGGGCAGTCGTCCTTTTAGGGGTGTATTTGTTCTTTTGAAGTCTTCGAGGTTCAACACCTTGCGCCTCACGCCTGACGCCTTACGGTTGCAAAGATGACTGAGGTGATACCCCACAACGGCGGCTTCCCCTGGCTGACGGTGGTGGTGTTCCTGCCGCTCGCCGGCGCCCTGCTGTTGTTTCTGCTGAGAGAAGGCGCGGTGCGATGGGCGGCGCTGGCGGTCGCGCTGGCGGAATTCGTGCTCTCGCTGCCCCTCTGGTTCCGGTTCGACTCCTCGGTGCCGGGCATGCAGTTCACGGAGCGGGCGGTCTGGATCACGTCGCCGCCCGTCCACTACCACCTCGGCCTGGACGGCATCAGCCTGCCCTTGGTGCTGCTGACCACGCTGCTCGCGCCCCTCTGCGTGCTCGCGTCCTGGCGGGCCATCGAGACCCGGGTCCGCGAGTTCATGGCGACGCTCCTGATCATGGAGACCGCCATGGTCGGCGTGTTTGCCGCCCTGGACTTCGTGCTGTTCTACGTGTTCTGGGAAGCCATGCTGATCCCCATGTACCTGATCATCGGGGTGTGGGGCGGCCCCAATCGTCTGTACGCGGCCGTGAAGTTTTTCCTCTATACACTGGCCGGCAGCCTGCTCCTGCTCGTGGCGATCCTCGTCCTGTTCTTCAAGGGCGGCCAGACCTTCGACATTCTGCTGCTGAGCCGCGTGGAGTACAGCGAGACGGTGCAGAACTGGGTCTTCTGGGCCTTCTTCATCGCGTTCGCGATCAAGGTGCCGATGTGGCCCTTCCACACCTGGCTGCCGGATGCGCACGTGGAAGCACCGACCGCCGGGAGCATCTTCCTGGCCAGCGTGCTGCTGAAGATGGGCGCGTACGGCTTCCTCCGGTTCACGCTCCCGATGCTGCCGGACGCGACCGAAACCTTTACGCCGATCATCGCCGCCCTCTCGCTGGTCGCGATCTTGTATGGGGCCTACATGGCGCTGGCGCAGGCCGACCTCAAGAAATTGATCGCGTACTCCAGCGTGAGCCATATGGGGTTCGTGACGCTCGGGATCTTTACCCTGGTGCCACAGGGGATCGAGGGGGCCGTGCTGCAGATGGTGAACCACGGGATCACCACGGGGGCGCTGTTCCTCTGCGTGGGCGCCATCTACGAGCGCACCCACAGCCGGATGATCGCGGACAATAGCGGGCTCGCCAGGGCGATGCCGCGGTATGCCACGGTACTGGTGATCTTCGCGCTGTCGTCGCTGGGATTACCCGGGACGAACAGCTTCGTCGGGGAATTCCTGGTCCTGCTCGGCACGTTCTTCTGGAGCAAGATGGCGGCCGTGGCGGCGTCGCTGGGCGTGATCCTGGCGGCGGCCTATCTCTTGTGGATGGTGCAGCGGGTGGCATTCGGCCCCGCGCACGCGAAGAGCGGCTTGTGGGACCTGAATGGGCGCGAGATGGTCACGTTCGCGCCCCTGATCGCGCTGGTGTTCTGGATCGGGGTCTCCCCGAACCCCCTCCTGACGGTCTTGCACGAGAGCACGAACCGCCTCATCGAGCAGGTCGACCGGAGCGTGACGGAAGTCGCGGGGGCCCAGGAGCCGCCAATCGTCAACCGTCACTCGTCAATCGTGGGTCAGACAATCACCCTTGGTCACAAGCATCTTGTGCGAAACGCCCGGCTTACTAATGACGAATGACGAGGCTTGACGCATGACCATCCCGCTCGGCGATCTGGCCCTCATCCTGCCCGAGCTCGTGATCGTGGCCGCGGCCTGTCTCGTGCTGATCCTCGATCCCGTCACCCCGGCGGCGCGAAAGGCCTGGCTGGCGTGGATCGGGCTCGCGGGGCTGGCGGTCGCCTTCGGGATCACGGCCTCTCAGATGGGGCCGCGGGTGTCCGCGTTCAGCGAATTGATCGTGGTGGACCGTTACGCCTGCTTCTGGAAGCTGCTCCTGTACGTGGCCAGTGCGATGACCCTCCTCTTGTCGCTGACCTATCTGAAGGCGGAGCGCATCAATCTGGCGGAGTACTACGGCTTTCTGCTGCTGGCGCTCTCCGGCATGATGATCATGGTGTCGGCGGTCGAGCTGCTCACGATCTATCTCGGCACCGAGCTGATGTCGCTGTCCCTGTATGTCCTGGCGGGGTTCAAACGGGCCGAAGGGCGCTCGCTGGAGGCCTCCGCCAAGTACTTCGTGCTGGGTGCTTTTTCCTCCGGCATCCTGCTCTACGGCATTTCGTTGCTGTACGGGGTGGCCGGGAGCACGCGGTTGTCGGCCGTCGCGGCGGCCATCGAGCACCGCAGCATGGACGATCCGGCGCTGCTGCTCGCGATGATCCTGCTGGTGGTCGGGTTCGGGTTCAAGATCGCGGTCGTGCCGTTTCACATGTGGACCCCGGATGTCTACGAGGGCGCGCCCACGTCCGTGACGGCCTTCCTGGCGGTCGCATCCAAAGCGGCCAGCTTCGGGGTCTTCCTGCGGGTGTTCGTGGAGGGGCTGGGCGGCTTGAAGGCCAACTGGAATCTGCTCTTCCTCGCGGTGTGCATCATCACGATCGTGCTGGGGAACGTCGTCGCCATCGTGCAGACGAACATCAAGCGCATGCTGGCCTACTCCAGCATCGCGCACGCGGGCTACGCGCTGATCGGCGTGGTCGTGGTCGGGCAGGCAGGGATCACGGACGAGACCCGCGCGCTCGGACTCGCCAGCGTGCTCCTGTACCTCGCGGTCTACGCCTTCATGACCCTCGGCGCGTTCGCCATCGTGGCCATGCTCCGGAAGGGCGGGCTGGAGGGGGATGAGATCGTGGATTTCACGGGCCTCGCCAAACGGCACCGCCTGGCGGCCCTGCTGATGCTCGTGTTCATGGTGTCGCTGGCCGGCATTCCACCCACGGCAGGCTTCATCGGGAAGTTCTATCTGTTCCTGGCGGCGGTCGAGGGCGGGCTGACGTGGCTGGCGGTCGTGGCCGTGATCTTTGCCGCGGTCTCCGCGTACTACTATCTGCGTGTGGTCATGGTCATGTACATGCGGGAGCCGGATGCCTCGGCGGAGGCGCAGCCGCGGCTGGACACGTCTCCGGCCTTGACCATGGTGCTGGCCTCGGCCGTGGCCGGGGTCGTGGCGTTCGGCCTGTATCCGGACCCGCTGGTCTCCATCGCCTCCCTCGCCGTCCTCCCCTTTCGATAGTGATTGCGTGACTGATGACTGAGTGATTGGTTCCAGTCCTTACAATCACTAAATCACAACTCACTCAATCACTGCTTATTTGTTGAGGCTGGAGTCCCCGATGTTGGGGCCGACCCGCTTCGGGAGCGTGGTGGTTTCAGTCTCGAACCCCGTGCGGTTCGGGAGCGTGGTGTCGCTGATCTGGTTGCCGGTCTGCGGGGTCACGCCGATGTCGGTGCCGGTGCTCGGGGAGAAGGTATTGCTCCCGACATCCGTCCCGGTGGTATTGGGCAGGCTGGTATCCGAAGAGGTCGTGCCGACCCGGTTCGGGACCGTGGTGTCCGAAATGCCCGTGCCGGTGCGCGCGGCGTCGGGCGGCCTCGTCGGTTTGAATTCTTTCTGGATGGACTCCTCCTCTCCCTGGAGCCGCCGCCTTTCCCGCCCCGCGGATTCGTAATCCAGCGTCTCCAGCTTTTCCTGGGACGTGCCGAGGCGGTCCAGCCGCGCTTTGAGCGCTTGCAGATCGTCGCGGGCGCGCGCGACCGGCGGAATCAGTTCTCGCAACGTGAATCCCCGCAATTTCATCTGCTCGCTGAAGAGGCCCCTCTCCGCGGCTTTCAACAGGTCGGCGGCCTGCTCTTCCAGCTCCTCGAGCTGGTCCAGGGACGCGAGGTCGCTGGCGCAGCAATCCAGAAAGCGGCGGTAGCGCTGCAGGAACGCCGCGGCCTCAGCCTGAAAATTCTCAATCTTGATCGGAGGGCGGGGCGTTGCCTTCTTCACGGTGGGCTCTTTTTTCTTCTCGACCAGGGGACGGCACCCGGGTTCCAGCGTGGCGCCGATCTGCTGGTCGGCGGGACGCTGCGGGCACCAGAAGAGCGGGGGAGCGGCGAACAGATCCGGGTCCACCCCTGCGAGTCCAAGGACCGAGCCGAATAGAACGAGGACTGCTTGTTGCCGTGTCGTCATATTCTTTTATTGTGCGCCTCCGACCGGCACAGGTCAATGATTCGAAGCCGGCCGGCGGTTGCGCACGGATGGGGAATTCGATAGGGTACGGCCATGCCGGTCGTCTATATCGAGGACATCGCCAAACACGTCGGAGAGGCTGTGACCGTGCGCGGCTGGCTCCGGACGCGGCGTTCCAGCGGGAAGCTGCATTTTCTCCTCATCCGGGACGGGACCGGCGACGTGCAGGCGGTGGTCAGCAAGGCGGCGGTCGGCGAGGAACAGTTTCAGCGATCGTCTGCCCTCACCCAAGAGTCGTCGCTGATCGCGACGGGCACTGTCCGGGCCGATCCGCGTGCCGTGGGCGGGTATGAGCTGGATGTGACCCGCATCGATCCCGTCCAGATCGCCGAAGCGTTTCCGATCCAGCCGAAAGAACACGGCACCGGATTCCTGATGGAGCACCGGCACCTGTGGCTACGGTCGAGCCGCCAGCATGCCATCTTGCGGATCCGGCACGAGATCATCCGGGCCTGCCGGAATTTCTTCGACGAGCGAGGCTTCCTGCTGATGGATGCGCCTATCTTCACGCCGAACGCCTGCGAGGGCACGACGACCCTATTTCAGACTGCCTATTTCGATGAGACGGCTTATCTGACGCAAAGCGGGCAACTCTACAGCGAAGCTACCGCGGCGGCATTCGGGAAAGTCTATTGCTTCGGGCCCACGTTCCGGGCCGAGAAATCGAAGACGCGGCGCCACCTGATGGAGTTCTGGATGGTGGAGCCGGAAGTGGCGTTCGCGGAACTCCCGGACATGATGGACCTGGCCGAGGAGTTCCTTGCCGCCATCGTGGACCGCATCTTGAAATCGCGCCGGCCGGAATTGGCGCTGCTGGAGCGGGACGTGTCGAAGCTCGAGCGGATCGTGCCGCCGTTTCCGCGGGTGTCCTATGAGGAGGCGGTGGAGTTACTGAGGAAAAAAGGAAACCCGATCCAGGTTGGCGACGATTTTGGGGGCGATGAAGAGACATTGCTGTCCAGCGAATTCGACCGCCCGGTGATTGTCCATCGGTATCCGGTCGCGATCAAGGCGTTCTATATGCAAAACGATCCCATGCGCCCCGACTTGGCCCTGTGCATGGACGTGTTGGCGCCGGAGGGCTACGGAGAGATCATCGGGGGCGGTCAGCGGATCCATGAATACGACAAGCTGGTGGCCAGAATCCGGGAGCATGGGCTTCCGGAGGAAGCATTTCGGTGGTACCTTGATCTCCGGCGCTACGGCAGCGTGCCGCACGCCGGTTTCGGCATGGGAATCGAGCGGGTTGTGGCCTGGATTTGCGGGATCGACCACGTTCGGGAGACCATTCCCTTTCCCCGCATGCTCTACAGGCTCTATCCCTAATCATTAACACGAGAAATAGGGATCTTTTCCCCGTTTTAAAAGCTTTCCTGGAGTAAAACCCTCTATCTTCTTAAGAACCCAAGATTTTGGTTGACAAT
>CAYJUM010000044.1:0-20091 GCA_964373355.1 uncultured Nitrospirales bacterium | reverse complement strand
GCCGGCTCAGGAGCCATTGCCGGAGCAGATTCAAGGCAGCCTGCGAGGCCCGGAGCTTGATCGCCGCCCGATCGCCGTGGAAGCGAAATTCTTGAACCAGCGGTCGGCGAAGAGCCTGGGCAGCCAGACCGATAAAGACCAGCCCGACCGGCTTGTCCGGAGTCGCGCCGCCCGGCCCGGCAATGCCGGTGACGCTCAAGCCGATCGCCGCGCCGCTGCGTGCGCGGATGCCGGCCGCCATCGCGGCGGCGACTTCGGCGCTCACCGCTCCGCGGCGCCGGATCAGCCGGGCCGGGACGCCGAGCATGCGCTCCTTCGCCCGATTGCTGTAACACACCGCGACCCGGTCCAGGTAGGTGGAGCTGCCCGCCACCTCCGTCAGGCGGTGTCCGATCAGGCCGCCGGTGCACGACTCCGCCACGGCCAGCGTCAAGCGTCGCGCCGCGAGCTGCCGGCCCACGATCTGTTCCATCGTCTCCTGCTCCTCGCCGTACACATACGGCCCCAGCCGCCGGTAGACCGTCCTCACGGACCGCTCCAGCCGTGGGGGTGCTCCATTCGCCCGGACTTCGGTCAGCGACACCGTGACGCCCAGCGGGGAACTCAGGAACCCCAGGCGCAACCCGGGCCCGGCGCGACTGACGCCGTCCAGCCGGGCTTCGACTTCGGTCTCGGGCAATCCAAAGGTATGGATGAGCCGATGGCCGATCGTGGGCGCCGCGCCGCGCACCCTCGCGCGGAGCTTCGGCGCCAGGGACCGGGCGAACATCTGCTGCGCTTCCCGGGGGACCCCCGGCAGCGCGGCCAACAGACACCGCTTCCAGGCAAGACAAAACCCGGGCGCCGAGCCGATGGGATTGTCTAGCACCTCGGCGCCGGCGGGAATGAGCGCCTGGCGACGCTGCGCGGCCGTGGGCGTGCGTCCCCACACCGCCAGCCGCTTGCGCAGGATCGCCAACGCCTCAGGATGCCGTCGCAGCGCGCGCCCCGTCAGCGTGGCGACGGCCCGGCGCGTACAGTCGTCGCGCGTGGGACCCAGACCGCCGGTCATGAGCACGACGTCCGCGCGACGGCATGCGGTGCGGAGGACCGCGACCAGGTCGGCGACATCATCGCCGACGACGGATTTGAACCGCACGTCGACGCCCGCCGCTGCGAGCCCGTCCGTGAGGAACAAGGAATTGGTGTCCGGTCGCCCCCCGAGCAGTAGCTCCGAGCCGATAGCCACGATTTCGCCGCGCGTCACGCGGCGGATGCTAGCATCGGGGATACGGGGGGTCAACGTCACTCGATGCGGTCGAGATCCAGATCGAAGATGACTTCGCCGCCACGGGCCGGAAAGACCGAGAGCCGGGTCCGGGCCCGGGGATCGAAGTCGGCATACGCGAAGGAGGCCACGATCTTCGCGCGGTAGGCCGGGCTCGCCGGCCACACCGGGCTGCGGCTTGCCGTGGCGTCGAACCTGAGCCGGGTCGGCTTGATCAGGCGCTCACCCTGGATCATGACCATGTAGCTGTCTACCGCGAAGTCCGGCCGCTCGCCGAACAGGACGACGCTGACCAGGAGAGACTGTTCCTCGAGCATCTGGGCGATCTCCGACGCAGTCGGCGTCTCGCCGCGCAGGGCGAAATGCGTCGCCATCACGGCCAGCCCGACGAGTTTCGTCATCACGAACCCGCGCGGCGCCAGATCGCTCGCCGACCCGAACCAGGCGTACAGCCGATCCGGCGGAGTCTTGGCCTGGGCTGCAGCCTTGCCCCGCGCCAGCGCCGCGTCGATCTGCGCGGGGGACGGCGCGACCTCGATGGCCTCCGGCCCCGGCGTCCACGCCAGCGCCCCGGCGAGGATCAGCAGCCCGGCCCACGTTCCGACGGCCGCCTGTCTCTTCCTGGATGAGCGAGTCCGACCGGTGGGCATCGTTCTCCCTGCGCCGCATACCGTATAGCGTCGGCTCCGGCCGCGCAAGCGGGGGCGCGGGCGGGTCGTCGAACGCCGGAAGCCCGCATGGACAGACGCCCGTCGCCCGTCGCAGAGTTGACAATGCTCGGATAAAGGTGTTAGAAAACCCGCCCTGTCTCGATGAAGGAGGACGGTCATGGCCAGCCTTGAGCAGAGCGCCAGACGGCAGTTCGTCAACTTCGCCTTTTACAAGGTGGACCCCGCCTGGCGGCGACTTCCGGAAGAGGAGCGAAGCCGCGGCAAGCAGGAATTTGCCCGGGTCGTGGAAGAGTACGCGGGCAAGGTCATGGTCATCCCCTACACCCTGATGGGCATCCGGGGAGACTGCGATTTCATGCTGTGGCGTATCAGCTACGAGCTGGAGCTCTTCCAGGAGATGAGCTCCAAGCTCATGGCCACCGCCCTCGGCAGATACCTCACGACGCCGTATTCCTACCTCTCCATGACCAAGCGCTCCATTTATGTCGACCAGCACGTTCACGAAGGACAGGAGAGCAAACGCCTGAGCATCATTCCCGGAAAAAGCAAGTACATCTTCGTCTATCCGTTCGTGAAGACGCGCGACTGGTATCTCCTCACGAAGGCGGCCCGTCAGGGCATGATGGACGAGCACATCGAGATCGGCCATCGCTATCCGTCGGTCAAGTTGAACACCACGTACTCCTTCGGTCTGGACGATCAGGAATTCGTCGTGGCGTTCGAGACGGACAAACCCCAGGACTTCCTGGACCTGGTCATGGAGTTGCGGCAGGCCGAGGCGAGCCGGTACACCGAGCGCGACACACCCATTTTCAGCTGCATCTTGAAAAGCCTGAAGGAGATGCTCGACACGCTCGGAGGGTGAGCGACGTCGTAGCTGGGCGGCAGCGTGCACGGCCTTCCGCACGAGCCTAGTCCGGAAGGCCGTGCTGTTTGTCAGGAATTCATCCCGTCATTCATAAGGAGCCTTCATGGCCTGCCCGAAGTGCGCAGGATTGCTGGTCCAGGAAGAGATTCACGAGCAGAGCGGCCGGTTTCAGGGATGGCGCTGCATCCAGTGCGGCCTTCGTCTCGACACGACGATCGTCCACAATCGCCTGCGGCCGCACCCCGGGGAGGCGCCCGACGACCCCTTCGCCGGCGACACGGCGGTCCGGCCGGCTCGCCTCGATCGGAAACGTCGCCCGGTGGCCTCGTAACGTCGCACGCGCCTGCCTCCGATCCCTCGGCGCCCGTCTCATGCAGAGCCCCGGCCATCCCATCGCCGCCGGCCTGTCGGCCGTCCTTCCCGGCTCCGGCCAGGCCTGTAAAGGTCTTCCGCGGCGCGCGATCGGCACTTTCGTTTCGGCGCTGGCCCTCCTCGGGCTCACCTGGCTGATCGCCCGGTCGGCCGGCGACGGAGCCGCCGTCTTCTTCGTGCTGATGCTGGTCCTGCCGTGGTGGACGATCCAAAGCTACGACGCGTTCCTGCCGGCCGGCGCGGACCGGCCCTTCGATTTTCGCGACACCCTCCGCGCCATCGGGGCGCGCGCGCATGATCTTCGGTTCCTCGGCGCCCTGTTCCTCATCACCGCATTCACCGACCTCTACATCATCCTGGCCAATCCGTCGTACGCGCTGACCGTCTTCTGCGCGAAGCCGGCCGGCGTCTGGGGCGTCCTGGCCAAAGCGCAGTCCCCCACGCTGCACTCCCTCATCGGCTACGGATTCATGCGGTTGCGCCGCTGGTCCCTGTTGCTCTATCTCATCTATGCGGCCTTCGGGTTGTCGAACGCCGTAGCCAACTACGGCTGTTTCGGCTACGGGCGCGTGCGGACGGTGTTCCTCGTCACCCTGGCGGGATTCACCGCGTACATCTGGTGGCGCCGAGACTGCTTCCATTCTTAGCTCATTGCTGGGGCAAATATGATCGAGCGGCAGGCGCTCGCTAACCCACTTGGGTAGTGCTGAGGGCCGAGGACTGAGGCCCAGGCTCAGTCCTCAGTCCTGAGAGGCCGCCTGCTGGACTTTGGGCACGTCAGTCCGTATGATGCGGCTCATCGGGTGGGACGATGGAAGACGACACCGACGTGCTCTATGCCATCCGACATCCGGACGGCGCCGTCAGCCTGTACGTGGACGAAGCCTGGGCCGCCGAGCGCGGCGTGGACCCCAGCCGGCTCGTGCGGGTCAAGATTCCCGGCGAGCTGTACCGCACCGGCACCGTCCAGCAACTGCGGGAGTACGTCGCCACGCTGCTGGAGACGCAAACGCAAGGCTCCGCCTGAATTAGACGTGAGGGGTGTGGCGTCAGGCGTAATCAGTGAGGGGTAAGGGGTGAGGAGAACACGTACGTCCGGACCCGGCGCTTCCCCCCCTCACTCCTTACTCCTTACTCCTCACCGTTAACTCCGCCTCACGCTTCACGGCTACAGTATGGCTTCACCGCTCGTGACCCAAGAGCAGATCCTGTCGGTCGTCGACGGACTTCCGGTCCAGGCCCGGATCATGCTGCGGCTCCTTCTGCTGCAGTATCTCGACCTGAGCCAGGAGGACATCGAGTACATCGCAGCCGACCGCCCCGACCCCCGGTATCAAATGGGGTTCAAACCGTCCATCCAGGCCATCTCGCGCGAGACCATCACCAGCATCACCGACCGCGTGGCGCAGTATCGGGGCCAGCTCCGGCAAAAGCGGGAACGGGCCGGTCTGTTGATCGCGTGCCTGCGGAAGCAAATCGAGCTGAGCGAGCTCCTCTGCGCGGTCGCGTCCCGGCTGCTCACCTCTCGGTTCGGGCTGACCGCCGACCGCATGCTGGAGGTGCAACAACACGCCCCGACCGCGATTCACAAGCCGGCCATTCGTGAGCTGGACCGCCAGTGGGAGAAGAACGACATCAGCGAGGACGACTACCTCCGGGAGCGGGTGATCATCGAATATCAGACCCAGTTGCGGCGGCTCGACCGGGAACGCCGACGGCTGAAGTCGGCCGAGCGCGAGTACGGGGTCTCCAGCGCGGTCGCCCTCCAGGACCATGAGATCGCGCACATCTGGGGGATTCCATCGGGAACCCTGGTCGGGCGCAAGGTGAAGCACCTCCATCAATACCTCCAGACGCTGCAGAGCCTGATTCAGCAGGCACAGCCGGTCGCTCCCGCCGGGACACCTCCGCCCGACTTCTGGAAGGAGACCTTCGCGGCGCTGGCGCAACGGCCCATTGAGCGATCGATCGCCGCGTACGACGGGCTCGAGCGGACGGAAGCCGCCCTCCTGGACAAGCTCAAACTCCTGGCGTCCGGGACGATGCCCGAAGACATGGAGGGCCGGTTTTGGCCCGCGGTCTCGCAATCCCTCTTTGCCCTCCAACGGCTCTCGGCCGTTCAAGCCGAGACCGAGCTGTCCGAGGACGTCCTCGAACAGGAGCTGCTGGCGCGCCTCGCACCGAAGCAGCGGGCGGCGCTCGAGGCCCCGGCCGAAGACGCCCAGGCGGAGCAACCCCTGTCGGAGGAAGCCCAGCACGTGCTGCGCAGCCTGATCGGCGAAGACATGGGCCAGCGGGGCGGCACCAAGTGGTAAGGGCTCTGTTCAGTAAGCCAGCTTTCGCTTGAAAATCATCCGGCCGCGGGTATAATAATGCGCGTGGATCCGACACGTCGCATCCGCATCGCCCTTCCACCCGGTTTCTGCTTCGTCGTCCTGCTGGTGATCTGGGTCTCCCCCGTCGTCGCCGGCGGGATGCTCGAGATCACGGAGTTGATCTCGCACCCCGAGCAGTATGACAAGCAGATGGTGGTCGTCGCGGGACAGGTGACCAACCTCCAGATCGCCACCAACCGGCAGGGCCAGGCCGCGTATGGGTTTCTGCTGACCGACAACAGCGGGACCGTGAAGGTCATCGGCCTGGGACGGGCCGAATGGCGTGACGGCGATCAGGTGGTCGTCGAGGGCATCTTCAGCCGGCTCCGCCAGGCGGGACGCGCCGTCGTCTACAACGAGATCAAGGTCAACACGATCCGCCCCCTCAATCAGCTCAACCCCGATTTTGTGGGCTGACCCCGGTTCCCGTTCCCTGTCGGCCCCTGACGGTAGCCCTCCAGCAGCTCGAGCCCTCGCGTCCATTCCATGCGCGTCTCACATCGCCCCGTGCCCCCATCGGCACGGGGTGCCTCTGAGCCCTCGTTACGTGTATCATCCTAGAGGCCCGTCGGTGCGCAATGCCTGAGGCAGCCCCGCTGCCCGCAATCTCTCATGACCATACGCCCGGTCCGTCGCTGAATGGCGTGGCGGTGTCGGCCACGCTGCACTGTCTGCTGGGCTGTTCGATCGGGGAAGTCCTGGGCCTGGTGATCGGCCTTGCGCTGGGGCTCGGCAACGCGAACGCCGTCGTGCTGGCGGTCGTCTTGGCCTTTACCTTCGGGGACGGGCTCACGCTGCGTCCCTTGATGGCGGCCGGCGTGCCGCTGCGCCAGGCGCTGGGGGTGGCCTTCGCATCGGATACGCTGTCCATCGGGGTCATGGAGATCGTGGACAACGCCGTCGTGCTGGCCATCCCCGGCGCCATGGACGCGGGTCTGCCGGACCCGCTGTTCCGGGCCAGTCTGATCCTGGGGCTGGGGCTCGCCTTCGTCGCGGCATTTCCGGTCAATCTCTGGCTGATCCGCCGGGGGCGCGGGCACGCGCTTGTTCACCGCCACGCCCACGGGACGCCCCACTAGAGGAAGCCGCGATCCATGGATGACGTGACGCAATTTTTGATCCGGCATGGCGGGATCGTGGTGTTCATCGTGGTCCTCGCCGAGCAGATGGGACTGCCGATTCCGGCCATCCCGGTGCTGCTGGCCGCCGGCGCGCTGGCCGGTGCCGGCGCGATGGACCCCGTCGCGGCGATCGGGCTGGCGGTGGCGGCTTGCTTCCTGGGCGACTTCATCTGGTACTATCTGGGACGGCACCGCGGACGGCACGTCCTGAGCGTGCTCTGCCGCATCTCGCTCGAGCCGGATTCCTGCGTGCGGCGGACCGAGACGTTTTTCCTCCGGCACGGCACGTGGTCGCTCGTCCTGGCCAAGTTCATCCCCGGGCTGAGCACGGTGACCCCGGCCCTCGCAGGACTGTTCGCCGTCAGGATCGGACGGTTCGTGCTCTACAACGGTCTCGGCGTCGTGCTCTGGACCGTCGCATTTTTCGTCCCCGGGTACCTGTTCAGCGATCAGCTCGAGCGGGTCGCGGCGCAGGCGGCGCGTTTCGGCAGCTCCCTCGGCGTACTGATTGTGGGGATCCTCGTGCTGGACATCGCATACAAATACATCCACCGGCAGCGGCTGCTGCGCGAGCTCCGCATCGCGCGGATCACCCCCGACGAGCTCAAGCAGTTGATGGATGCCGGGCATGACGTCGTGATCGTGGACCTCCGCCAGCCTCTCGACGTCGAAGCGGACCCGTACATAATCCCGGGGGCGCTGCGCATGGCCGTGGAAGAGCTCGAGCATCGCCACCGGGAAATCCCGAGGGACCGGGACGTGATCCTGTATTGCGCCTGCCCCAATGAAGTGACGGCCGCACGCATGGCGCTGCTGCTCAAGAAGAACGGCATCACACGGGTCCGGCCCCTGTTCGGGGGCATCGCCGCCTGGCGTGAGCGCCGGTACCCGGTCGAAGAATTGACGCTCTCCGTGACGTCGCTCAGGACCCCGCAGCTCACCGAGACGCTCTAGAGGAGATCATGACGACCGCCTTCCGCACGCCAAGACCCCACATCGGACGCCTCGCATGCTTCACGATGCTGGGAGCGCTCGCGCTCGGCCTGGGACTCGCATCGTGCAAGCAGGACGCCAATTCCACGCCCGGCCGGCCGGTCTCCCAGGTCATGGTGCTGACCGTCGCCCCGCAGACCGTCCCGGACGAGCCGGAGTTCATCGGGCAGGCGGAATCCTCGCTCCCCGTGGAGATCCGCTCGCAGGTGACGGGCATCATCAAGGAACGGTTCTTCCAGGAAGGCCGGGATGTGAAGAAAGGCGACCGTCTCTACCGCATCGACCCCGTTCCGTTCCGGGCGGCCGTCGTCAGCGCCCGGGCGATGGTCGAGCAGGCCGAGGCCCGGCTGGTCCAGGCCAAGCAAAACCTCGCGCGCGTCAGACCGTTGCTCGCCGAACAGGCCGTGAGCCAGAAGGACGTGGACGATGCGGTCGCGGAGGAGCTGGCGGCCAAGGCCGCGCTGGAGGCCGCCAAAGGGCAGCAGGTCAAGGCGCAGTTCGACCTGGACAATACGCTGATCACCGCGCCGATCGACGGGATGATCGAACGCACGCGAGTGTACGAAGGCCGGCTGGTGGCGGCCCAGACCGACCTCCTCACGATCATCCATCAGGTCGACCCCATGTACGTGACCGTGAGCGCGCCCGAAAGCTTCATCCTCAAACGTCGCCGGGATCTGGCCGGCCACCGGGTCGAAGGCGCCGGCGCCTCCAACATCCGCGGCTTCATCACGTTCGCGGACGGCAGCACTTATCCGCACGAAGGGGCGCTGGACCTGTTCGACGTCTCGCTGCGCACGGCCACGGGCACGATCGACGTGCGGCTCATCTTTCCGAACCCGCACCGGGTCCTCCTGCCCGGCCAGTTCGTGAAAGTCCGGTTCCAGGGCGCGACGCGCACCGGCGTGATGGTGCTGCCGCAGCGGGCAGTGCAGCAGGGTCCGAACGGCCCGCTCGTGTACGTCGTCGAGAACGGCGACACCGTGGCGATCCGGAACGTGCAAGCCACCACGTGGCTCGGCAACCAGTGGCTCATCGAGAAAGGTCTCAAGCCCGGGGAGCGGGTCGTGGTGGAGGGCTTCCATCGCGTAGTCCCGGGCGCGCCCGTGAAGCCCGTGCCCTGGAAGGAGCCGGACGCCGCCGCACCGTCGGGCCCGGTCGCCCCGCCGCCCGCCAAGCCCAAGCCCGGCACGTGAACATCCTGCGTCTCATCGACCGGCCGATTCTCGCGGCCGTTCTCTCGATCGTCATCGTCCTGCTCGGACTGCTCTCGCTCCAGTCGCTCCCGATCGCGCAATTCCCCGACATCACCCCGCCGGTTGTCCAGATCGAAGCCGACTACCCCGGCGCGAGCGCCGAAGTGGTGGCCGACTCCGTCGCGCGCCCGATCGAGGTGCAGCTCCCCGGGATCGACAACCTGCTCTACTACGACTCCACCAGCACGAACGACGGCCACATGACGATCCGGCTCACCTTCGAGATCGGCACCGACGTGGACATCGCGCAGGTGCAGACCCAGAACAGGCAGAAGCTGGCGGAACCGCAGCTCCCGCCCGAGGTCGTCCGCCAGGGCATCACGATCAAGAAAGTCTCGCCCGACCTGGTGGCGGTGGTGGCGCTCAGCTCCCACGACCCGCGCTACGACACCGTCTTTCTGTCCAACTATGCCAATCTCCGGATCGTGGACAACCTCAAGCGGCTCCGCGGAGTCGGCGACGCCTTTGCCTTCGGACAGCAGAATTACGCCATGCGCCTGATCCTCGACCCCGTGCGCATGGCGCAACTCAACCTCACGCCCACGGACATCGCCACCGTCGTCCGCGAGCAGAACCGCGACTTCCCGGCGGGCACGGTGGGACGGGAGCCGGCGCCCAAGGGCACCGAGCTCACCATCCCGGTGATCACGCAGGGCCGCCTGACCGAGGCGAAGGACTTCGAGGAGCTGATCGTACGGGCCCTCCCCGGCGGGTCCATGATCCGGCTGAAGGACGTCGCGAAGGTCGAGTTGGGCGCCCAGTCCTATACGCTCGAAGGGCGCTGGAATGGGAAGCCGAACGTCTTCCTGCTCACGTTCCTGTCCCCGGGCGCGAACGCGCTCGACACCGTGAAGCGGGTCCGCCGCGAGATGGCCGAGGTGGCCAAAGCGTTTCCGCCCGGCGTGTCCTACGACATCCCCTACGACACGACGCGATTCATCGAGGTCTCCATCGAGGAGGTGCTCAAGACCCTGGGCCTCGCCGTGCTCCTGGTCATCCTGGTGGTCTACCTGTTTCTCCAGAGCTGGCGCGCCACCGTGATCCCGGCTGTCGCGGTGCCCGTCTCGCTGATCGGCACGCTCGCCGGGATGCAGGCGCTGGGGTTCTCCATCAACACGCTGACGCTGTTCGGGATGGTCCTGGCCATCGGGATCGTCGTGGACGACGCCATCGTGGTGGTGGAGAACGTCGAGCGCCACATGGAGGAGGAATGCTGCTCATCGAAGGAAGCCGCCAAGCGCGCCATGGCGGAAGTCACCGCGCCCATCATCGCGATCGTGCTGGTGCTCTGCGCCGTGTTCGTGCCGGTGGGGTTCCTGGGCGGAATCACCGGGCAGCTCTACCAGCAATTCGCCATCACCATCGCCATCTCCGTGACGATCTCGGGGTTCGTCGCGCTGACGCTCAGCCCGGCCCTCAGCGCCCTGCTGCTCAAGCCCGGAGGCCGGGGCGAGCGCACGGCGCCCTTCCGGCAGTTCAATCGCGCATTCGACTGGACGCGGGACCGCTACACGGCCACCGCGGAACGGGTCATCGCCCATCCTGTCCCGGCCCTGGCCGTCTTCGCCGTTGTGATCGTGCTGGCCGGCGGTCTCTTCACGCTGATTCCCCCCAGCTTCCTGCCCGAGGAGGACCAGGGCTATTTCATCTCGATCGTCCAGCTTCCCGACGGGGCGTCCAAGCAGCGCACCGATGCCGTCCTCACGAAGGTGGAGCGGTATCTCCTGTCGGTGCCGGCGGTCCATTCCACGGACGCCATGTCCGGCATGAACTTCGTGTTCAACACGCGGGGCCCGAATTCCGCCACCATGTTCGTCCCGTTGAGGCACTGGGACGAGCGGGGGCCCCACGAGCACGTCAACGCCCTGATCGGCGGGTTCTACGGCATGGCGGCCCAGATCCCGGAGGCCCTGGTGCTGGCCTTCAATGCGCCCTCGATCCGTGGGCTCGGCGCCACGGGCGGCTTCTCGCTGCAGGTCCAAGACCCCAGCGGGGGCGACTTCAAGAAATTCGCCGCCGTCACCCAGGAGTTCATCGCCAGAGCCTCGCAGGATCCGGCGATCGCCGGCATTACCACGAGCTTTCGCGTGAGCGCGCCGCGGATCTACGCCACCGTGGACCGCGAGCGCGCGAAGGCGCTGGGCGTGCCGATCTCGGAAGTGTTCGACACGCTGCAGGCATTCTTCGGCAACCTGTACATCAACGACTTCGTGAAATTCGGCCGGGTCTTCCGGGTGCAGACCGAGGCCCCGCCCGAGTACCGGTCCGACCCGGGGGACATCGCCCAGATCTATGTCCGCGCCCTGAACCCCCTGAACGGCCAGAGCGCCACCATGGTGCCGCTGACGACCGTGGTCAGGACCGAGTACACGAGCGGCCCGGACCCGGTCACCCATTTCAACGGGTTCAACACGGCGCTGGTGTTGGGCGCGGCGGCTCCCGGCACCAGCTCGGGCCAGGCGCTGGACGTCCTGGAGCGCATCGGCAAGGAGGTGCTGGTCCCGCAGGGGTACGGCCTGGACTGGAGCGGCATCTCGTACCAGGAGCGCAAGGTGGGACGGCAATCGGTGCTCGCCTTCGCGCTCGGCGTGGTGATGGTCTTCCTGGTGCTCGCCGCGCAGTACGAGAGCTGGACCGTGCCCTTCGCCGTCATCCTCGCCGTGCCGTTCGGAATGTTCGGCGCGTTCGTGGCCGTCTGGCTGCGCGGCATGTCCAACGACATCTATTTTCAGATCGGGCTCGTGACCCTGATCGGGCTCGCGGCCAAGAATGCGATCCTGATCGTGGAATTCGCCAACCGGCGGCGCGAGGCCGGCATGCCGCTGGTGGAGGCAGCCATCGAAGGCGCGAAGCTGCGCTTCCGGCCGATCGTGATGACCTCCATGGCGTTCATCCTGGGGGTCCTCCCGCTGGTCGTCGCCCATGGCGCCGGCGCGGCGAGCCGGCAGTCCATCGGCACCGGGGTGTTCGGCGGCATGCTGGCCGCCACGTTTCTGGCGATCTTTTTCGTGCCGTTCTTCTTTACGCTGGTCCGGCGACTCAGCGAGAAACGCGGCCGGACCGCGCCGCCGGGCGCGGAGTCGCCCGTTTCCGTCTCGGAAGGAGGAGTGTGACATGCAAGGCATGACGTTCGCACTGATCGCCGTCGCGGCGGTGCTGCTGCCCGCGTGCGCCGTGGGGCCGGATTTCACGAAGCCCGACGTGCCGGAGCCCGTGAGCTTCCGCACGGTGGAGGTGGAGGGCGCCTCCATCGCGAACCTCCCCTGGTGGGAGCTGTTGGAGGATGAATCGCTCCAGAAACTGATCAGCACGGCGCTGGAGGAGAACAAGGACCTGAAGCGCGCGACGGCGACCATCGAGGAGTACGAAGCCAGGTTGCTGATCGCCAGGACCGATTTCATCCCGCAGTTCAGCGGGACGGGCAATTTCACCCCGGCCTTCGGGCGGAACACGGCCTTCCTGTTCCCGGGCTTTCCGAACCCCTTCAACTATTATCTGCAGGGGAACCTGTCGTGGGAGATCGACATCTGGGGGCGGATCCGCCGGTCCAACGAGGCGGGGCGCGCGGAGCTGCTGGCCAAGGAAGAAGCGCGGCGGGCGGTCATCCTCGAGCTCGTGAGCAACGTCGCCCAGGCGTACTTCGACCTGCTCCAGTACGACATGCAGTTGGATATCGCCCGGCGGACGCTACTGGGATGGGACGAATCCGTGCGGATCGCCAAGGCCCGCCTGCGCCAGGGATTGATTCCCAAGCTGGACGCCGATCAGTTCGAAGCCGAGCGGGCCAACGCCGCCGCGCGGGCGGCCGAGCTGGAGCGGCAGGTGGTCCAGAAAGAGAATCAACTCAGCGTGCTGATCGGGCGGAATCCCGGCAAGATCTTCCGGACCCGCTCCCTGACCGAGCAGGTCATGCCGCCTCAGGTGCCGGCCGGCCTGCCCTCCGAACTGCTCCAGCGCCGTCCGGACATCGTGCGGGCCGAGAAGGAGCTCGGCGCAGCCACGGCCCGGATCGGCATGGCCAAGGCGGACCGCTTCCCGAAGCTGACGCTCACCGGCATCTATGGTTCGGCCGATCCCAAACTCTCACGCTTGATCTCGCCCGACGGCGAATTCGGCGTCGTGGGGCCGTCCATCGTCGGCCCGCTCCTGAACGCCCAGATTCTGGGGTTCAACCAGAAGGCCGCCGAAGCGCAGGCCCGGCAGGCCCTGGCCGCCTACGAGCAATCCGTGCTGGTAGCGTTCCGGGAGGTGGAGGACTCGCTGATTGCGGTGAAGACGTCGCGCGAGCAGCGTGAAGCGCAGAAGCAGCAGGTGGATGCCTTGCGGTCGGCGCTCCATCTGGCCAACATTCGCTACAAGGGCGGACTGGCCAATTACCTGGACGTGCTGGTCGCGCAGCGGAACCTGTTCGATGCGGAGCTGTCGCTCACCAGCACCCATCGCCTCTATCTGGTCTCCATCGTGCAGCTCTACAAGGCGCTGGGCGGAGGCTGGCCGCCGCTCCAGGAACCGACCGCGCCGGTTCCGACGACAACCGATGAACCCCGTCCCACGTCACAGGTGACCTCATAGCCTGGACCTCCTATGATCGGGATACCTGTCCATGGCTTGAACGCGTGCTGCGCCCGTGGTACCTTCCGGACCGTGGCGGTGTAGCTCAGTTGGTAGAGCAGCGGACTCATAAGCCGCGGGTCACCAGTTCGATCCTGGTCACCGCCACCATTGCTAGCGGGGCGCCGGCGACGCGGCTGCCATAGGTCGCCGCCGCCGAAGTACCTCCAGTGGCCTTTGTTGCAGAGAGTACGTTAGCGCTGCCGCCGCGCTCAAAACTTTGCGCGGCGGAGAAGTACCTTGAAGAATTGACCTCGCTTGGCTCGCTCATGGCAGACTACCCTTCGCTTGCGCTGCCGGCACCTCACAATGACGGCATGACGGAGAAGTACCTCCAGTCATCTTTCCCTCGCTTGCGCTCCTTATCGAACTCGGCTCATCTTCCATCAGGCTGTTTCGGCACCAGGCTCACGCTGATCTCGGGATAGAACCGCCAGGCGGTCCCAACCAGCAGACGATAGGGAAGAAAGAAGAGATCCAGCTCCGTGCGAGTCATCGGGAGACGGCCGCACCAGCACGTGTGCGTGTAGGTCGCTTCTTCGACCCAGGTGAATTCCCGCTCCAGAGCCATATTCATTGTTTGGTAGCCCGCCAACTCGAACCGAGCAACATGCTCGGTGCCCAGAGGGAGCACCACCGTGGCGGGTGTCATGACCTGCACCGTGCCGATCGTCACGGTGGCGCCCGGCGGCGTCGAGGTGAAGGATACTTCCTGATGTGCGCCGGCACAATTGACCAGGAGGGGAACGGCAAGTAGGCACAGGCGGCGAGCATGCACGTGTCTCACCTCCGCGCGGCTCCCGGCTCAGAATCTCATCTGAGCACAGCGTAACCCTTCTCGGATATCTCCTGCCGCCGAGACCACGGCAGCGGCCTCGGACGGCATGATGTGTCTGCCCGTGATTTGTTGAATCTGCCCGCCGAAGTTCGACAAGGACCTGCAGGCACCGCGGTAATTGGCGGAGTTTAGCTCCTTCAGGGCCGCTTGCAGCATCTTGGTCTCATCCGTCAGCCCGAGCTTCGTGACGTTCGCGATCAGGTCGGAGAGTTGCTGGGCCGGAGACCGGACGGCGGGCACTGAGATCGTGACGCTCGCGCGTGCCGCCGCCCCGCGATTATCGGTCACGGTAATCTTCGCGGTGAACGTCCCCGTCTTCTTATAGAGGTGCTCGGTCGCCAGATGCGTCGTCGTCTGCTCCGCGGTTCCATCACCAAAATCCCAGGTCACGGATTCGATGCTGCCGTCGCGATCCGCCGCAGCCACGGAGAACTGGACGGTCAAAGGGGCAATGCCGCTCGAAGGCTCAGCGAGAAAGCTGGTGATCCTGGGCGGGGCATTGTCGGAGGGCAGAAGCGGGAGCGGCCTCGGGCCAGGAGGCCCCGGGGGACGTCCCGGACCGGGGTCTTGCGCAGACACGACGGCTTGCGTGGTCAAACACAGGCATGCCATCACCCAACGCAACGTCTGTCGGCGGCGGGTTCTCATGGCGCTCTCGGCTCGCTTTTTCAGATGTGCAGTCTAGGAAGCTCGGTCGCCGAAATCAATCGCCGCCTCGCATGACGGCCCGGAACTGCTCAAAGTTTCGCGGTGTTGTCCAACCATGCTCGTCCGTTTCCTGTCGCGAGGTCCGAGCAGGCAGATTCGAGGATTTCCTTGCAATCTTCATCTGTTATGGGTATTGTGCTGCTTCAAAACTACGAAGCGGTGCGGGTGAGATTCGACCTTAGACAGCGTGCGGAGGGATGGATGAAGCTCGTGGCCTTGCTCGCGGTAACGGTGCTGGTCTTCGGAACTGTCGGCTGCGTGTCGAAGAAAAAATACCAGGAAGCGCAGGATGAGACCCAGTTTATCAGGACGGAGCTCGAGAAGGCCCAGTCCCAATCCAGGGCGCTGGAGCAGCAGCTTGAGCTCATGAAGGAGCAAAACAAGAAGCTCACCTCCGAGACAGAGATGGCCTCCTCGGAATTGCAGCGGTTGAAGGAGAGCGGCAACCAGGAGCTGGCCCGCTTCGACGAGGACATCGCCGATCTGCAGGACAAGATGAATGTTCTATCAACCCAGCATCGCTCCCTTCGGGAAGAATATGACGCCGTCAAACGGCGTAATGAGCAGCTCAAGACGACGGTCGCCCGGTACCAGAAGGAATTGGCCGGTCCGAAGCCTTCGGACAACGTGAAGCCTCCTCCACCCAAGCCGTCCGTAACCTCGTCGCTGCCTCCCCCGCCGCCGCTGGCCAGCATGCCGCAAGAAGCCAAAACCGCCCCGAGGCCTGCGCTGCCGGCGCCGCCTCCCCAAACAGGCTGGCTGGATACGATCAAGCGGTGGCTCTTGGCGCTCTGGCACTGGTTCTTCTAACGCCTGATCCTGCAGACTTCCGCTGTCGCCGGTTCCCGGTCCGAATCCTAAGTTCGGACGATCCCCTCCTCTGATTTTCCATGCCCCCTGTTCGGTGACCCGTCATTCTATATCTTCATAAATACCAAATATACCAGTAACTTATGATAATAAGAAGTTTGTTGACTTATTTAATTTAGTTATATAGAGTATGGGCATGCTTGCCTCCCGTCTCGTGCTGACAGCGGTCCTGGCCAGCCTCCTGTTGGCTCCGGCGCGTGCGTCCGCCTGGGAGCTCGTCCCAACCGAGGCCGAAATCCAAAAATATCGCAAGAGCTGGAATCCCTTCTCTCACGGCCCCATCCTCCTCCAGGCGGTGGATATCCAGCCGAAGGGGCAATTTTCCGCGCGTCCCTTTCTCTTCACCCAGATCGGCGAGCGAAGCTTCGGAAACCAGTTGCGCTTCACCTCTGATGACCGCGCGGGCCCCGTCCATCTCTATGCCGTGAACCCGTCCGTTAATGCGACCTACGGCCTGACGAACCATATCGAGCTCGGCGCCGCCACGTCCTACAACCAGTTCTGGGCCAGAAGCTCCGAGGACGTGAACGCCGGCCGGGGCGGACCGGTGACGACGCACGGCGGCCTTGGCGACTCGTCCCTGATCGTGAAATACCGGCCGATCGTCCAGGATCCTGACACCTGGCGGCCGTCCATCACCCTGTTCAGCCAGGTCGTACTCCCGACCAGCAAATGGGCGAAGACACAGCGGCCGCCGGGCGGCTTTACGCCGCTGGGGCGGCTGCCGAACACCCGCTTCGGGGAGCTGGGCATCACGGAAGGAGTCATGTACCGGAAGATCCTGAAGCCATTTCGCATCAGCGCGGCGACGTTCTACACCTATTCAGCGCCGGGAAGCGAAGGCGCGACAACGACATACACCGGTGATGTGATCAACACGCGCCTGATCTTCGAGCACATCCTCGATGACAAGCGGGGGCTGGGGTACAACATCGAGTTTTCCGGGCTGCACGGGCTGACGTTCCGGGCGGATGGGCACGCCATCAATCGAGGCCAGCAAAGCGGGTTTACGATTCTGGGGATCGAGCCGGCCATCCAGTGGCGTTTCGGAGATTCGAATTTCGTGGCGGCCACCGGCGTGCTCTTTACCGTGGCCGGACAGAACGCGAGCAACTCGATCTATCCGAACTTTTCCCTGTTCTGGTACTGGAATAAGACCGGCAAGGTCATCATGCGGTGATCACTTCCGCGCGACCAGGCGCGGGAACGGCACAGATCGCGCACGCGAGCACCAGTGCGGGGAACGCCCGGACGGATCAGCGTGCGACCGGAGCCGGCCACCGCGACCTAGATGGCGCGCTCGACGGCCTGTTGCAGGCGGCGCAGCCCGGCCGCCACATCCTGTCCGAGATGGACGCGCAGTGCGCGGCGATTGCGCTTGCTCAAGCTCAGAAAATCCCCGAGAGCCTGGGCCGCCTTCAAGACGCCGAAGGTATAGGGCTCGCCGGGAATGGCGAGGTCTTCGCCGTCATCGGCGGTGATTTGCAGGAACACGCCGGTGTTCGCGCCCCCCTTGTGCAACTGGCCGGTGGAATGCAGAAACCGCGGTCCGTAGCCGACCGTGGTGGCCATCTTCTTCTTGTCGCGAACCCGCGTGCGGATGGATCGCAAGACCGCGTCGGTCGAGGCCGTCCGCTCCACGTAGGCCGTGAAAGCCGCATAGTCGCCGGGCTTGACCCGCGCATAGTGTGCGGTGAGCGCCGCCTCCAGAGTGGTGGCGCCGGCGCCGTGCAGCAGCTTGCGGTGGGCGTCATCCCCGTAGATCCGCACCCCATCCGCCACCAGAATCGGCTCCTCGTCCGGCAACCGGCCCTTTTGGGCGTACTCGTCCAGGAACGCCTTGGTGTAGTCCTTGCTCTCCTGGACGTTGGGTTGATCGAAGGCGTTGATCCCCAGCAGTGAGCCCGCCACCGCGGTGGCCATCTCCCAGAGGAAAAACTCCTCCCCGAGATTGATCAGGTCGGTCAACTCGATCCGCACCACCGGCTGGCCGGCCTCCTGCAGCCTGGCGACCTGCTCGTCCTGGGCCCGGTCGGCCCCGCCCGAATACCGGATGTACGCGAACAGACGGTCGCTCCCGTAGACCTCCGGCGGCCCGAGCGGCTCATCGTCGATGGGCACGATGCCTTTGCCTTCCTTCCCGGTGCTCTCCGCAATGAGCTGCTCCAGCCAGGCGCCCAGATCGCTGATGGCGGGCGAGGTGATGAACGTGACTTTGTCGCGCCCCTGCCCGGCCAGCTCACCCAGCGCCACGCCCAGCATCATGCCGGGATTGTCCTCGGGCGGCACGCAGGCGTCGCAGCTGTGCCGCATGCGCTCGGCGCGGTACAGCAGGTGCGCCACGTTCACGCCCATGATGGCGGCCGGCACGATCCCGAAGTTCGAGAGGGCCGAGTAGCGGCCCCCGATCTCCGGCACGCCGGGCAGGATGTCGCGGAACCGGTGCTCGCGGGCCATCTTTTCGAGCAGGGAGCCCGGATCGGTGACCGCGATGAAATGCTCGCCCGCCGCATCGCCCACGACTTTGCGCATCCGGTCGTAAAAGTACTTCATGAAGACCAGCGGCTCGGTCGTGGACCCGGATTTGCTGGAGACGATGCAGAGGGTCTTCCCGAGGTCCACCCGTTGCTCGAAGCTCCGGACCTGCGCCGGCACCGTGCTGTCCAGCACGTGCAGCTCAGGATGGTTGGGAATCACCCCGAACGTCATCCGGAACACCTCCGGGCAGAGGCTGCTGCCGCCCATGCCGAGCAACAGGGCGTGCTTGAACCCCGCGGCCCGCACCGAGTCGGCAAGCTGTGTGAGGCGGTCGAGGTGATGGACCTGCTGCTCGCTGATGTGCAGCCAGCCGAGCGCGTTGCGGATGATCTTCTGGTGCGCGGGGTCCCGATGCCAGAGCGTCGGGTCCTTCGCCCAGAAGCGATGGAGAAAGTTCTTCTCCTTGAGCTCCTTCAGCCGCGCCGTGACGGACGCCGCGTACGGCCCGAGCGCGAACGTCTGCTGATCCAGCTTGGCGCCGAGCAATTCCTCCCGTTTGCGGCTGATCACGCCCATGAGCTGCTCGAAGGAATCCGAGAACAGCTTGGCGCCGTCCACCAGCAGCTTCCGCGTGACCTCCGGCATGCTGATGCCGTGGCTCGCCAACCGGGCCATGACGTCCTTGGCCTCCTCGACGCCCTCCGTCAGGGTCGTCCGCACCTTGCCGTGATCGCGGAAGGCGCTGAACGTGGCGGCCGGCATCGTGTTGACCGTGTCCGGTCCGATCAGTTCGTCCACATAGTAGGTATCGGGATACTTGGGATTCTTCGTGCCGGTGCTGGCCCAGAGGACCCGCTGCACTTTGGCGCCCCGCTGCTTGAGCGCCTGGAAGCGCGGGCCCGCGAAGATTTTCAGGAAGGACTGGTAGGCCAGCTTCGCGTTGGCGATGGCCGCCTTCCCCATCAGCTCTTCGAGCGCCGCGCGCTCCTTGGGATCGTTGGAAGCCTTGGCCTTGGCTTCGAGCCGGCTGTCGATCAGCGTATCGATGCGGCTGACGAAGAAGCTGGCCACCGACGCCACCTTCGCCGCGTCGCCGCCTCGCGCCGCGAGCTTCTCCAGGCCGGCGATGTAGGTCTGGGCCACCTGCTCGTAGACTTCGACGCTGAACAGCAACGTGACATTGACGTTGATCCCCTGGCCGAGCAGGTGCTCGACAGCGGGCAGCCCTTCCGGCGTGCCGGGCACCTTGATCATGACGTTGTCCCGCCCGACCGCCTTGTGCAGCCGCAGCGCCTCTTCGATCGTGCCCTCGGTGTTGAAGGCAAGGTCCGGCGAGACCTCCAGGCTGACGTAGCCGTCCACGGTCTTCGTGCGCTCATACACCGGATAGAGGAGATCGGCCGCGTCCTGGATGTCCCGCACCGCGAGCGCTTCGTAGATCTCCTTGACGCCCCGGACGTCGGACGCCATCTGCCGGAGCGCCTGATTGTAGTCGGTGCTGCCGCTGATGGCTTTCTCGAAGATGGACGGGTTGGAGGTGACGCCTCTGAGGCCGTCCTGCTCAATCATCGTCTTGAGCTCGCCGGAGGTGACGAGCCCGCGGCGGATGTAGTCATACCAGGGACTCTGTCCCGACTCCCCGAGCTGCACCAGCGGATTCATC
>CAYJUM010000043.1:5509-20702 GCA_964373355.1 uncultured Nitrospirales bacterium | reverse complement strand
GGCCATGGCCGGCATTGACGCCGATGCCGAGCTAGAACGCGAGCTTGGCCGCCTGGATGATGGCGTCGGTCTCCGTCTGCTCCTCCTTCAGGCGCCTGGCATTGGCGTAGCGGCCGGTGTGCAGCTCGACGTAGTCGGCCGCAACCTTATGGGAGGCCTTGACCTGGTCCAGATCGGGCTCGATGAACAGGCTCACGGCGATGCCTCCCTCGTGCAGCATGTCCACGATCCGCTTGATGCGATCGCGCTGTCCGGCGATCTCCAGGCCGCCTTCCGTGGTGAGCTCCTGTCGGCGCTCGGGCACCAGGGTGACGAGATCGGGTTTGACGCCCAGGGCGATCTTGGCGATCTCTTCTTCGGGGGCCATCTCGAGGTCCAGCTTGGTCTGGACAATCTCCCTGAGCAGTCTCAGGTCGCGGTCCTGGATGTGCCGGCGGTCTTCCCGCAGATGGACGACGACTCCATCGGCTCCGCCGAGCTCAACGAGCACCGCCGCAGCCACGGGGTCGGGAGCAGGACCGCCGCGGGCCTGGCGAAGGGTCGCCACGTGATCGATATTGACGCCTAATCGCGCCATGGCGTCTCGCGGAATCTCCCAAGGAGCTGGAATTCAGGATTTACGCGGACTTGCAAGGGAAAACCATTATTGCAAAAACGCGGTGGGGTAGCAAGGCGGATTTCCACTTTGGGGGAAGATTTTGGCGAGATTTTCCTCCCCCCGTTAGTGAGCGGAAGCCAGCAGAATTGTTTTGAAATTGACTGCGTGGGACCCCTGCATTAGAATAGGCCTTCCCCTGGCTGATTGAGAAGCATCGGTGCTCATCCGTCCCATGAGGAGGGAGAGGTGGAGGAGTTTTACCGCATAAAGCGGCTTCCCCCCTATGTGTTTGCTCAGGTGCAGGCGCTGAAACTCGACGCGCGGCACCGCGGGGAGGACATCATCGATTTCGGGATGGGCAACCCCGACCAGCCCACCCCGAGCCATGTCGTGGACAAGCTGATCGAGGCGGCGCGCAACGGGCGCAACCACCGCTACTCCGCGTCGCGGGGCATCACGAAGCTCAGGCATGCGATCACGGCCTGGTACAAGCGGCGCTACGACGTGGACCTCGACCCGGAGACCGAAGCGATCGTGACCATCGGCTCGAAGGAAGGGATCGCGCACCTCGCGCTCGCGCTGATCGGGCCCGGCGACGTCGTGCTCACGCCGACGCCGACCTATCCGATTCACATGTACAGCGTCATCATCGCCGGCGGAGAGGTGCGGGGGATCGAGCTGCGGCCGGACAGCGATTTCTTCGACGATCTCACGCGGGTGTACCGGCAGACCTTGCCGAGGCCGCGGATCCTGGTGCTCAACTTCCCGCACAACCCGACGACCGCCGTCGTGGACCTGGAGTTCTTCAAGAAGGTGGTCGGGTTTGCGAAGGAGCACAACGTCCTCGTCGTGCACGACCTCGCGTACGCCGACCTCGTCTTCGACGGGTATCGCGCGCCGAGCCTGCTCCAAGTCCCGGAGGCGAAGGCCATCGGCGTGGAGTTTTACACCCTGTCGAAGAGCTACAACATGCCGGGATGGCGCGTGGGATT
Source organism: uncultured Nitrospirales bacterium (assembly GCA_964373355.1). Classification (GTDB taxonomy): domain Bacteria; phylum Nitrospirota; class Nitrospiria; order Nitrospirales; family Nitrospiraceae; genus CAYJUM01. The sequence continues at coordinate 19,112 of CAYJUM010000043.1, read as the reverse complement.
CTGCGTCGGCAGCCGGGAACTGGTCGGCGCCTTGGCCAAGATCAAGAGCTACCTGGACTACGGCATCTTTCAACCGTTGCAGATCGCGAGCATCATCGCGCTGAACGGCCCCCAGGACTGCGTGAAAGAGACCGTCGCGCGCTATCAACAGCGGCGGGACGAGCTGGTGGGGGGGTTGAACCGGATCGGCTGGCAGGTGGAAAAGCCGCGGGCGACGATGTTCGTCTGGGCGCGGATTCCGGTCGCGTACCGCGGCATGGGGTCCTTGGAGTTCTCCAAGCTCCTGCTCAGGGACGCGAAGGTGGCGGTCTCGCCGGGGATCGGCTTCGGCGAAGGGGGCGACGAATACGTCCGGTTCGCCCTCGTCGAGAACGAGCACCGGATCCGCCAGGCGGTGCGGGGCATCAAGAAAGCGCTCATGAACGGCGCGAAGGGAGCGGCCTGATGCGAGCACGCATCGCGGTCGGCATGGTCGGCTTCGGGAAGGTCGGGACGGGTGTGGCCAAGATCCTCTTGGGCAATGCCGCCCTGATCCGCCGGCGCGTGGGGCTGCCGATCGAACTCGTGCGGGTGGCGGACCTGGACATCTCCACCGACCGCGGCGTCCGGCTGCCCGAAGGGGTCCTGACGACCGATGTCGGCGCCGTCCTGCGCGATCCCGGCATCGATATCGTGCTCGAGTTGATGGGCGGATACGACGCTGCCAAACGGGTCATCCTGGAGGCCATCCAGCACGGCAAGCAGGTGGTGACGGCCAACAAGGCGCTGCTCGCGGTCCATGGCGAGGAGGTGCTCCAGGCCGCCGCACGGCAGGGCGTGGACCTTGGGTTCGAGGCCAGCGTGGGCGGCGGCATCCCGGTCATCCGGGCGCTGAAGGAAGGGCTCGCCGCCAACACGATTCTCTCGATCTACGGGATCATCAACGGCACGTCCAACTACATCCTCAGCCGGATGACCCGGGAGGGCCATGACTTTCACGCGGTGCTCGCCGAGGCCCAGCAGGCCGGATACGCGGAGGCGGACCCGACCTTCGACGTGGCGGGCATCGACTCGGCGCACAAGCTTGCCATCATGGTCAGCCTGGCCTACGGCACGCCGGTGAACATCAAGGACGTGTACACGGAGGGGATCACCCGCATCACGCCGCTCGACATCGAGTATGCGAAGGAGTTCGGCTTTACGGTGAAGCTGCTCGGCATCGCGAAGTTCCTGGACGGTGAGATCGAGGCGCGCGTGCACCCCACGATGATCGCGAGCGGCTCGCCCGTGGCCCAGGTGGACGGGGTGTACAATGCCATCCAGGTCGTGGGCGACGCGGTGCAGGACATCGTGCTGTACGGGCAGGGGGCCGGCTCGCTCCCGACCGGCAGCGCCGTGGTGAGCGACATCATCGACATCGCGAGAAATCTGGTGGCCGGGGCGTCCGGACGCGTACCGGCCGGGTCCTTTCAGGGCGACCAGCGCCGTCCCCTCCGCATCAGGCCGATGGAAGAGATCAGCAGCCTGTATTACCTCCGGTTCATGGTGCTGGACCGTCCCGGCGTCTTGTCCCAGATCGCGGGGGTGCTCGGCCAGCATGGGATCAGCATTTCGAAGGTCTTGCAGAAAGGACGGAAAGAAGGCCAGACTGTGCCCGTGGTCATCATGACGCATACCGCCACCGAGCGGCACGTGCAGGCCGCGCTTCGCGAGATCGACCGCATGCCGTTCATTTCCGAACCCACCACCCTCATCCGCGTCGAGGGCCAGGACGAGTGAGGAGCGCCCGTCGCGACTCCATCCACGTCTGAACAGCAGATGACATTCCCATGATCGCCTGGCGCGGCATTATCGACGAGTATCGGAAATTTCTTCCGGTCACGGAGCGGACGCCCATTGCGACGCTCTGGGAGGGCAACACCCCGCTAACCCATGCCAAGCGCCTGGGGCGGAAGATCGACCCGACGATCGAGCTCTACCTCAAATTCGAGGGCGCCAACCCCACCGGGTCCTTCAAGGACCGGGGCATGACGCTCGCGATCTCCAAGGCGCTGGAGGCCGGAACCCGCGCGGTGATCTGCGCGTCGACCGGCAACACGTCCGCGTCCGCGGCGGCCTACGGGGCGCACGCGGGAATTCAAGTCTACGTGCTGATCCCGGCCGGCAAGATCGCCATGGGCAAGCTGTCCCAGGCCATGATGCACCGGGCGACGGTCATTCAGATCGAGGGCAACTTCGATCAGGCCCTGGCGATCGTGAAGGACATCTCGGTCAGCCACAATATCGAGCTCGTCAACTCCATCAACCCGTTCAGGATCGAGGGCCAGAAGACCGCGGCGATGGAGGTCTGCGATCAGCTCGGGTTCGCCCCGAGCCTCCACGTGCTGCCGGTCGGCAATGCCGGCAACATCACCGCCTACTGGCGCGGCTACAGCGAATACCGCGCCGCCGGGCAGATCAGCCGCGTGCCGCGGATGATCGGCTTCCAGGCGGCGGGCGCCGCTCCCATCGTGCTGGGGCGCGTGGTGCCCGATCCCCAGACGATCGCCACCGCGATCCGGATCGGGAACCCGGCCAGTTGGCAGGCCGCCCTGCGGGTGGTCGAGGAATCGGCGGGCAAGATCGACATGGTGACGGATGAGGAGATTCTGGAAGCGTATGGCATGGTCGCCGCCGAGGAAGGGATCTTTTGCGAGCCGGCTTCCGCGGCCGGCGTGGCCGGGCTCATCAAGATGGGCAAGGCGGGAGAGTTGAAGGAAGGCGACACCATCGTGTGTACCCTGACGGGCCATGGATTGAAGGATGCTGACACGGCGATCAGCATCTCACGACCGCCCCTCACCATCAAAGCCAGCCGTGACGACGTGGCGCGCCTCTTGAAGTGTTGATGCCCGAGATGCCCCGAGACGCGCGGCCGATAGTTCGGGGGATTCCTCCCCGATGAAATACGTCATCCTGCACGGCGCCGGCATGGCTGACCTCCCGCGTCCCGCTCCGGCGGGACAGTCCGCGCTCCGGATGGCCGCGACGCCCAACCTGGACTTTCTGGCCGGTCACGGCGAGCTCGGCAGCGTGTCGCTGCCGCCGGAGGTCTGGTCCGCGGGCGCCGAGGCGACGACGCTGGCCCTCCTGGGCTACGACCCTCGGACGGTCCCGCCGTCCGGCGTGTTTGAGGCGGCGAGCCTCGGGGTCGCGCTCGAGAAGACCGACGTGGCTTTTCGCGGGAGCCTGGTGACGCTGCGCGCGGTGCCGGGGCCCGGCGGGACCGTTCCGGACCTGAAGAAACTCGGTCCGCAGGTCCAGATGGACGACGACACCGTGGGCGGGATCGAGACGGAGGATGCGCGCGAGCTGATCGCCGCGCTCAACGAGCAGCTCGGCTCCGAGGCCATCCTGTTCTATCCGGGGTCGGGGCACCGGCATCTGATGGTCTGGGCGGGCGGAAAATCCCGGATCAGATGCCATGCGCCCCATGAGGTCGTGGGCCACGCCGTGAGCGACTTCCTGCCGAAAGGCGAGGGCAGCGAGATCCTCCGCCAGGCGATGGAGGCATCCGTGGTGATCCTGCGGCATCATCCGGTCAACGACCGGCGCCAGGAAGCCGGCCTGAAGGCCGCCAACTGCCTGTGGATCTGGGCCCCTGGCCGGGCGACCGCACTGCCGAGCGCGGCGGCGCGCCACCGCATCAGCGGCGTGCTGCTCTCCCTGGCGGATGCCATGCGCGGCATCGGGCTGTGCGCGGGCTTCGAGGCCGATGGGGCGGACGGGTTCGGCGCGGCGAACGGGACGGACGGCAAGGCACAAGCCGACGCCGCGCTACAGCTCTTGCGCCGGAAGGACCTCGTCTACGTGCACGTGGCCGTGTCTGCGGACGCGGCGCGGGACAGCGAGCCCAAGGCGAAGGTCAAGGAAGTGGAGGAGTTCGACCGGGACCTCGTGGGGACGATCCTGCAAGGACTGCCGGCTCTGGGGCCGCACCGCGTGCTGCTCGTGTGCGATCAGGCGCCGTCCGCCGGCGGCCGGACACCGGCTCCGGCGGCGTCGCCGGTGATGCCCTATGCCCTGTACGACAGCGCGCGTCACCCTGCCGCGCCGGCGTCCCGCCGGTTCAGCGAGAGCGAGGCGCGGGACTCAGGACAGCCGCTGGAGGCGGGCAGGCTCCTGCCCCGTCTCCTGGCGAAGGGGTAAGGATGGCGCTGATCGTCCAGAAATACGGGGGGACCTCGGTCGGGAGCGTCGAGCGGATTCACCGGGTGGCCGATCAGGTCGCCGAGGCCCGCCGCCAGGGGCACGACCTGGTCGTCGTGCTGTCGGCGATGAGCGGCGAGACCGACCGCTTGCTGCGCCTCGCGCATGCCGTGACCGCGGTTCCGGACGATCGTGAGCTGGACATGCTGCTGTCCACCGGGGAGCGGGTGACCATCGCGCTCCTGGCCATGGACCTGCGCGGCCGCGGGATCAACGCGCGGTCGTTCACGGGGCGGCAGGTCGGGATCATCACCGACAGCTCGCACACCAAGGCCAGGATCGCCCGGGTGACCGCGGAACGCATTCGTGAGGCCCTCGCGGAGGGCGTCATCCCGATCGTCGCCGGCTTTCAGGGGATCAACGAGCAGTCGGATGTAACCACGCTCGGCAGGGGCGGGTCCGACCTGACGGCGGTCGCGCTGGCGGCGGCGCTGAAAGCGGACGAGTGCATCATCTATACTGACGTGGACGGCGTGTACACCGCCGACCCGAACGTCGTGCCGGCGGCGCGGCGGCTGGACAAGATCTCCTATGAGGAGATGCTGGAGCTGGCCAGCCTCGGGTCGAAGGTGCTGCAGAGCCGGTCGGTGGAATTTGCGGCCCGCTTCGGCGTGCCGCTGACCGTCAAATCCAGCTTCAAGGAAGGGCAGGGCACGCGCGTGACGAGCGAGGACCCGGATATGGAACGCATGACCGTCTCCGGCGTGACCGGAGACCCGAATCAGGCCAAGATCACCGTCGTCGGCGTGCCGGACCGGCCGGGGATCGCCGCCCGCATTTTCGGGCCGGTGGCCGACGCGAACATCGTCGTGGACATGATCATTCAGAACGTGAGCCAGGCGTCGCTCACGGACATCTCCTTCACGGTGCCCCGCGCGGACCTCGGCAAGGCGGTGCCGATCGTCCGGCAGGTGGCCAAGGAGATCGACGCGAAGTCGGTGGAGGTCCGGGAGGACATCGCGAAGGTCTCGATGGTCGGGGTCGGGATGCGGTCGCACTCGGGCGTGGCGGCCAGGATGTTCGAGGCGCTCTCCCGGGAAGGCATCAACATCATGATGATCAGCACCTCCGAGATCAAGATTTCGTGCATCGTGGACAAGAAGTATCTGGAGCTGGCCATGCGGACGCTGCACGCCGCGTTCGGCCTGGACGAAACAGCGTGAGGCCTGAGGCGTCAGGCGTAAGACGCCAGAGGCAAGGAGTGACGAGTGAAGGGGAAGAATCAAGACGTGAAGCGTGAAGCGTCAGGCGTCAGGCGTCAGGCGTCAGGCGTGAGGGGGTCGCGCTGCACGCTGCACGCTTCACGCCTCCCGCTTCACGGCGTTTCGCCTGACGCCTCCCGCCTCCCGCCTCCCGAGATCTATGATACGACCCTGCGCGACGGGGCCCAGGCCGAGGACGTCAGTTTTTCGGTGGAGGACAAGGTCCGGATCGCCCAGAAGCTCGATGAGCTGGGCGTGCAGTACGTCGAGGGCGGGTGGCCGGGCGCCAATCCCAAGGACATCGAATTTTTCCGGATGATCAAGACGGTGCCGTTCAAGCACGCCACCGTCGTGGCGTTCGGGTCCACGCGGAAAGCCGAGAATCCGGTCCGGAAGGACCCGACGATCCGGGCCCTCCTGGCCGCCGAGACCGAGACGATCACCCTGTTCGGCAAGAGCTGGACGCTCCATGTCGCCGACGCGCTGGGGATCTCGCTCGCGAAAAACCTGGAGCTGATCGAAGAGTCGATCGCCTACCTCCGGGACCAGGGCCGGCGCGTGTTTTACGACGCCGAGCACTTCTTCGACGGGTTCAAAGCGAACCCCGACTATGCGCTGCAGACCGTCCGCCGGGCGATTCAGGCCGGCGCGGAGCGCGTGATCCTGTGCGACACCAACGGGGGCACGATGCCCTGGGACATCCGGAGGATCTGCGGGATCGTGAAGCGGGAGTCGACGGTGCCGCTGGGGATCCATGCCCATAACGATACGGAAATGGCGGTGGCGAATTCCCTCGTGGCGCTCGAAGCCGGCGTGCTGCAGGTGCAGGGGACGATCAACGGCATCGGGGAACGCTGCGGGAACGCGAATCTCTGCTCGATCCTGCCGAATCTGCAATTGAAGATGAACCGGCCGGTCCTCGAAGAACGGCGCCTGGCGCACCTCCGGGAAGTCTCGAATTTCGTGACGGAGATCGCCAATCTGATGCCGAACAAGCACCAGCCGTACGTCGGGGACTCCGCCTTTGCGCACAAGGGCGGGGTGCACATCCACGCCGTCCTGAAGAATCCGGCCACGTATGAGCACATCGTGCCGTCCGTCGTGGGGAACCGGCAGCGCATGCTGGTCTCGGACTATGCCGGCCGGAGCGGGCTCAGGGAGAAGGTGGCCGCCTACGGGATCCGTCTCACCAAGGGGAAGGCGAAGATCCAGCGCCTGCTGGAGACGCTCAAGGACCTCGAGAACCAGGGGTACCAGTTCGAAGGGGCGGAAGGCTCCTTCGAGCTGCTCATGCGGAAGGCCGTGGGCCGGCACAAGCCCTCCTTCGAGCTGCTCGGCTTCCGCGTGATCGTGGAGAAGCGCCATGCCGCGGAAGCGCCGATCTCCGAGGCCACGATCATGGTGCGGGTCGGCAATGCGGTCGAGCACACGGCGGCGGTCGGCGCCGGCCCCGTCAATGCCCTCGACCATGCCCTGCGGAAGGCGCTGGAGACCTTCTACCCGCAACTCAAGGAGGTCAAGCTCCTCGACTACAAGGTCAGGGTCCTGGCGGCCAGCAAGGGCACCGCCTCCAAGGTGCGCGTGCTGATCGAGTCGGGGGACCACAAGGAGAAGTGGGGGACGGTCGGTGTCTCGGAAAATATCATGGAGGCCAGTTGGCAGGCCCTGGCCGACAGCATCGAGTACAAACTGTTACAAGCCCAGCGATCGCAGGATGACCCCCAGAAATTCCCTTGACAACTGAGGTAACCTCACATAATTTAATGTGAATTTCGCGTTGGGTTGATCTGTGAGCCGATGATCTGACGGGGCCGCGAGCGAGGGGGAAGGCATGAGAAAGGCAGACATTGCCAACGAGATTTACGAAAAGGTCGGGGTGTCGAAAAAGGAAGCCGCCGATATTGTGGAGCTGATCCTGAATCTGCTCAAGTCCGTCCTTCAGAAGGGGGAATCGGTCAAGATCGCCGGCTTCGGCAATTTCGTCGTGCGGAGCAAGGGAGCCAGGAAGGGCAGAAATCCCCGCACCGGCGAGGAAATCGGTATTACCCCCCGCCGAGTCGTGACGTTCCGGCCTAGCCAGGTGTTCAAAAAGTACGTCAACATCTAACCGTCCGGACGTCCGGGAAAAAGCGGATGGCGGCTGAGCCCAAGCTGGGCAGTAAGATTTTCTACAAGATCGGCGAGGTCAGCGAGCTCACCAAGCTTCCGGCCTATGTCCTGCGGTTCTGGGAATCCCAGTTCGGGTTCCTGAAGCCGCAAAAAAGCCGCGGTCAGCAGCGCCTGTACGTCCAAGGCGACATCGACAAGCTCCTGGAGATCAAGCGCATGCTCTATGAGGAAGGCTACACGATCGCGGGCGTGAAACGAGTCTGGTCCCGTCGTGGCCGGCAGGGCAGCAAGGGCGTGACCCCGCGGGAAGTGGCCGAACGCGTGCGGGGGGACCTCAAAGCCGTGCTCAGAATTCTGGCCTCCTACGATGGCCGATGAATGCTGGATGGATTCGGGGCGTAGCGCAGCCTGGTAGCGCACTCGCTTGGGGTGCGAGTGGTCGGCCGTTCAAATCGGCTCGCCCCGACCAATTGGAAGACGTGAAGCGTGAGGCGTGAGGTGTACGCCTTGAGGAACGTCCCAGTCCATTGACGCCTTACGCTTCACGCCTTACGAACTTGTGAGAGAAAGCTGCCGCAAGGCAGCTTTTTTTGTGTTGAGACGCTGGTCGTGGGATGACACGATCGGGGAAGGATAACCGCGCTGGCACATTTCGTGGAACAGGTCCTGACCGAGTTGAGCAAGTTCGTGATCGCCACGATCTCGCGGTTCGGCTACACGGGAATCCTCCTCACGATGGCGATCGAAAGCGCCTGCATTCCCCTCCCGAGTGAGATCATCATGCCGTTCTCAGGCTATCTGGTCTCGACCGGACAATTCACCATGCTCGGAGTCACGTTGGCGGGGGCGGTCGGCAACGTCGTCGGGTCCATCATCGCGTTCTATGTCGGGATGTGGGGGGGCAGGCCGTTCGTGGAGCGCTACGGCAGGTACGCGCTGATCTCCCACCACGACCTCGACGTCGCGGACCGCTGGTTTGCCCGGTACGGGGAAGCGGCGGTCTTTCTCAGCCGGATGCTGCCGGTCATCCGGACGTTTATCTCGCTGCCCGCCGGCATCGCCCGGATGCGCGTCGGCCGTTTTGTCGTGTTCACCTTCGTGGGCGCGCTGCCGTGGTGCTATCTGCTGGCCTTCATCGGGTTGCAGCTCGGAGAACGGTGGCAGGAGCTCCGCCAGTACTTCCATCAGATCGATCTGATCATCGGCGTCCTGCTGGTCGCGGCCGTGGCCTATTTCGTCTGGTCGCATTGGCCCCGGCGGCGGCAGCTACAGCCGTAGAAGGCCCCTCATGCTGAAGGTCTACAACACCCGCGCCGCCCGCAAGGAGCCCTTCGAGCCGCTGGCGCCGGATGCGGTCCGCATGTACGTCTGCGGCGTCACCGTCTACGACGAGTGCCATCTGGGACACGGCCGGAGCGCGCTGGTCTTCCAGATGGTCCGGGACTATCTGCGGCATCTCGGCTACCGCGTGACCTTCGTGAAAAACTTCACCGACATCGACGACAAGATCCTGACCCGCGCCGCCCAGGAAGGCGTGCCCTGGACGACGATCACGGCGCGCTATCTCGCTGCCTACCGCCGCGACATGGCCCGGCTCGGCGTCGCCCCGGCCGACATCGAGCCCAAGGCCACCGAGCACATGGCCGACATCATCGGGATGGTCGGGACCCTGGTGGCGAAGGGTCATGCGTATCGCGTGAACGGCGATGTCTATTACGAAGTCGGCACGTATCCGGACTACGGCAGTCTCTCCCACCGGAACGTCGAGGCGCTCCAGGCGGGCGCGCGTGTCGAGGTGGACGAGCGCAAGCGGAACCCGATGGACTTCGCCCTGTGGAAAGCGTCGAAGCCGGGGGAGCCGGCGTGGGAGAGCCCGTGGGGACCGGGCCGGCCCGGCTGGCACATCGAGTGCTCGGCGATGTCCGTCCGGCACCTCGGCGCGGAGTTCGACATCCATGGGGGCGGCATGGACCTGATCTTCCCCCACCATGAGAACGAGCTGGCCCAGGCCCGGGCCGCCACGGGCCGGGATTTCGCGCGCTACTGGATCCACAACGGATTCGTGGAGATCAACCAGCAAAAGATGTCCAAGTCCCTGGGGAACTTCTTCACGCTGCGGGAGATCTTCGACAGTTCGGGCTGCCGGGACGACGTCACGGCCGAGGCCATCCGGTACTTCCTGCTGGGCACGCAGTACCGGCACCCCGTCGATTTCTCCGACCGGGGACTCCGGGAGGCCAAGGCGGCCCTGGACAACATCTACGGGCTGTTTCAGCGCCTGGGAGAAACGCGGCCGTCCGATGCCTCCGGCGATGCGGCGGCGGCGGCGGCGCTCACGCGCTTCCGGACCGTGTTCGAGGAGGCGATGAGCGACGACTTCAACACGCCCGTGGTGCTCGCCGAATTCCAGCGCCTGAGGGCCGAACTGAACGGATGGCTGCAGAAGGGCCTGTCCCGGCGGGCGTCAGAGCAGGCTGCGGAGACATTTCGAACCTATGGGCGGGTCCTGAGCCTGTTTCAGGTCCCGGCCGAATCCTGGCAGTTCAAGGAGCTGGCATTCCAGATCGGCGCGGACCGGCCGGCCCGTCCCGCGCTCACCGACGCCGAGATCGCGCGCCGGATCGACGAGCGGAATGAAGCCCGACGGAGGAAAGATTTTGCGACGGCCGATCGCATCAGGAAAGCGCTCGCCGAGCAGGGAGTCACCATCGAGGACCGGCCGGACGGCTCCAGCCGCTGGAAGCGGTAGCGGGCCCCCCCGGCCGGCTCCGTCGGATGAGATCCTGTACGGCTTCCACGCCGTCCGCGAAGCCTTGCGGGCTGATCCCCGCAAGCTCAGGCGCGTGCTGGTGGCGCGCCAGGGGCGCCATCTGGGCGAGCTCACCCACCTGGCACGGTCCGCCGGCGTCCCGGTCCATGTCGAGGACCGGCAGGCTCTCGATCGCCTCGCGCCTCCGGGGAAGCACCAGGGCATCGTCGCGTTCGTGGCCTCGGCGGCCTATGCCGACCGGGATGCGATCCTGGCCCATGCCCGCCAGTCCGGCGAGCCTCCGTTTCTGGTCATCCTGGACAGCGTGGAAGACCCCCACAATCTGGGCGCGATCCTGAGATCGGCCGAAGGAGCCGGGGTGCATGGGGTCTTCCTGCCGGAGCGGCGGACCGTCGGCCTGACCGGGACGGTCGCCAAGGTCTCCGCGGGCGCGGTGCACCATATCCGGGTGGCCCAGACACCGAACCTGTCGCGATTGATCGAGGAGCTGAAACAAGAAGGGCTGTGGATTTATGCGCTGGACCCCGGCGCGCAGAAGCCCCTGACCGCGCTGGATCTGAAGGGTCCCGTGGCGTTGGTCCTGGGAGGCGAAGGCGGCGGCATCCGTCCCAACGTGCTGGCAACATGCGATGAGCGGGTGCGCATTCCGATGCGCGGGCAGGTGTCGTCCTTGAACGTGTCGGCGGCGGCCGCGATCGTGCTGTTCGAAGTCGTCCGTCAACGGGCCGGCTGAACGCTACCGCAGGTCGATCATCCCGCCTTGGATGGCCGCCTTGAGCAGTTGCGCGGTATTGGAGACCCGGATCTTCTTCATCATGTTGGCGCGATGCGCTTCGACGGTCTTGACGCTGATCTTCAGCCGCTGGCCGATCTCCTTGTTCTTCAACCCGGACCAGATGAGCTGCAGGATCTCGTGCTCCCGGCTCGTCAGAGCTTCGGGACGCTTCCGCCGGGGGGGCGGCTCGACGGCGTGCCGCTTCTTGCCGACCCGGTTCATCGTAAGAATCCTAAGATTGCCCATGCGAAACGCGCTCCTCTTGTCGCTGACCGGCGCCGCGCGCCCGGGCGTCCGCACCGGAGGATGGATAAATACGGCATCAGAGGCCGTGCCATTGGATTTTAGTAGGAACTAAACCCTAAGCCGGATTATAACAGGGCGCGATGAGCAAGTGCAATAAACGGCCCCGGGCTCCCCACGCGTCACCGCGCGGCGCCGGTGAGGCCCGGCGGTCATGACCCCCTACGTCCTCGCCTTTCTCTTCGGCGCGATCATCGGCAGCTTCCTGAACGTCTGCATTCATCGGCTGCCGGGGCGGGAATCCATCATCTGGCCGGCGTCACGCTGCCCGGCATGCCAGCAGCCCATCGCCGTCTACGACAACATCCCGTTGGCCAGCTTCCTCTGGTTGCGAGGCCGCTGCCGGGCGTGCGGCGCCCGCATCTCGCTCCGGTATCCCGTGATCGAATTCATCAATGGCGCGGGGTACAGCCTGCTGTTGTGGCAGTTTGGGCCGGGGTGGCCGGCGGTCATCTATGCGGCGCTGTTTTCCGCGCTCCTGGTGGTGACCGCGATCGACCTGGAGCACCAGATTATTCCCGACGTGATCACGCTGCCGGGCCTCGGCCTCGGCCTGTTGAGCGCGTCCACGGTGCTTCCCGTGGGATTCTGGAATTCCCTGGCCGGCATCCTCGTCGGTGGAGGGCTCCTCTGGATTCTCGCGTGGCTCAGTCCGTACCTGTTCGGCAAGGAGGGCATGGGGGGAGGGGATATCAAGCTCCTGGCGATGATCGGGGCGTTCCTCGGATGGCGTCCGGTGCTGCTGACGGTCATGGTGGGGGCCGTGGTCGGCTCGGTCGTGGGCGTGGGGTTGATCGGGCTCAAAGTGCTCCGCCGGGACGAATACATCCCCTTCGGTCCCTTTCTGGCGCTGGGCGCCGTCGTGGCGCTGCTGTTTCAGCAGGAGCTGCTGAGCTGGTATCTCGGGCTCTTCGCCCGCTCATTGCGGTGAGGAGTGAGGGGTGAGGAGTAAGGTGTAAACGCTTTCCCCTTCCGTGTATCAGAATCATTCTTCCTGTATCCGACTGAGTGCAGAACATTTTTGAACACCTTCTGCACCAACTAGTCCGCCAGCAAGCACCCTCACCGAGCGCACTCGCAAAAGCCAGGCTGTCACTGGCGTTTGCTCGCGCCTGACACCTTTACCGCGAATCATATCCCCTCACTCCTCCCCCTTCACTCCTTACCGTTCAGGCGGCATGGAATTTGGAATACCTCCGGGGCATTGACCGGAGGTGAGCGATGAACGAGCGGGGAGTCAGCCTCACAGAGCTGATGGTCGTGCTGGCGCTGGCCAGCCTCATGGCGGTCCTGACCCTCCAGAGCTTCGTCCTGAGCGTGACGAAGCACCGGTCGCAGGCGGCCAGCGCAGAACTCGCGGCCGAGCTCCGCACCGCCCGGCAGCTCGCGATCACCAAGCGCCAGCGGGTGCGGGTCGTGTTTGTGCCCGAAACCGCAACGGTCAGGACCGAAGCGCCGGACGCGGGGGGCGCGCTGCTCCGGCCGCTGATGGATTACACGGACAAGGGGATTGTGGTGGAAGGGCTGAGCAACGGCCCGGCGATCACGTTCTATCCGAACGGACGAGCCGCCTCCCCCACGACGATCACCTTGCGAAACGGCAGACAGGAACGCTGGCAACTGACCGTGAGCATGACCGGCAGGGTGGCCGCCTCATGAAACATGGAAAATGCACCATGCAACATGAAAGATGGGAAAATCATTTTTATTTTTCATGTTGCATGGTGCATTCCCAAGAGGGCTTCACGCTGATCGAGGTGATCCTGGCCATGGTGCTGCTGGCCGGGGCGGTGCTGGGAGTGATGGGCTCCTTTCAATGGGCCGATCGGGCCGGCAAAGCGGGCCGGCATGCGGAGCGGGCGCTCGGTCTGGCGCAGGCCAGGTTGGAGGCAAAACGGGCGGCGTCATGGGATCAGCTCCTGCGCGATGACCTCGACTTCGACGGCGTCGCGGAGATCACCATGCAGGATGACGGCTCCGGATCCGATACGGCCGGTGACGGCATCTACACGGCGCGGGTCGAAGACGGCGGCATCCAGCTTGTCTGGACCGTCCAGCCGGATCGGCCCGGCCCGCTACGGGACGCCGGGTCGGTCGTCCTCCAAGCGCAGGCCACCTCTCCGAACGGCCCGGGACGGTCCAGATCGCTCCGCATCGGCACCATCCGCGCCAATCCCCGTTACCTCGGACACCGGTGAAGAGTGAAGGGGGAGGAGT
>CAYJUM010000043.1:0-5409 GCA_964373355.1 uncultured Nitrospirales bacterium | reverse complement strand
GAGTGAAGGGGGAGGAGTAAGATGATGCGAAGAAAGCTATCGGAGCAGTTTCCGGGTTTCGCCTCACCCCTCACTCTTTACCCTTCGCTCCTCACTCGCGCGGCAGGGCATTCCCTCGTCGAATTCATGATCGCCATGACCGCCGGGGCGGTGATGCTGTCCGCCGCGCAGCAGTCGCTGCTTCATTTCGAGCACCGGCTGTACCGGCAACAGGACGGGATGGCGCAGCAGCAGGAGGCGCGACTGGGACTCCGGGTCTTGGAAGCGGAGCTGCGGGCGGCCGGAACCGGCGGCCCGTTCTTGATTCCGATCCTTCAGGCAAAGGGCCAGGAGCTCGAGTTCCTGGCGAATCTGAACGGGCAGACGACCACCCTGACCGCGGCGGTCGCGGGCCAGCAAGAGCTCAAGGTGCTGGACGGCTCGGGCTGGCCGAAGGGCAAGCGCATCGTGGTGTGCACGGCCGAAGAATGCGCGGAGAGCCGCCTGGCCCGGGACGGGCAACGCTTCCTGCTGACGCTGACCGGGCCATTCCCCACGGCCATGCCTGCCGGCAGCACCGTGTCCGTCTTGAATCAGGTGCGCTATTACCTGGGCGGGAGTCGTTCCGGCCGGCCCAGCCTGATGCGGCAAGTGGACGGCGCCGCGAATTCGCTGATCGGAGAGGTGCGGGATCTGCGGATCGCCTACCTGGATCGCAACGGCGGGGTCACGGGTGATCCGGCCGGCGTCTCCCGGGTTCGCGTGCAGGTGAGCCTCGCCGACCATGCCCCTCCGCTCGTCACCGAAATCGGTCTCCGAAGCCGTTAGCCGTGAAGCGTCAGGCGCGAGGCGCGCAGGAGGATCATATGGAAAAGCCGCACAAGAATCTAGACGCGTGGAACCTCGCCTTGGAATTGAATGTGGCTCTCTATCGGACGACAGACCGATTCCCCAAGGAGGAACGGTTCGGCCTTACAGATCAAATTCGAAGATCAGCCAGAAGTATTCCCAGCAACATTGCTGAAGGAGCGGCAAGGCAGACAAGAAAAGAATTCATCAACTACCGTCACATGGCTCAGGGATCTTTAAGTGAGCTGGATACACACCTCGAAATTGCGAAGCGCCTGACGTATCTCGATCAGGAGTCATGGGAAAGGGCTAATGACCAGATGGATCGAATTGATAAGATGCTGAGCGGCCTGATACGGCATCAAAGTATGAGGCTGCACCAAAGACGACGCCCCTCACGCCTGACGCCTGACCCCTCACGGGGTTCCGCCTCACCCTTCACGCTTCACTCTTCACCAGCGCCTGACCCCTCACGGGGCTCGGCCTCACTCCTTACACTTCACGCCTCACGAAGTGAAAAAGGCATGGTCCTGCTGAGTTCGGTCGGCCTGATGGTGATCCTGTCCGTGCTCGGCGCGCTCTCGATGACCCTCGCGACCCATGAACTGGCCGGCACCCGCGCCATCCAGGACGAGGCGGCCGCCCAGCATCTCGCCGAAGCCGGATCGGACCTCGTGCAGCAATGGTTCCATGATCCCGCCGCGGCTCCGGCCTCCGCCGCCGGGCTGTTCACGAAGCGTTTCGAGACGGCCGCCTCCGGGCCCTCCTTCTTCAACGAGCAGGGCGTTTCGCAATTCACCGGAACGGCCGATCGTCCCGATGTGCTCTATGACGCCGGCAATCCGGCGGATGACCGACTGCTGAACGGGGACACCGGCTGGTTCAGCCCGTTGCGCGCCATCGGGCGCATCGCACGCCTGAAGGTCTATGGTCCGAGCCGCCCCGGCCTGCTCTGCACGGTCGAGGTCACGGCGGCAGCCGGCGGGGACGCTCCGAGCGGGCCGGCCGGGATAGGGCCGGCGATCACGCGCACGGTCTCCATGCAGTTTGGCACCCGAAGCCTCCCGCCGCTGAGGGCCGGCGTCCAGATCGGCCAATTCGCGCGGGACGGCGGCAGCGCGCCGCCGGAGCCGCAGCCGGTGTGGGTCCACTGGGGCCAGCTCAAGCTCAAGGGACCGGCGCGCTTTCCGAAGAGTACCGAGGTCCCCGCGAAGAGCAGCATGGCGCCGGTGACGGGGCAATCGTATGTCGAGATGGCGCGCCGGGAAGATCGCTGGTTCGAGATCTGGACCGGGGGCGAGGCGACCTTCGCGGATGCGCCGCGCAGCCTGCCCGCTCATGTCTACACGCTCCGGGACCCCATCCCGGGATTGAACGAGGACCGTTGGGACTATGAGCTGCTGAAAAAGCAGGCGCTCCTGTACGGGTTCTACTATGCGCGCGGGCGCGACGGGCTTCTCTACCGCAACGGCGCCATCACGCCCGGCGCGGGACGCTCTGCCGAGGAGGTCTTCGGCTCGGAGAGCGTCGGGGACCACCGCGGGCTCGTCTTCGTGGACACGCTGGATCAAACGGCGCCGCGCCCGGACAATCTCGGGACGCTCACGCTCGACACGGACTATGCCGAGGGCCTCTTCGTGATCAACGCGC
The DNA here is from genome assembly GCA_964373355.1 of uncultured Nitrospirales bacterium. GTDB lineage: Bacteria > Nitrospirota > Nitrospiria > Nitrospirales > Nitrospiraceae > CAYJUM01. The sequence continues at coordinate 2,931 of CAYJUM010000043.1, read as the reverse complement.
ATGTGGTCTTGAAACCCCAAGGTGCGGGTCAGTCGGTGCCGGCCCTCAGCCCTCCGGGAGCAGGCACCACCTCTTTAGGCTCCCGCATTCCCGTCCAGCTCACCGGGATTCATCTGCGCGGCGTCCTGTCGGTGGCGGGAGACCTCTCGTTCCAGGGACAGCCTCGCCTCTATGGCGGCCTGCTGGTGGGCGGCAAGGTGATCAGCCTCGCCGGACCCGGCGCGTGGCTGGAGGTCTGGTACGATCACGACCTCCGCCGCGGGCTCATGCGGGGGTTGCAATTGGTCTATGCGGCGGCCGGGACCTGGCGGGAGAACTATTAAGGACGTGAGGCGTGAGGCGTGAGGGGAAACTTCGGAAGATGTGAGGCGTGAGGCGTGAAGCGAAACCCAATGACGCCTGACGCCTCAGCCTAGCGGCCCAAAGATTGAATAATCCCCTAGTTTCTGCTACTTCATAGCCATGAAGCAGCAGACCGCTGACGAGCGCCGGCGAGCCCCCCGTCGCCGGAAACTGTTTGCCTTACGCCTGGACGAGTGGCTGCTGACCCGCCTCCGCCATGTGGCCCTCGATTTCAAGAGGCAGTCGAACCGCGTACTGGAGGATGCGATCCGCCGGTGGCTTGCCGAGCAGGCCACCACGGTGTCAAGCGAGCCGGGCCGCCCGCCCGGCCTCGGGGGCAATGCCAGGCTTCCGACGCTCGAAGAGGTCGAGAGGCGCCATATCAGCCGGGTCCTCACGGAAACGGGCGGCAATGCCTCGGAGGCTTCCCGCATCCTGGATATCAACCGCCGTACGCTCGTCCGCAAACTGGAGCGGTATGGCTTGGACCCCTCCAAGTTCAAGAAACACAAGGGTTAACGGCGCTCCTTCCCCGTCCGGTTCCGTCAGGCTGGACTGCAACGCCAAACAGGACAATTGTGACCAGACGAGAGCCCTTGGCCGCCTCATAGTGACCGGCAATTGACACAAAATAGCTATCATGCTATCAGTAGGGCCAACCCCGTGGGGCTCCTGATGCGCGTGCTGAGCGTCTCAGCGCTCGGACTCTCAGTGTGGCTGTTGGTCGGAGACGCGTTCGGAATGACCGGCGGCTTCCGGGCTGGAGCATCGGTCGAAGACCGTGGCCTTCGCGCCATTCGCGTCTCTGAGTGGATCGAGGGCAGCGTCGTCAAGATCACCGAGCAGCCGCAGGAAATCGTCTTCATGCGCTCGGAGCGGGCCGAGACCTTCCCGGTGGCCGAGCATGTCACGGTGCTCGGCCCGAATGGGCAGCCGCTTCCGTCGCTGCCGGTGCCCTCGTGGTGCCGCGTCCTGCTGGACCGCGGCAAGGTGGTGCAGATCAACGTGATTCGGGTGAACCGATGAGCCAGGCTAGCGGCTATAGGCAAGTGGCGAGAGGTCGGTTCTTCCCCAGAGCCTCTAGCCTCGTGCCCCTTGCTGCTCTCGTGCTCTTTGCAACGATGGGCGGCCATGTACAGGCGCAGACCCTCTCGGACTACACGGCCGTTCCGCCGTTTCTCAAGAACCAGAACCCGCCGGACCTGCTGCTGATCGTGGACAATTCCCTGAGCATGAATTGCCCGGCCTACGACAGCGATTTCGACGAGGACGGCGTCTCCAATGCGTCCGATTCCAGCCCCGGCGACCGGAACGATGGCATCTCGGCCAACGACTTTAATCCCAGCACCAGTTACTACGGCTACTTCGACAACACCAAGACCTACACCTATGACTCGTCGGATCAGCGTTTTGAGCAGACGACCTGCACGATCACGATCGGCGGCACCTGCTGGAGCGGCAATTTCCTGAACTGGGTCACGATGCGCCGGGTGGATGTCCTGAAGAAAGTGCTGACCGGCGGACAGATCGTCGGGGGCGGCTCCTACGACCTGCTCGGCCAGGACACCAGCGGGGCGACCTATTGCAAGGAATACCGCAAGCGCTATACCGGCTCGACTCTGGTCTCGCCGTATGAAAACAGCCTCAGGAGCTACAGCGTTGAAGATGATAACGAATTCAAGGTCCAATCCACGCTGACCGGTGGGAGTGATCTTGCCACCTTCAAGATCCGGATTGAGAACTCGACCGATCCCACCGGCGTCGTCCAGAAGATGAAGACGACGGTGCGGCTCGGCCTCATGTATTTCCAGACCGACAACCAGGGCGGGCTCGTGGCCTCGGCCATTACCACGCCGGGCAGCAATAACACGACGATCGTGGATTCGATCCGGGCCATGACGGCCCAGACGCTCAGCCCCCTGGCCGAAGCCTTCTATACGGCCGAGCAGTATTTCAAGCAGGCCACCCAACCGTTTCATACCACCGGTGTGAATATCGACTATACGGTCGGGGCGGGGACTTCGGCCGATCCCTTCTGGTTTACGAATCTCTCACCTGCCCAGTACGTGCCGTGCTGTCAGGCCAATGTGCTGATGCTGACAGACGGCGTGCCGTGCGGCGACACGAGCGCGATCGTGCCGGGCTCAGACAGCCTGGTCCAGCTCGGCGATTGCGGCGCCGCGGGCACCGGCTCGGGGAAACTGGATGACCGTGCCTTGGTGGCCCATACGACCGACCTCCGCAGCTCGATCACCGGCACCCAGGTCATCAATTTCTTTACCGTGGCCATCTTCGAGCAGCCCGATGCCCTGCTCAGGACCGCTGCGGCCTACGGCGGCTTCGACCGCAGCCAGGGCGCGACAGCCCCCTCGCCGACACCGCCCACGACGCTGGCGAGCTATCCCTTTCAGGTCGGGACCGTCAAGAATTGGGATGCCGACGCCGACGGCGAGCCGGACAACTACTTCCCGGCGGAAAACGGCGATGAAATCGCCGATGCCATCGGGAGCATCGTGGGGAAGATCATGGGCGATTTCAGCGGCACCGGCGCCACCGTGGCCAGCAACACGAGCGGATCAGGCCTGGCTA
>CAYJUM010000042.1:0-21621 GCA_964373355.1 uncultured Nitrospirales bacterium | reverse complement strand
CAGTGCCGTCCTCGCTCGCAACCTCACCAAGCCAGACTACGTGACCATCCTTTGCGGAACCCTCGATGACCTACCCCACGCCTTCGCTCAGCTCGACGCGGCCGACCGCTCGCGATCCCTACCGGCCCGCATTCGCACCGCGGCTTCAACCGCGGTCGGCGGCCAGGACAGTGACATCGTCAGCTCCTCCTTGCCCCGAGCTGACCGCGACATCGTGCGTACCGCTGCCATGCGGGAGCGAGTACTTGCCGAGTCTCGCAGCCGTGCCCCCCGCCGTCCGGGCGCCCTGCGCCCGGCTCGGGCAACCGTCGTTTGACGCCGTAGGCTCCAGATGACACCTGGGCCCAGTTTGCGAACTGGCAAGAGAAAGCCCAGCTCTGGGGAGAGCTGGGCTAAAGTAGTCGGACCGTGACTCACTGCGAACCTACTAGGGTAGGGTGAAATGTCGAGTTGTGAATCACGGTCCAGCCACTGAGGGTATGGTAGGGGAACAAGGGGTGTTTTGTCAATAGTTATAGTTTTCCCAAAGATAAAAAGCTGGCCAAACAGGGTCATTTGGGAGGTAGCCTCAGGGGGCTCACAGCGCTATGCTCGCGAGTGAAATGTCGAGGCGAACGCCGAGAGATAGCGCCTTTGTCCGCTTCGTGCGTGCGAAGCTTGGGACCGCGGCGCCTGCCCGCGCCTGGCCAAGCGCAGAGGACCTGGCGGCGCTGCAGGCCAGCGGGATTGGTCTGTCGTCGCGGACGGCGCGGCGGCTCAACGAGGATGGTCTTGCGGCCGTGAGCACCAGGACGCGGCGAGAGTTCCTGAAGGGTTTGGGGTTGGCGTGCTTCGCCTGGGACGACTTCGGGGTGGGGCTTTTTGAGAGAACACTGGAGGTGGTTGGCGGCCGGGGCGCGGGGGCGGTGGGCGAGACGATGCGGCCGGTCGCGGATTTCATCGACGGGCTGCGCCAGAGCAAGCCGAAGTTGGTGATGCTTAAGGAGAAGCCGACGTGGGCCCAGCGCGTCCTGCTTGAAGAAGAAATGACGGAGCAGGACTGGGACGTCTTTCGTCGGGTGCTAAACCCGGATGAGATTGAGGGGCTGGAGGATCTCGGATGGTGGGCAATCCGTCTGTTGGCGTGTCGGACGAGCACGCCAAAGGGTGCGGCGCGGCCGCCATCGCGGGAGTTGTTGGGGCGGTGTGCAGAGCTCAGGGACCGGTTCGGCAAATCTAAGCTCAGCGACCCTTGGCTCGGGCACGAGGCGGTAGCAATACTCGGGGTGGATGGGCTGGTGCCTGGGTCGGTGAAGCGGTGGCTGTCGTCAAGCGTGAAGGCTGACGTTCAGGGAGAGACGATCCGGAAGGTTGTCGTGGGGGAGACGGGCTGGTATTACCAAATTCAGGGTGTCTTCCTGTCGTCGGCAGCGGAGTACTGGGGACGTCTTCTCCCACAGCTAGACGACGGGCGCTTCGACCACCTGCCCCTGATGCGGGCGTTGCTGGCGATCAGGTTGCTGGAGCAAGGGGGAAACGTGAGGCGGGAGTACCCGGAAGGGTCTGAATTACGCAAATTGGAGCAACTGTTCGCCGAGCACGAATGTGTGCTCCGCGACGCAATCACACAGAGCCTCGGACGGCTGTCGGCGGCGTATTGGGTTGACAGATTTGAGGGAAAGAGCTGATGGAGAAAAGGTACGCGTCACCGGGCCTTTATGGAACGACTCCCTACAACGCAAGGAGACATTCATGAAAGATTCTACTCGAGTGCTCGAGGAGGGCCAAGGCCGAGTGCTGGGTCGCCTCAGTGTTCCTGTGACGCACATCGGTCGCGCGGCGCTGCGCGAAATGCAGGACCTTGAGCCGTCAGATCGGCGGAGGATCATCGGGAAGCTCGCCGCGGGGCAGATCGAGGTCGAGAAAGTTGTGAAGGATCAGAATGGCCTCTGGCGCGCGGTGGTGGGTGACTACCGCGTTGTCGTCAGAACGGCCCGCAGCCGGGGCGTGCTCATCGGCGTGGTGCGCAAGCCCGACGATCGCGCGTTCTACGATCGAGAGCTAAGGCAGCCCCGCTCCGTGGACGACGCGCTGGAGCTGGGCGAAGCCCTGGCCGAGCTCGAGCCGAAGTCCGATCCGCCATCGAATGGTACGGTGCCGCCGCCGGCAAGCGCCGGCGTCAGGAATGCGGACCTCCTCTGTAGCCTCCAAGACATCGTCGGCCGGATCGCCGAGAGTGTGAAGGCGACCGAGGCGATGGTGAAGGACCAGGATGAGCTCCTTGAGATGCTTGACGAGCCGCGACGGGAGCTGTCGTCGGTCTCCGCTTTGCTTTCGGCCTCGAGGGAGGAGTCGTTGAGGGGTATGCGGGTGCTCGAAGAACGGCTGGAGACCGCCAGCGCGCGGGCCGAGGAGGCGCGGCGTGGGGCCGCAGCGGCTTGCAGCGCCGCCACAGTCGAAGACGCGCGGCGGAAAGTAGAGATCGAGGAAGTGCACGCGCGGTTTGTGAACTGTGACCGCGAGGTGAAGCGCGTCGCCGCCGACGTGCACGTCATCGTGGGTCGGCTGAAGCTGGTCGACACCGAAGTGGGCAGAATCGCGGGCGAGCTCGGAGAGGCAACAGGTCGCGCAGAAGCACGCTTCGGGCTGGCTGAAGAGTTCACGCTCGAGGTCCACAAAGCGTTCGCGGCGGACTTCGAGCGCTGGCTTGAGATGGGCTCCAAGGTCAACGTGCTCGAAGGGGGGGCAGTCGCCGAGCTGGTCGAAGAGAACCGTTCCCTCGAAAGCGCTCGAGGAGACTGTGAGGCACGTTCCAGGCGTTGCGAGGAACTTGTGCACTGCGGTGAGAACCGTTGGGAAGCTTTTACGAAAAAACTCGCTGAACTCGAGAAGCCGTTCGGGAGGCGGCTCGTGGTGCGCTGGGGCCACCTAGCGGAACGTCTTGTGGTGTGGCTGAGGGGTCGCCGCCAACGGCGTGCGTCAGTAGTTGAGACGGAGGATAGCAGCGTGACCTAGCGAGAAATAGGGGAGACACCCTCGAGGGGTATTCTGCCGCGGTCCGGACTGCGCCGGGAGGCCTCCCTTTTTTGGCCGTCGCGTTTGGGAAAGCAGTGAAACATGTCTGAGCGACTGAAGTTGAAGCTCACGGGGCTGTGGCAACAGAGCCACGAGACCGGGGACGGGACCGTCCAGTACCTCTCCGGTACGATCTCACCGTCGCTACGCCTCCTGGTCTGGCCGAACGGCTTCAAGAAGAAAGGTAACGACCCTGATTGGATTGCCTACCTGGTGCCGAACGCGGCCGGCGCAACCGCGACCGCCGAGGAGGCGGCAAGTCCAGCGCCGCCGCGCGCGCCCACGGGGGACACGCATGAGCTGGACCGCCGCCTCTAACGCCAGGAAAACCGCGATGGCGCCAGCCCTCAAGTTCCCGCGTGCGCGAAGCCTTGTCGGGGTGCGTGAGCGGATCGAGGCCCTGATCAAACGCTTCGGCTGGGAAGCGCTCACGGCTGAGCTCGAGCGGCGTGGCTTTGAGCTCAAGGCGAAGGATGGGATCCGCTCCTACGCGGAGGAGTTCAACGACCCAGGGCCTCACCCGTGAGGTTGAGAGCCGGAATGACGAGTCAATAGTGGGCCGGGCGAGCCCAAAGAGAAGAAGTGAAGCGCGTCCCGCGGTGGGACGTTCCGCGGCCACGACCCGGCCCGCGCTTTTGCAAGAAAGGAGTGGACGACCTCATGAGCGATGCGTTTGGACTTTTTGGCCGTGGTGGTTGGGTGGGGAGTGAAGCTTGGTGGGGTCATGGTGGCGCCGCCGGCGCGCGGGTGCTGGCGCCCGTCGCGGAGCGCGTGGTGCGCGTTACGGCGGACTGCGGGCAGGATTTTGAGGCGGCGCTCGGGTGGAATCGGCGCGGCGCGGCGGCGCTCGAGTGGTTCGCCGACGGCGGGGACGGCGAGTGGCCGCGGGTGAAGGTCGTGCCGGTGGCCGAGTTCCTCCGCCACCCGCGGCGGGAGACCTACTGGATCGGCTCGCAGCCGCTGCGGCCGCGCGACGTGGCGGATCTGCAGGGCTGGGCCGCGCAGCTTTCGGCCTGGGGGACGGCGGGCGGCGGGTGCTTCGCGGCCCGCGAGCGGGCACTCTGGGCCCGTGCTGAGGCGGCGGAGCGGTGGCTGCTTGAGGAAAGGAGGTGGTGAGATGGACCAGCGCCAGCAACGTAGCGAGGTGAGCTCGGTGCCCACGAACGGGCCGGTCGCGGTGCGGCCGGCAGGAGTGCCGGCGGTGATCGCCAACAGCCAGGCGCTCACTCGGCCGGCGCGGGCGATGCTCCGCGCCTCGGCCGGAGCCCTGGACGACGCGAAGACCGAGGCGATCGTCGCGGCCTTGGCGAACTTCAACTTGCGCCGCGAGTACATCCTGCGGAGCCTGGAGAACGATTGCCTCGCCTCAAGCCTCGTCCATCACCTGCGGCAGGAGACCGAGCGCGCGTTCCTGCGCATCCTCAAGGGCTGAGGGCCGGCGATGGCGGAGGACAAGACCGACCTGGCCGAGCTCGTCGCCGCGGGCTGCGGGTGCCTGGTGCTCGTGGTCGGGGGAACCCTGCTCTTGGTGGTGGCGGCGGTGAATTCCTGCGTCGCCTCCGTCACCGAGACGTTCCGCGAGGGCGATGGCGTCGGCATCGCGGTGATCCTGAGCCTGGTGGCGCTCGGCGTGGGGATCGTCATCGCCGCGGTGGCGAGTTCGAGCCCGGAGCCGGCGCGCGTGGTGACGGCGCCGGCGATGCCGGCGGCCGACGACCGGGCCTTCTTCCGCCTCGAACGTAAGCACCTGGCCCTCGTGGCCGTGCTCCGTTTCCGTCCCCAGGCGGAGCCCTTCGTCGAGTTTACGGGCGCGCGCCGCGACTTTGCCCAGGAACCCTGGCGCGACGCCGGCCTCTTGCGCGTCGGGCCGCTCTCCGAGGTCCTCCACGAGACCGCCGCGGCGTGGAGCGCCCGCGAGGCGCTGGCCGTGGGCCAGCGCTACGACGAGTTTCTCACCTTTGCCGAGGCGTACCAGCTTGAGACCTGGCTTGTGGAGCAGGCAGCGGCGGGCCCAAGGCGCACCACGGCGGAATTGGAAGGGCCGGACCCAACGGCCGCTTACGGCCAGATGCACCACTACCTACGCCACCTCGCTGACGCGGAGCTGCGGGGCGCCTTGGGCGACCTCCTGAGTGTCTGGCACCGCGACCAACTGGAGGGCGTTACCGGCGCCGTGACCCAGGAACCGGCGGCGGTGGCGGCGACCTTCCAAAACCTCATTGACCGCTACCAGCAGGCGCTCCGCCGCGCCGAGGAGAGCGCGGGCGACGAGCCCGCGGCGCTCCAGGACCAGCTGAACGCCCTGGGGACCGCCCTCCTCCAGCGCGTCGCGCGCTGCCTGGCGCCACCCCCGGAGGACTATGGAACCACGGATTTGGATCGGCAATGACCGGCGAACGCGGCAGCGGCGGGGCTGGCGGCTGCGCGATCTGCTCCGCCGTCATCTGCACGTTTTGGGTCTTCCGAACTCCGGAAAAAGCGTCTGGCTATTTTCCTTGGTGAAGCAGCTCATCGACCTGGGGATCACGGTCATCCTCTTTGACTGCAAGGGGGATTTATTTTTCTGGACCCTGCGCTACCTGACGCGCCAGCGCCTGGGCCGCCGTTCGGTGGTCATCGATCCCTATGACGCGGTCTCAGGCGTCGGCCGGGTGGCCGTCTGCAATCTCTACGATGAGCTCGGCAACCCCGACATCATCGCCTCCTGGTGCAAGAGCGCCTTTAAGCGGACGTTTAGGACCGCCGCCGCGGAGCTCATGCCGTGGCTCGACCACAGCTTGACCCTGGGCGGGAATCTCTTGGCCTCGACGCGCGGGCCAAACGATGCGCCGTGGACCATCTACGAGCTCGCCGACGTGCTGCGCGTCGGCGTCTCACCCCTCCGCGACCGCCTGCTGGAGCAGTGTCCGGAACCGGCGGTGCGCGATCGGCTCGTGGACTTCCTGCGGCTGCCGCTCGCCGAGCGGAGCAAGATGCTCACCCCGCTCCTGGTGCGGCTCTTTGAGCTGCGGGCGAGCCTGGCGGTTTCGGGAGCGTTGGGCGGTTCGCGGGTGACCTACCGGGATGACGCGGTCCTGGCCGATCGGCGCGGCGCCATTCTGGCCGCACGCCTCTACGACGCGCGCCTGCCGCCCGATGACCTGTTGTTTCTCGGCTCGGTCTTGCTCCAACGCCTCCAGGCGGCGGTCTTCCGCCGCCCGCGGACGGACTGGGACCGGCCGGTGTTTTTGGTTATCGACGAAGTCCAAAAACTCGTCCCCGCTGGAGGCGAAGAACTCCTGGATTTCCTGGAACGGAGCCGGAGCTTTGGCTTGAACGTGGTCTGTAGCCACCAGTTTTGCGGCCAGCTGGTGCCGGCGGACGGGGACCTCCGCCTGCGCGACGGCCTGACCCAAATCGCCCAGTGTCGGGTCTATTTTTCCCTCGGCGCGCGCGACGCCTTGCAGGGCGGTCTGACCGACGAAGTCTACCTGCCCGAGATCGAGGACCGGACCGGGGAAAAGAAACACATCACGCCCGCCTACCGCACGCGCTTGGTCGAGGAGACCCGGCGCGTCCGCCAGGTGAGCGCGGCGGAGAGCGCCTCGTGGAGCGAGGGCGAAAGCGACTCGGGCGGCACGGGCGCTTCCGATTTCGCGAGCTCGGGCTCGAGTTTCGCCTCCGGCGAGGTGGCGAGCTCCGCGCTCATCTACCCCCGCGGCGAGGGGCTCATCCTCCCGGCGGGATTTGGTCCGGCCGGCGCGCTCACCGAGGCCGAGGCGCGCTCGTCGCAGAGCGCGTGGTCGGACCTCCACGGCTCGGGCACCATGGACTTTTCCGGCTGGGCGACCTCGCGCGCCCGCGGCGGCGGCACGACGCGCGGCACCAGTGAAGCCGTGGTGCCGTGGCTTCGGCCGGTGGAAGTAGTCGAGGAGGGCGCGCCGACCTTCTACTCGCCCGAGGAAGCTCGGCTCCACTACGCCCGGCGGCTCCACCGTCAGCCGCAGCGCGCGTTTGTCTTCCAACTCGGCACCGAGTCCGCCTGCGAGCTCTTTTCCCCGCGCGTGGAGTTCCCGCACGTCTTTGCGCGGGAGGAGACTGCCTTCAAGGCAGCCATCTACCCCCGCTACACCGTCCCGACCGCGCAGGTGCTCGAGGAGCTGCGCACCCGCGTGCCGAAGTTCCTCGCGGCGGCCCAAGCCGCGGAGCCCGAGGAGCCGCCGCGGTCCGCTGCCGGCGCCGACGACTTCCGCGACCGGGTCGTGGTCGTGGAGCCGCCCTTGCCCGAGCCCCGGCGGCGCAAGCGCCAAGCGTAAGGGGCGACCTTTGACGGCCGCCCGCGGGCGTGCTACCCAGGGAGAACCGATGCCGATGAGTGACCTCAAAGCAGCCCAGCAGCACCGCCGCCACCGGCTCACGCCTGATCCCGCGGTGGCCGAGGGCGCGCGACTCTACGCCAGCGAGCGCGACCTCGACATCCTCTGGCACCTCTACCGCGCGGGGCGCATGAACACGCGCCAGATCGTGGCCTTGGTGCTGGCCGAGCAGGTGCGCGCCGCACCGCACAGTCCCCGCTACGACCCCGAGGAGGTGATCAAGAAGCGCTTGCGCGCGCTCTTCGATCACGGTCTGGTGCAGCGGCCCCCCCGCCAGGAGCACTACGTCTTTCAGCCCGGCACCGGCGGCTACGGCGGCACCCGACCCCTGGTGTACGGCTTGAGCGCTAAGGGTTGTCGGGTGCTCGCCGAGCGGCGGCCCGGGGTCAACGTCGACCGCCGGCGCTGGGACCAGCGCAACCGCGAGATCAAGCAGCCCTTCCTCGAGCACGCCCTCTTGGTTGCGGACTGCTACGTGGCCTTGGCGTTAGCACTGCGGGCCCGGCCGGAGCTCCAGGAGCTCTTCTGGTACCAGGGGTTGTTCCTCAAGCGCGTCTTTCACACCGACGTGGCGGACGAGCTGGGGGCCGAGCCCCCCAGCGGGGCGCGGGTCGCCAAACACGTGGTCTTCCCCGACAGTTTCTTTGGGCTCGCGCTCCCGGCGGCGGGCGGGGGCCGCGAGGCGCTCTTTGCGTTTGTGGAGGCCGACCGCGCGAGCATGTCCGCGGCCCGCATGCTCAAGAAATACCAGGACCTCTGGCGCTACAACCGCCTGGGCCTCCACACCCGCCACTGGCGCGACGCAAGCGGCCAGGGCATCCGGTCGTTTGTGGTGCTGACGGTAACGACCACCGAAACCCGCCGCGACACGCTCACCGCGCTCGCCCGCCAAGCCGACGACCGCGGCCACGGCTCGCGCTTTTTCCGCTTCGCCTGGAGCGGCGACTTCGCCGGAAATCCCGCCCAGTTCCTCGGCCCCATCTGGCGCACGCCTGTGGATAGCCAGCCGATCCCGCTCGTCCCATAGCCATCCGCCTCTGCTATACTGACAAGCGATGCTCATAGGATGACGGAGAACAGGCCAACGCCTCGCGTTCACAAGGTGACGGGCGGGCGGAAGGAAAGCCGCCGCCAGGAGCCGAATGTGAGGCCTATCCGGTCGCTAACCTACTACCAGGGCCGTGGGAGTCGTCCTGGTGGCGGCCATGACCGCTGTCACTCCCACCAGGGGTTGTGGTCGGAGCAGCAAAAGGAGCGCGGAGGGCGCTTTTTTTGTGTCTCCGCACCACCCGACGACGGGCCGCGGCCGCCGCGCGCAGCCCCGCCGCAGGCGGGGACTTTTCCGAGCACGGCGGCCATCTCACACACGTCACGCCGCCGCGGCAGCCCAGGCCCGACCACAACCTAGCCCAACCCGGCACGGCTGCCGCTCGGCCCGGGGAGGCAGCGCCAACTCGACCTCATACAAAAACCCTTGGACAGGCCAGCCAACGCTGCCTCATCGGCCGGTCGCCTCCTGCCGCGTCCAGCGGTTGTTAGACGAGCGAGAGGCAGCATGGGCTCGACGGCACTGACCCTGGACCTCGCGGCCGCGTGCCCTCCGCCGTTTACTTGTTCACGGCCTGCGGTTCAAGGTATCCTCGGCGTCGCCCGGCCCCGCCGCGGGGCCTCCCGCGACGCCTGCGGGTCTCTCTTTTCGTCTGGGCCCCCCTCGTCGCGGGCGCGGCCGGCCGTTGCCAGGAGCGTGCATCAAGGTACTCGTCAGGATCCCTCAAGGTAGCCCCGTGCTGGCCCCCGACGCGACGTCGGGGGCCACGGGGCGCTTTTTCAATCAGTGGGCCCCGAGCGATCGGCGCCGCCAGCGGAAGGGCCGCTCTCGGAGAGCGGCCCCCTCTTGTTCGGCCTTCCTGCCCTCGGCACCGGCAGCATGACGGGGACCCCTCTCCCGCTGTCAAGGTAAGACCGAGGCGGCTCCACCTTGACAGCGGAGCGACTCCCCGTCCGGGTTTCCTCTACCGAGGGCAGGAAGGGCCGACCGGCCCAGCAGCCCCGGCGGGACACCAGGGGAAACGGCGTGCCTGGTGAAAGGTCGAACCCACGAGCACGCCGAGGAAGGAGGTGAACGCTATGCTGGAGAACCACGTCAGCGACCTCGAACAGGTCGCCCAGCGCTACCAGGCGCTCCTCGACCTGTACGGCCGCGATCCCGCGCGCTGGCCGCCGGAGGCCCAGGCGGAAGCTTGGAGCCTCAACGACAAAGCGCCGGCGGTGATCGCCGACGCCCTGCAGCAACTCCGAAGATGGTGCCCGGATTGCTGAAGGTAACGATAGCACGATTGCCCTATGGCACGTCAAATCGTCACGCTCGCCGTCAAGGTGCGCTTCACGAACCGGGAGATCAGCCAACTCTGGGGGGACTTCGACGCGGTGCGCAACCGTTCGCCGCGCGACCACGGCGACGAAATCTACGTTCTGTCGACGCCCGCCGGCGAAGTCCGGGCCGTCATTGCGACCGACCACGGGGAGGAGCGCGTCACGCTCATGCTCCCCGAAGAACTAACCCAATTACTATGACCAAGATCTATGTCCGAGCATCCAACCGTGCTCCTGGGAGCGTTGCTGGCGACGCTCGCGCTCCTCAACCTGGGGCAGCGGCTGACGCAACGGCCACCAAGCCGCCGTCATTCTTGGCCCAGGCCAAGGCCGACCTCACCGACCTGGTGGAGGCGCAGACCGAGCACGCCACGATCACCGCGCAGAACGCCCCAGCCTTCGTGGACGTCCTCTGGCCCTTCGTCTCCAAGAGGTGCGCCAGCTCGTACTGGAACGGGGTCCGTGACGGGGCCTCGGGCCGGGTGAAGCCCAAGGAACGGCGCGGCCGTAACGGCGGGGGGGAGTAATCCCCCTCGCCGCCTGACTCATTCAGCCACGACAACCCTATGGGGCAGTACTTCCGATTCGTCAACTGCACCAAGCGCGAGTACGTTGATCCCTGGCAGCTCGGCGGCGGCGCGAAGCTCTGGGAGTGGTGTGTCAACCGCGAGGCGGGGATCTTCCCTTATCTCCTGCGCCGGAGCAACGAAGGTGGGGGCGGCGACGTGGAGGACCTCGACCCCGCGTACGCTGGCCGCTGGGCTGGCGACGAGTGCTACCTGGTTGGCGACTACGACGAGAGCCGCCTCTGGGATACCGCGGAGCGGGAGTTCCGCGAGATTTCCACACCACTGGTCGCCGAGTACAACCGCTTCGTCGAGCTCGACGACCGCAAGCTCGGCCGCGATCCCGTCGAGGCGGGACGGGAGCGAGAGTTGGAGCCTGCCTGACGGCAGGCAGCCGACGCCGTAGCAGGGCGTTTCGTTGCGGGGGTGGGACCTGAGTGGCGCCCCACCCCCGCGCGGGTTGGTTTTGTGGGATAGTTTTTTTTGCGCTCGGGGCCCACGGGACCCGCCCACCCCCCCGCACGTTCCGCGAACGTGCGGGGTCGAACTCTTTCTATCTGCTCCTGGCCGGCCGTCGGGTTGCGAGGGGGGCCCCACTTGGCGCGCCGCTCCCGTCCCGCCAGGCGCGGGACCCGCGGCGCGCCCGCGTGCACCGCGGTGGTCCGGGTGATCGGCGCCGAGCTCGCCGGCGGCCGTGGTCGCACCACCCCCACACCCCAGGCCCCCTTGCGGACGAACGACCGTGCTTGCGCGTTCGGTTGCCCTTCGTCTCCGCTTCGCCGCGCGAAGCGTCGGCGAAGCGCTGCCGCGGTCCCTGGCGTCCCAGCGCGCCGCTGCGGGACGGCAACCCAGCGCGCGACGTTCGCCGCAAGCCCCAGGGTGGTGCTCTCGTCTCGGTCAGCCGCCCTTGTTGCTAACCGGCAACATTGCTACGCTGACTCCGTATGGCGCAGCAGAGCACGGCACTCATTCCTGCCGAGCGGATCGAGCGGGCGATCTACCTGATCCGCGGCCACAAGGTTATGCTCGACAGCGACCTGGCGGCCCTGTACGGGGTGCTAACTAAGCGGCTCAACGAGCAGGTCCGGCGCAACCGCGAGCGGTTCCCCCAGGATTTCCTCCTCCAGCTCACCCGGCCCGAGTACGACCGTTTAAGGTCGCAATTTGCGACCTTAAACACCCCGCCGCGGCGGGGCCAGCACCGGAAGTACCTGCCGTACGCCTTCACCGAGCACGGGGCGCTGATGGCCGCCACGGTCCTCAACTCGCCCGTGGCCGTCCAGGTGAGCATCCAAATCGTGCGCACCTTCGTGCGCCTGCGCCAACTCCTTGCCACGCACGCGCAACTCGCGCGCAAGCTCGCGGAGCTCGAGCGGAAGTACGACGTGCAGTTCAAGGTGGTGTTTGACGCCATCCGCCAGCTCATGGCGCCGGAGGTGCCGGCGCCGAAGCGTCGGATCGGGTTTCAGGTCAAGGGCGAAGAGGAATGAGCGCGTGCCGGCTGATACCTTGTCCGATGTCCCATCCGGCGGGGCTGAGTCGTTGAAGAAGATGAGTGATCTTTGCTGTTTCCGTGGAAAGGATGGGTTGTGGTACAGTGGAGACAATATACTCTTTTAACGAATGTCATTATGTTGAGAGTAGGGAGGGAAGGAGGTTGTCGATGGTTGGCTATCGTGCTGGCCTCTTTGGGTTTGGTGCTGACTGTTCTTGTGGCATACCTCTGGTTTGTGAAACGCTTGCCGGCTCCTTGCCTAAAATCCGCCGGATACGACGAATCTTGTCGCAGGATCCCCCAGCACTTATAGGACTACTCCTGGGAGGAGTCACTCTCCGGTGGCTGGTGTTCCTCGCACCGCTGCTCATAGGAAGATCAGCGTCCGGCCAGGAACTTGTGCATCTCGAATGGAACCCGGATCAACTCGAGCTTGCTCTCCAGCCCGGCACGGTCGTCTCTACGCCAGTAGAGCTTGTTTGTCCGGTTCACCTTGACGGTCTCCGGCTTTCTGCTGACAGTCAACTGGCTAAGTTCTTCGTCCCCTCGGAGGTGGTCGCGGTTGAAGCGGGAGTTTCTGCCACGGTGTACCTGACCTTCTACGCCCGGACCAGCCAACCGGGCGGTCGGTATGAAGGAGTGGTCGAGGCCGTCCCCGGGTTCATTCGCGGTGATAGCAACGCCGACGGCGTACTCGATATCTCCGACGCCGTCTTCACGCTCCTGTACCTCTTCACCGACCGGGTTCAAATGGCCTGTGAAGACGCCGCTGACGCGAACGACGATGGTCGGTTGAATGTCGCAGATCCCCTCTACCTTCTGCCCCACCTCTTTCGCGGGGGCCCCGCTCCGGCCGACCCTTTGGCTGCGCCAGGGTTCGATCCAACGCCCGATGACCTCCACTGTGTACTCGGGCTGCCGCTGCCCGTCACGATCAACGTAGCTTTTCCTGTCACTCCACCGGAGGCCTTCACCGACCCAAGCGGTGATCGAATCGTCGTCGATCCTGATACCGGGCAACCGATCATCGGCGAAGAGCTCTTCGCCGTCATGCCCGAGGGATCTTCCCGCGCTGAGGCGGAGGCACTGGCGGTCGCTTTGGGTGGATTCCTTACCGGCGGCCGGGGGGATCTCGGTTTCTACGAGATCCGGGTACCGGGCACCTCGCCTCGAGAACTCAAGTCGCTTGCTGAGGAGGCCATGCGCCGCAGCCCCGACCTGGTCGTCGGTCCCACGCGGCTGACTCTGACCACTGCGCTTGATCCGCCCAATGATGAGCAGTACTGGCTGCACCCGGATACGCCAGACCGTTGGGATGAACACAGTCCGTCGGGGATCAACCACGGCCTGGAGCTCATCCAGGCGCTTTCCGCCTGGCGCTCGCTCGCCCAGGCCGGCCGCCCCATTGGATCACGGACAACTCACATTGCCGTGATTGACCATATCGGTTTCCGGCACCGTGATTTGCTGCGCGACGGTGTTGTCTTCCGGCGAATCAATGGCGACCACGAATGGCATGGGCTCCACGTCGCGGGCATTGCAGCGGCTACGGCGAACAACAACGAAGGCATCGCTGGCGTTTGCTGGGGCTGTAGTTTAGATCTTTACGCGGCAAGTTCTTTTGATACAGAATGTTCCGCTTACTACCTCTCACCCAAGTTAATCTTCGATGGGATTCGAGAGGCAATCAATGGGACCGCGCGGGCAGGCTCAGACCGGTTAGTGATTAACCTAAGCCTTGGAGCTGAATTCTGTCACAAAGTCCGATTGGAATGAAGAACTCCCTGGAGTAGACATGCGGTTGGAGTTCTTGCGCTACAGGAATCAGATCAGAAGGCTCCTCATTCATGCACAGGCTAATGGCGTCAAGGTTCTTCTTGTTATTGCCGCCGGCAACGACGCTCTACTCACGCTTTCGACCAGCGACGTGGGGGACCAGATCTACGATACGGTGGTCCTATTGGACAACATCCGGCTCTCGCCCCTGGTGGTGGCGGTGGGGGACAGCTTGACGGCCGGGTTCCAGAGTGGGGTTTTGGTGGAGAATCTGCAGCGGTTCAGCTACCCCGCGAGGATTGCTGAACTCGCTGGAGTGGCCCTGCCGCAGCCATTGCTCGAGAGCCCAGGGAGCTGGGTGCAACCGGGGAATTTACCATTCGACCTTGTACCAGCGTGTCAGAGACTCGGTAGACTCGGCGGCCCTGCCCCTTCCAATGTCCGGCGTAATTCGCAAGAGCAAGCCTTTAACCTCGCCGTTGCTGGTGCCACGGTGAAAGACATGCGGACGAGATACCAAAATCAAGATCCCTTTGACCCTGAAGATAACAACCCGCTGTTTCAGCTCGTCTTGCAAGGACCACTATACAACCTCGCCCTGAGCAGAGGCCGGCTCGACTTGCTCTCCCAACTTGGCCAGACGCTGCTGATCAACCCGTCCCTGGTTATTCTTTGGGCTGGCAACAACGATGCGCTCGGCGCGGCTACAAGTGCAGACCTGGGTGAGCTTACCGATCTCAATGAGTTCCATCTCTCCTACCGGCGGCTTCTCCAGGGCTATGGAGAAGGAGCGGTGACGAGGAGTGGTATCCTGTCCACAGGCACCGATGTGGTTGTAGCGAACATACCGGGTGTTACCGTCATTCCACACATGCTCCGCGTTGGCCAGCGGATTGGAGAATTGCCATCCATCCGGTCTTCGCCCTGTACTTCAAGAAGTCCTTGGAAGGGCGTGAGGGCTGCCTCGGATAGCGAACTCGCTTTCGGCGACCGAGTTGCGCCGCTTTCTTGCCGGCCTGCGGCACAGAGAGACCTGGGAGTACGACGCCCCAGAGTTTTGGTTGGCTGTTCCTCCAGGGCACCAAACGCGGGATTCCACCACCGGCCGGCCCACCATCTGCGCGAGGCGGACCAGCCGGCCGGCCAATGGGACCACCCCCGCGCGGATGCGAGAGCGTGCAACCTGCTCGCCTGCAAGCACTTGGGGAGTAGACTTTCCGTGGACGCAGAACCAGGGCTAGGACCACCGGCTATGACAAGGGAACCGGCGGTCAGGCCAGCGTACCCGGGTCACCCCGGAGGCGATGGGGACGCGGCGGATTTAAACGTTGCGCCGGAGCTTTCCCTTCGGTCAATATACCGGGTAGTGACCTGTTCTGGTTAGTTAGGTGAAATTCTTGGGAGGCAATTATGATGTTGCGAACAATGGTCTCTCTGCTGGGGGGAGTGGTTCTCGTGGCGTCGAGTTTCGGGTGCGCGGGTTTGGATCTACGTCTCGATATGATCCCAATTTCGGGTGAGTACGGAGCGCTGCAACCGAGAGTGACAAAGGCCAAGGTGTGGATGGTGGAAAGTTCCCCACAGGCCAACAGCTACACGGTACTGGCCAAGTTCATTGTCCAGGAAGAGCCAACGGTCATCTTCTCTCGTTCCGCAAACGAGATGATGTTTTACGCGGCAGAACAGGCCAGGGCAAAGGGTGCCGATGGCGTGATCATCGATGACGTGAGTACCACGAACGTGGCCGGAGGGGCTGCCCGAGTTTCCCCCGTCGTCAAGGGACGCGCGATACGGTTCAAGGGAGAGCTGCCACCGTACGCGCAATGAACGCGGGAATTAGCTCCGAACGGCGGAGTCTTTTTGGGAGGAATCAGCGCGGAAATGCGTGGTCACAACGCATTCGGCATTCGGATGCAGCGAGTGTGTTGTTGTTTGCCACCAACCTACGTGGCGCCGGCGGGCGTAACACAGGATTGAGACATCGAAGCCGACAGTTGAATCCGGTACTCATCCCAGAACCCTTCGACAATGGTTGGTTTGCAGGTTTTCTCCCACGGGATGTTGACTGCTTCGATGGTGCAGCCGTTCGGACACTCCAGAATAGTCACTTTGCCGGATCCCGTGACGACGTAGCCGCAGTCGGTGCGGCCAGCGTCGCCGACGCAGCGGTAAATGTCGATAGTGGACGCGAGGCTCTTGAGGACCTCGGTGAGACCTTGCTCCTTCGAGGTGCACGCGACCTGGGCAACGTTTTTGGACGTGGTGCCGCCGCCTCCCTGACACTGGTCAACCCCCTCGGCGGTAAAGGTGAACGACTTGATGTCGTAGACACTGCGCCGGCAGCATTGGGCGTTCGCGTTCGCGTTGGTGTTGGTATTACTTAACGTCGGACATGCCAGGTCTCCATTCGGGCATTGGAGTCCCGTGAGTTTATTTTTGGCGGCGAGGGCCGTCAGCGTCAGGGTATTACCTTCGACGTCCAGTTTCACGGTCGTGCTTGAGCAGGAACCTTGGCAGGCTGAGCCATTGATATTAAAGTTGGGGGCTGTGGAGGGGCCGACGGTAACGCACCGCATGGGCAGCAGGATCGCTCCACTGAGTAACGCTAAGCTCACCGCCAGCTGCACCCGGAAAGATACCCGCGTTCTGGTCGTAATCGAGATGTTTTCGCGAGCCATTGGCTGATACGTATAACCCCAGACATTGAATGCTTGTGGGCAGTTGTGATCAAATTTACCGTAGCATGCACAAAGGTTGGGTGTCCACCTGTTCGTATCCGTCGTGGGGAGGAAAGATCAAACCGGCACGTCGTGGCTAGCGGACTCCTTAGTGGTGCGCCGGCGCTTGTCGTAGATCTGCGTCGTGGTGACGTGGCGGTGGCCGAGGAGCTCTTGGACCTTGCGGATGTCGACGCCGGCGTCGAGGAGCAGGGTCGCGGTCGTTGCCCGGATCGAGTGGGGGTTGTAGATGCACTCGCGGACGGTTGAGCCGTCCGCGTTTTTGAGCGGCTGGCCGGGGTTCTCCGGGTCGGGCGTATCCCGCAGGGCGCCAGGGAGCTCCGCGAGGTACGCCAGGAGCAGCTTGTACATGGCCGTCGGGGTGAACGGCCGGTCGGAGAGGGCTTGCGAGCGCGAGCCGCGGCGCGGCCGGAAGAGGGGGCCAGCGGTGAGGCCGGAGGCGTGGAGGTACTCGCGGATCGCGTCGCGGCAGGCGGGGTGGATGCCGACGGCTCGCCGGCGGCCGCCTTTCTCCGAGAGCGTGAGCTTGGCGTCCTCCTCGTCGTCGTGGAAGTCGGAGACCTTCAACCGGCAAACGGAGGCGAGCCGGGCGCCGGTGTAGAGGTAGGTCTTTAAGATCGCGCGGTCGCGGAAGTCCACGACCGTGTCGCCCGCGGGGAGTCCCATGAGTTGCCGGGCACGGGTGGCGGTCAGGTGGCGCGTCTCCTCGCGCGCGTCAGTCGCCTCGCGGCCGATAAACTGCGCGTGGGCGGGGTTGGGGACCGTGATCGGCAGCCGCAGCTCGGCCGCCGCGGCCGCGAGGTACTTATAGAAGGAGGAGAGCGACGAGATCCGGCGGTTCAAGGTCTTGGGAGCGGCGCCTTTTGCTTTCAGGTCCTCGCGCCAGGCGTGGACCTCGCCCACGGAGACGGTGAAGAGCTGCGTGGAGCCGTCGGGCCAGGGAATGCCGAGGTAGCGCGTGAACGCCATGACGTCCTGGCGGTAGGCGCGCTGGGTGTGGGGGGAAGACCGGCGCGTCACCCAGGTCTCGAAGATCTCGGCCACGGACAAGTAGAACCGCTCGACCTTCTCGGTGACGGCGGGCGTGGCGCGGTCGCGGAGGATCGGCGGGAGTCCCGCAGGCTTCCGAACGACAAGCTCACGTGTGGTCATGGTCAGTCCTCCAGGTGGATCTCGCCGGGGAGGTCGGGGAAGATCCGGGCGGCGAGGCGTTCGCCTTCGTCGAGGTCCTCGGCAAAGCCGATCGCGACCAGCATCTCCCCGACCGAGCGGCGGGTGGGCTCGGGGTAGGGGAGGGGAGTGGTGATCGGGTCGTCCATGGAATCAGCGGGGCTGAAACTTGTGGGTGTCCTTGTACTCAGGGAGGAGCTTCTCGATCTGAGTGCGGCATGGCCCTTCGATTGGTTTTCCTGGGATAAAGATGAAGGTATCCTCGGTGAAGGTGCTGTCGCGCTTCTGGTAGCGGAGGCCGACCACGAAAGTCTCCGTTTGGGATTTGGCGATGGAGAAGGTCACCCGGTGAAGAGCGCCGTCCTTTTGGCGGGGGCGAATGCCGTGCTTCTCCAGGAGGGCGAGGATCTTGTGTGACCACCCAGGGTTCCCGGTGGCGTAGACCTCGTCGGTGATGGCCTTGAGCTCGGCGTAGGAGGTGTCGCTGGCGGGGTGCCTCTTTTGCCTTTGGGTCTTCGGGGTTCTCATCAGCTTCCTTTCGGGGAGCTCGGGCCCCCTGTGGACAAGTGTCCTTCCCGGGCCTCTTTTCTCTCCCAACTCAGTTACGATAACAGATTTTATCGTAACTGGTCAAGAGAGGAGGACGGGCTCAAAAAAAGCACCCAGGGGTGAGCTGGGCGCTGGCAACAAATGGCGGTCACGGGCGTTGGCCGCCCCAGGTAGCCGTAAGCGTGCTGATGGCGCGGTCGAGGAGCAACTCGGCACCGTCCATCCAGGCGAGCAGCGCGCCCATCGCCTCGGCCTCAGTGAGGTTATCCGGGTCGAACTTCGCGGCGCTGCCGGCCTCGCGGGCCTGCTTGAGATTGCGCTTGGCTCGCGCGAGCTTCTCGAGAGCCTTCTCCATGAGGGAGCCTCCTATCGGGTGCGGCTTCGTGGGGTTGATATGCGGTAGGCGCAAGGAACGGGGGGAAGCCGGATGCCCCTCCGGCTGCAGCAGTACCGTACCAGGTTACGTTCCTGAAGTCAAAAACTATAGCGTACCGCGTTCGAGGCGGGCAGTCAGTCCGTGGAGCCCGCCATCGCGGAGGACCTGGAGGAATTCCGCCAGCGGCCGGAGATCCTCGGAGAGGGAGAAGTGCATATCAACCTCGGCGTTGCCGTAGTTTCGCGCAAACGCCCGCACCCGCAGCGCGTACACCCGATCGAAGAGGTGTTCATGAAGCAACTTGTCGGCGCGGCGGGCCGAGAGGACGAACCACTTGGCTTGGCGGATCTTCTCGCTGTACTCCTGGACCACGGCCTCGAACCCGAACTCGACCGGTGCTCCGGCCAGCCGCTTCACGATCTGATCCTCAAAGGTCCGGATGCCGGTGCCAAGTGCGCGGGTGATCCCGCAGAGGTGGATGAGGTCCTCAGGCACGTGCCGGCCGACAATTTCGCCGGTCAGCCCGGGCACGCCGACGATGACGAAGATGTACGGCAGCTGCTCGGTCTCTTGCTTCTGCAGCGCTGCACGGATCTTGTAGGTCGCCAGGGCGAAGCAATTCTCTGGCTCCAGCCCGACCATCTCCTTGGCTTTCTTGAAGGCGGACCCGTGGAATTTGATGTTGATCCGGAAAACCTGCCGACCCTGTTCGTCAAAGACCAGGTAGTCGGTGTCGCCGCGGGCGGTCCGGTCGTCCCGTAGCTCCAGCACCGGTGACTGGACCGATCTCCGGTACAGGTCCTCAAACACGCGCTCGGCGAGGTTGCCAATGAGCAGTTGCCCCACCGCAGCGCGCGCTCGGGTCTCAATCGCCGCCGTCAACGAGGGCACCGCTTGGCCGAGGATGCCTACTACCGGGTCAGCGGCGGCCGCGAGCTGGGTCACGCGCGCGGCAGTAGTCCGGACGCTTCGGGCGGCTTCCTTTGGGGCCAACCCTTGCTCGCGAACCAAGCGCACGGCCGTGGCCAGGTGGAAGGGCTTCGGCAGCACAGCGGCGGGAAACAAGAGGTCCAGCGTGCGCGTCAGGTCCTCAAAGGTCTGGATCACGAACGGCGGCCCGCCCCAAGCGGCAGGTGGTTCTCTTGAAAGCGGATCTTGGAGGCGGCGAGGTAATCCTCGCGGAGCTCAAAGGCGAGCCACTGCCGAAATAGGCTCTCCGCCACGGCGCCGGTGGTGTTACTACCGGCGAAGGGGTCGAGCACGACGTCGCCCTCGTCGGTGAGGAGCTTCATGAAGAACTCTGGCAGGGCCTTGGGGAATCGCGCCGGGTGGACTTTCACCCCCAGCGCGGCGCACGCCTTGATGTACTCGGAGTTGCTTTCGTTATTGCCGCACTCGATCAGGTTGTTTGGGATCGCGCCGCCCTGGTCGCGCTGGAATTTGCCGGTGATGACGTGGCCGCTGGGGCGGATCTTGGCCCGGTAGCCGCGCTGCAGGAGGCGCTGCATGTCCGGGCTGTACTCGACGAGCACCTTGCGGTTGTCCGCTTTGGGGTGCTCGCTCTTGCTCAGCCACCAGACATACTCGACGGAGTCCTTGATCCGAATCCGGCGGACGTTGACCCATTCCGCCGGCGCCGGCAGCTTGGCCGGATTGTACCAGAAGCACTCCTGCGCCAGGTGGAAGCCGACGTCCTCGCAGAGCATGAGGAGGACCTTGAAGTGATAGAGCGACCGGGTGGGCGCACCCGGGTTGTAGCTGCCGCCGATGTTGAGGACGAAGCTCCCGTGCGGGGCGAGGACCCGGCGGATCTCCGCGGCGAAGGGGCGGAACCACGCGACGTAGTCGGCCTTATCCACGTTGCCGTACTCTTTCTTGAAGTGGAGCGCGTACGGCGGGGAGGTGAGGACGAGATCCACGGACTCGTCTGGCAAGCCGGCGAGGAGGTCACGCGCGTCGCCGCAGTACGCTGCCCCAAGCGAAGTCTTGTAGAGCGGTCGCGGGCGGAGCAGGACGTGCACGACGTGCCGGCCGTTCCCGGCACCGGTACCATTCCCCCCAGCGGTTGACTTCCTCTTTACCACCTTTCCACCTGACGAAGAGTCAGAGTCGCGGTCGCCATTGTCCTGAACCCTGGTGCGCTCTGCAAGAGGCTCGAGCCTCACGCGCGGAGCCTCCGCTCCGCCCGGATCTCCTCGACGTCGCGCCGCACGTGCTCGGCAATCGAGCCGAGGTTCACCACGAACGCGAGCAGCGCCTGCCCCGGCTCCTTGAGCGCGCTGATGACCTGCTCGTTGTTCTCGGAGACGAAGACGTCATCGCCGGAGACCACCAGGCGGGTCGACGCGAGCGTGGCGTCCTCGCCCTTGTACTGCCGCAGGAAGCGGACGACCTTGCGGAGCTTCTGGAGGCTGACGCCCTGCTTGCGCAGCTCGTTGCCAACCCGGAGCGCGACCAGGTCCTTGAAGCTGTAGCGGCGATCCGTTCCCTTGCCGCTCGCCTTCTGCAGGCTCGGCGGCGCAAAACCGCTCCGGGCCCAGTAGTCGAGGCGTTGGTACGGCACCCCGCTGACCCGCACCGCCTCCCCGGCCGTGAAGCCTTCCATGGCGTCGGCTCCTCCCTGGGTAATTTAATTGGTTGAATTAGATCCGAAGCACGCATACGATGGCAAGGGAAATTCGGACCTCCTCTCCGGGGCGGGACGAGTCGCGGCCGCCGGGGTAGGGAACGTGGTTTGCGGCTCAGATTTTAAGGATTCAGCACTATGGCCAAGCGCAACGTGCACGTCGTGCGCCGCGACGACGGCTGGGCGGTCCTCCGCGAGGGCGCGCAGCGCGCCTCCTCGCTCCACGACACCCAGGGGCAAGCGATCCGCGCTGGCGAGCGGTCCGCGCGCGCCAACCAGGTCGAACTCTTCATTCACGGCCGCGACGGCAAGATCCGCGACCGCGACAGCTACGGACCGGATCCTTGCCCGCCCAAGGACACCAAACATTGAGGACGGAGGTGCGATCGTGAGCCAGCTCGATATCGGCAAGGTTCCGGTGGAGGTGCGCTGCCCGCGGTGCGGCCGCCGGCAGCTCGAGGGTTCCGGCGCAGCCTAAAACACCTCTTTATTGACCTTTCACAATCCACTTAACATTCCTCCATCCTGATGCTATGCTGAGGA
>CAYJUM010000041.1:0-21800 GCA_964373355.1 uncultured Nitrospirales bacterium | reverse complement strand
TCCAGACCTATTGGACGTTCGATCCGACCGTGTACTACATCTCGCACGTGCCGGTGCACGTCCAGGCCCAGGACGTCATCCTGGTGTCGATCTCGGCGATCCTGATCAGCTTCGCCGCGACGATCTATCCGTCACGGCAGGCGGCCAAGCTGGACCCCGCCGCCGCCCTCCGCTACGAATAGCCATGAGGCGTGAGGCGTCGGGCGTGAGGTGATGGGAATGGGACGCTCCACGTCATGACCGATACACCGTTGATCGAAGTGATCGACGTGCACAAGTCCTTCCCGATGGGGGGGCAGGAGGTCGTGGCGCTGCGGGGGGTGCGCTTCGACATCGCCCGCGGTGAGATGCTGGCCATCGTGGGCGCATCCGGCGCCGGGAAGAGTACGTTACTGCACATCCTCGGCACGCTCGATACCCCGACGAGCGGCACCGTGCGGCTGGAGGGCACGGACCTGTTTCAGACCACGGAAGACGAGCGCGCCCGCCTCCGGAACCGGCGCATCGGGTTCGTGTTCCAGTTTCATCACCTCCTGCCGGAGTTCACGGCCCTGGAGAACGCCTGCCTGCCGGCCCTGATCCGAAACGGCTCGGCGGACGACGTGTACCAGCGCGGGACCTCGATCCTCACGCAGGTGGGTCTGGCGCACCGCCTCCATCACAAGCCGGGCGAGTTGTCCGGAGGCGAGCAGCAGCGCGTGGCGGTCGCGCGGGCGCTGATGCAACATCCCGACATCGTGCTCGCGGATGAGCCGACCGGCAATCTGGACACCCACACCGGCGACGCGTTGTTCGCGCTCATGCGCAACCTGAACCGCTCGCGGGGGATCTCCTTCGTGATCGTCACCCACAACGAAAAGCTCTCCGCCCAGGCCGACCGCGTGATCCGGATGGAAGACGGCCGGATCGCCCTCTAGCTCCGTTCGATCTACTCCCGCTCTTCTGTCCCGCCTTCTCACGACCAGAGTATGATTGTTTTCTTGACCGCCGGCGGACATTCTCATACGGTCTGTACGTCACTCTACGCACAGCGGAGGTCGCATGTCTCGATTCCTGCTGCTCGCCGTCCTGCTGGCGATGACCTGCGTCGGCCCGGCCGCTATCCCCGCCGTCGAGTTTGTGATCGTCGGCCCGCGGGCGGTCGGCATGGGTGGAGCCGGGGTCGCGGTCACCGACGATGCGCTGGCGACCTATTGGAACCCTGCCGGGATGGCCGTGAAGAACACGATCGATATCCGGGCTCAGGCAGGCGCGCACGGCATAGACCGGCTGGGGATCGAGGACACGCTCCAGGACATCAAGAACATCAACCGCAACGATACCTCCGCGGCCAACCAAGCCGGGCTCCAGGCGCTCGTGGACCGGTTGCCTGGGTCCTCCGTGTCGGCCAACGCGGCCGGGGGCCTGTATGCCAAGGGGACGTTCGGCGAGCACGCACTGGGGCTCAATGTCTCCGATGTCGCGACCGGCGGAGCCTTCTTTCCGACGGTGGACCGGAACGTGACGGTCTCCGGCGGGACGATCACCAACAGTACCCAGCTTGCCACACGCGCGCTGGAGGCCCGGCAGGTGGGGCTCTCCTACGCCATGGCCCTTGCGCAGCGGCGGTTGTTCTTCGGGGCAACCGTGAAGGTCATGCAGGGGGCGGCCTATTCGAGCACGACAGGGATCTTCGACACCGATGGCCTGAGCTTCGCCAAGAACCTGGGCAAGGCGCAGATCGGCACGGGCGTCGGCGTGGACTTCGGGGCCCTCTATCGGCCCATTCCGCTCGTCACGCTCGGCATCGTCGGCAAGGATCTCAACGAGCCCTCGTTCGACGCGCCCGGTGGGGGGACCTTCACGCTCTCCCGTCAGGTCCGGGGCGGCGTGGCCGTGAACCCGTACGAGTCGCTGACGCTCACCTTCGACGGCGACATTCTCTCGAACGGCACGCTCGTCGACCATGTGCGGAGCCGGGTCTTGAGCCTGGGAGCGGAGCAGACCCTGTTCTCCGAAGCGCTGTCACTGCGCGTGGGGGCGTTCAAGAACGTCAAGGACGCCGCGACGATCGTCACGCCGACAGCCGGGCTGGGGTTCAGGCTCTTTGCGGTCCGGATGGACCTCGGGGCGGGCTACGACTTCCGCGAGCGGCAGGCGCTGGGCTCCTTCTCCCTCGGCCTCACCTTCTGAAGTGATGAGTGATCAGTGATGGGGGATTAACGGTCCGCCTCTCACGAATCACTGGTCACTGATCACCCATCACTTCTCCTAGGAGTGGACGCGCAGGTAGACCCTGGCGTCGATGAAGATCTCGAGGAGCTCGCGGTCCAGCTTGCCGGCTTTTTGCTCGGCCTGGAGGATGTCCAGCGCCACTGAGGTCGGGACGGCCTTCTTGTAGGGACGGTCAGAGGCGGTGAGCGCGTCGTAGATGTCACTGATGGTCATCATGCGCGTCTGGATGGAGATCGTCTCGCTCGCGACCTGCCGAGGATACCCCGATCCATCCAGCTTTTCGTGGTGCCCATAGGCGATCATGGGGATGTTGCTGAGGGACTTGCTCCAGGGAATCGCCGAGAGAAACCGGTAGGTGTGCGTGACGTGGCTCTCGATCTCGCGCCGCTCCACGTCGGTGAGACTGCCCCTGGGAATCGAGAGCGTCAGCACCTCCTCCGCGCTCAGGTACGGCCTGACGCCCTCGAAGGAGTGGTAAGTCATGCGCGCGATCTCGTTCAGGCGCTCGAACCCGCCCTTCTCGAGGACCGTGGGCTTGTTGCAGCTCAGCAGGAATTCCAGCAACCCATCGGTTTCGCCGATGCGGCGGGCCAGTTCCTCGTCCACCTCGGCCAGGAGCGCCGCGGTGGACTGCCGGTCGCCCGACATTAAAATTTCGACCTTGCGCCGGAGCGAGCGGACCTCCCAGGTGCGCTTGATGAAATCAAATCGGGCCTTCAAAAGCGCGAGGTCCCCCGGCAGGAGCTTGTTGGCCTTGACGAGCACGTGCTCCCGCACGCCGACCTTGCCGAAGTCGTGCAGGACCGCGGCGTACCGCATTTCCTTCATCTGATCCGGGGTGAACTGGAGCCCGGCGTACGGGCCGTGCTCCACGCGCTCCAGCATCTCGGCCAGCCCGCAGCTCAACGTCGCGACGCGCTGGCTGTGGCCGCTCGTGGAGGGATCGCGGCTTTCGATCGCGACGACGCTGGCGCTGATGAATCCCTCCAGGAGGCGGCTGATCTCCTCGTACAGGTTGGCGTTCTCGATGGCGATGCCGACTTGGTTGCCCAGGCTGATCAGGTCCTGCTGGTCCGCGTCGTTGAAGAGTCCGCCGTTCAGCTTGTTGATCGCCTGGAGGACTCCCAGGAGCTTGCCGTGCGCCTTGACCGGCACGCACACCATGTTTCGCGTGACAAACCCCGTCTTCTTGTCGGCCTCGCGCGCGAAGCGCGGGTCGCTCTGGACGTCGTTGATGATGACCGGCTGCCCGGTCTGGGCCACGTGCCCGGCAATGCCCTGACCGAGCTTCAGGCGAATCTGTCGAACGCCTTCACCTTTTTCACCTAAGGCGACGTCAAAATAGAGCTCGCCGGCTGACTCATCCAGCAGCAGGAGCGAGCCGGTCTCGGCCTCCATGAGCGCGGTGGCCGCTTCGATGGCCCGCTTGCGGACCTCCGCCTGATTGAGGGTGGAGTTCAGGACGGCGCTGATCTCCTGCAGCTTCTGAAGGCGTCCGATCTTCTGGGAGTAATTGCGCAACAGGCGGGAATTCTCGAGCGCGATCGCGATCTGATGGGACATGCTGAGGAACTCCATCAGGTCCCAGTTGCCGAACGGCTTGCCGCCCCGTTTGTGGATCGCCTCCATGACCCCGAGCGTCCTGTTCCGGGCTCGCACCGGGACGCAGAGCAGCGTCTTGGTCGTGAACCCCGTGTATCGGTCCACTTCGTGCGCCACCCGCGGGTCGCTGGGGGCGTTGTTGACCATCAGAGGCTTTCCCGTCTGGGCGACGAGCCCGGCGATGCCGTGCCCCAGCGGCAGGCGGAGCGCTTTGAGTTTCTGGCCCTTCTCCCCGACCGTCGCCTGGAAAAACAGGTCTCCACGCTCCGGGTCCACCAGCAACAGGGCGCCGGCTTCAGCGTCCATCAGGCGCACCGCCGCTTCGATGGCCCGCTGGAGAATGTCCTCCTCCTCGAGGGTGGAGTTCAGGATCTCGGTCACTTCCTCGAGATGTTGGAGCCGCACGATCTTGTGCGCGTATTTTTGGGCGAGCCGGGAGTGATCGACGCCGCTGGCCAGGCGGCTGGCGACGAAATTCAGCAGGTCGGAAACCGCTTCCCCCTCCGCCTTGTCCGTCGGCAATCCGAGCACGATCAGGACGCCTTCGATCCGATTCTTGCGGTTGAGGGGCAGCGCGATGAGGTCTCCTTCGGCCGCCAGTTGTCCCTGGGCGACGACCCGGTCGACGATCAGCCGGCAGGTCTCGAGGAGCTTGCCTTCGAGCGGCCCGCAGACCGCCGCCATGCGTAGCTGCTGGGTCTCTTCATCCTGGAGAAATACGGCCGCCGCCCGGGCATCGGTCAGACCGAGAAACACCTGCAGACAGAGCTGTGCGACCTCGTCGGGGAGTTGGCCGTTCTCGACCGCGGTGCTGATCGTGGTGAGGAGTTCCTGCTGAATGGTGTGAACGAACGCTGAGGCTGGGGTCTTGAGCGCGTTCTTGGATGCGGACGCGGAGCGGGGAGCCTTGGTGCCGGCCCGCCGTCCCTGCGGTCGGGGTGATGACTCCATAGGCCTCCTAAACGGGCGCGGTCATCCGCTCCGTGCTGACCGCGGAGCGCAGGGTTCGGACGAAGCGTTCCACATGCCGGGGGAGTTCGGGATCGTGCCGGTGCTGCTCGACCTGCCGGACGAGGGCGCTCCCGACCACGACGCCGTCGGCCACCTGCGCAACGGCCCCGGCTTCCTCCGCCGTGGAGATGCCGAACCCGACCACCACCGGAG
The DNA here is from genome assembly GCA_964373355.1 of uncultured Nitrospirales bacterium. Lineage (GTDB taxonomy): Bacteria > Nitrospirota > Nitrospiria > Nitrospirales > Nitrospiraceae > CAYJUM01. The sequence goes on along the minus strand of CAYJUM010000041.1, from coordinate 16,820 downwards.
TCGTGGTGATCCCGCGGATCGTCGCCACGTTGGCTGTGATGTCGGTGAGCGTCGCCAGCTTGGCGCCGGTCGTGCCGGTCACCGACACGTAGTAGATAAACCCCCGGGAGCGCCTCGCGATCAGCGCCCGGCGTGCCGGCGTGCTCGTCGGCGCGACCAGCAGGATGATGTCGGGGCCCGCGGCCGCCGCCGCGCACAACCCGCCGGCTTCCTCCGGCGGGAGGTCGGGAACGATCAACCCGTCCACGCCCGCCTCACAGGCCGCGTGGCAGAAGGCCCGTTCCCCGAAGGCATGGATCGTGTTGTAGTACGCCATGAGCACGAGGGGAACGTGCGTCCGCCGGCGCAGGTGGGCGACGGTCTCCAGAATTCGCTTCAGGGACGCTCCGGCCGCGAGCGCGCGTTCTGCCGCCTTCTGGATCACGGGACCGTCCGCGATGGGGTCGGAGAACGGCACACCGAGCTCGATGATGTCCGCTCCGGCTTTCTCCAGCGCCAGCACCAGCGCTTCGGTCTCCTGGAGCGAGGGATCGCCGGCCATGAGGTAGGGAATCAGGGCCTTGCGGCCGTCCGCCCGCAAGCGCGCAAATGTCTGCTCGATCCGGCTCATGGTTTGTGAGTGGTCAGTTCACAGTTTCCAGTTCTCAGTGCCGAGGTTCCACGCTGACGACTGAAAACTGATGACTGGTTACTAAAGTGTGACCCCTTGAAGGCGCGCCACCTGCTGCACGTCCTTGTCGCCGCGGCCGGAGAGATTCACGATCACCGCCTGGCGTCGTGTCATCTTGGGGGCCCTCTTGAGCACTTCCGCCACGGCATGGGCGCTCTCCAAAGCCGGGATGATCCCCTCCTCCCGGGACAGAAGGTCGAAGGCGTTCAACGCCTCTTCATCGGTGACGGCGGTATATTGGATGCGCCCGGTGTCGTGGTAATAGCTGTGCTCCGGGCCCACCGCGGCGTAGTCGAGGCCCGCGGAGACGGAGTGCGTGAGATTGACCTGCCCGTCCTCGTTCTGCAGCAGGTATGTGTGTGTCCCGTGGAGGACACCCGGCCGGCCGCCGGCAAAGCGCGCCGCATGTTTGCCGCTGTCCAGCCCGAGCCCCGCCGCCTCGACCCCGATCATGCCGACGCGCCGGTCCTTGAGGAACGGATGGAACAGGCCCAGCGAATTGCTCCCGCCCCCCACGCAGGCGATCAGGCAGTCTGGCAGCCGGCCTTCCGCGGCAAGGATTTGCCGCCTGGCCTCCCGGCCGATCACCGACTGGAAGTCCCGGATCATCATCGGATAGGGATGCGCGCCCAGCACCGAGCCGAGGATGTAGTGCGTCGTCCGGACATTCGTGGTCCAGTCTCGCATGGCTTGACTGATGGCGTCCTTGAGGGTCCGGCTGCCCGCGTCGACGCCCGTGACGGTGGCGCCGAGGAGCCGCATCCGGAAGACGTTCAGCGCCTGGCGCTGCATGTCCTCCGTGCCCATGTAGATCTCGCACTCGAGCCCGAACATGGCGGCGACGGTGGCCACGGCGACCCCGTGCTGACCGGCGCCCGTCTCGGCGATCACGCGGCGCTTCTTCATGCGGCGCGCGAGCAGGCCCTGTCCGATCGTGTTGTTGATCTTGTGCGCGCCGGTGTGGCAGAGGTCTTCGCGCTTGAGATAGATCCTGGCGCCGGCCAATTTCCGGGAGAGCTGTTCGGCAAAGTACAGCGGGGTCGGCCGTCCCACATAGGTCTGCAGGTAACGGCGCACCTCCGCCTGAAACCTCGGGTCGCGGCGGGCCGCCAGGTACGCCCGCTCCAGCTCGAGCAGCGCGGGCATCAGGGTTTCGGGGACGTAGCGGCCGCCGAAGGCGCCGAACCGGCCGTGTCGTGTGGGCAGCGTCCTCATGGTCTAACGGTCAAAAGTCGGTACAGCCGAAAGTCCACATCGAGTGATGTCTGAAGTTAAAAGACTTTGAGACTGTGCGACTTGACAGACGTCAGCGTGCAGTATAGCCCTCGGTCGCTTGTGCCGCAAGCCTCGCCGCCTGGATGAAGGCCTGCATTTTCGCTGGGTCTTTCTTGCCGGGACTGGCCTCGACGCCGCTGCTGACGTCCACGCCGTAGGGTCTCACCGTGCGGATGGCCTCCGCGACATTGAGGGAGGTCAGCCCGCCGGCCAGAAAGACCGGGAGCGTTCTGGCCGCCTCCGCCGCGAGGTCCCAATCGGCCAGCCGGCCGGTGCCGCCATAGGCGGATTCCGAAAAGGCATCCACCACCACCCCACGGACCTGTCCGCGGCCGCGGTAGTCGGCGATCGCCAGCAGGCTCCCCCGGTCGCGCAGCCGGATCGCCCGGAGGACGGGACGCTCGAGCGCATGGCAGAACGCGGGCGTTTCATCGCCATGGAGCTGCGCCACGGCGAGGCCGCACGCGTCCATGATCTCACGCACCACCTTCTCCTCCTCGTTGACGAAGATCCCGACCGAGACGACGAGCGGCGGAAGCTGGGCGACGATCTCCCGCACCGCCTTGGGAGACACACAGCGGGGACTCTGGCGATAGAACATGAAGCCGAGCGCATCGGCGCCGGCCTCGACCGCCGCGCGGGCGTCCTCGAGATTGGTGATTCCGCAGATCTTGACCTTGAGGCCGTTCATGTCCCGGTGTACCCGATGACCGCCACGAAGCTCTGCGCGAAAAAGACGCCGGGCTGCCGGGCCCACCGTCGAAGCGCCTTGGACAACCGGGCCACCTCGGCCGCGGGCGGCGTCCCTGCCGATGGAGCTGCCGGGCCCGGAGCTGCTTCGATCAGCTCTCCCAGGAGATCGGCGACGAGCGGCACATCCTCGTAGCAGTCATAGAGCGCAGTCGTCGCGATGCGCGTGAAGCCCGCCTCGTGCATCAGGCGGCCCAGATCGCGGCCGATGTTGGGGTTGCCCCCGTTCGCGCGCTGCAGCCGCTGGAATACCTCCAGCGCCGCGACCGCCTCCGTGTCCGCCGGCGTCACGATGTTCCCGGCCCATTCGGGGCTGCAGATGCCGGCCACCGCGCCGGGCTTCAGGACGCGCGTGATCTCCCGCAGGGCGGCCGCCGGGTCCGCCAGATGCTCGAACAGGGCGTGCGAGAAGAACGCGTCGAAGGTATTCCCCGGGAACGGCAGCTCGTACACGCTGGCTATCTCGAATCGCACGTGCAGGGCCCTGCGCTCCCGCGCGAGCTTCCGGGCCAGCTCGATCTGGCTCGCGGCGATGTCCACGCCGGTGACGGAGCCGGGCGCGACGAGCTGGGCCAGCTCGATCGAGAGGTTGCCGGGGCCGCAGCCGCAGTCCAGGAGACTCATGCCTTTCTTGAGATGGGGCAGCAGGAAGGCGGCGTCACGGGTCGCGTGACGCCGCATCATGTACCGGACGGCCGTATCGCTGTACCCGGCCGTGTAGGTTTCCTTGACGGTCATGCCGCTATTGCTTCGGCTTGGCCACCAGGCGATCGCCGCGCATCAGTTCCCACTGCCGCTGGTATTCCATGATGCGCGCCACTTCGCTGACGAATTTGTCCTCGTACCCGTGGCGCTCTAACAGGTAAAAGCCGAGCTCCATCCCGCTGGTGATCCCGCCGGCCGTGATGATTCGCCCGATGTCCACGATGCGCGCGCGGCTCAGCTCCACCTCCGGGGCATAGGTCTTCAGGCGATCGAGCGGCGTCATCAGCTCGCTCGGATCGGCCTCCTTGCGGGAGGTGGCCGGGCGGCCGTTCAGCAGCCCGGCAACGCCAAAGACCCAGGAGCCGGTGCACACGGACACCAGCAACGTCGTCTCGGGCAATTCCGTCACGACTTGCAGCAGCCGCCGGTTGTGAATCTCGGTCCGGGTGCCGATCCCGCCTGGAATGACGAAGGCCGTCATGTCCGGCCTGTGATCCAGGCCATAGCGCGGGGTGACCACCATATTCCCCGTCGCCGTGACCGGTGCGCCGGAATCCGTGATCAGGAACACCTCGATTTCGGGGTCCATCCGTCGGGCCACGGCCATCACGCCGAAGGGGGCGGCCCAGTCCACCACTTCGGCGCCGTTGAAGACATAGATTCCGATGCGCGGTTTGATCTGATTGGTCATGGCTCCTTCCCCAGCAGCTCCCGGACCTTGGCGCCGGGATCGTCCGCCTGCAGCAGCGCCTCTCCGACCAGCATGGCCGGGATGCCGGCTTCGGAGAGGCGCAGCACTTCTTCACGTTTCTGGATCCCGCTCTCGCTCACGATGACCTTGTCGGCGGGGATGCGCTTGGCGAGCCGGAACGTCACAGCCAGGTCAGTCGCGAAGGTTTTGAGGTCCCGGTTATTGATCCCGATGAGGGACACCTCTGGCAGCCACTCGAGCACGGTGTCCAGCTCGCGCTCGTCGTGCGTCTCGACCAGGACGTCCAGGCTCAGCTCGCGGGCGAGCATAAAGAAGTCCACGAGCTGCTTCCGGTCGAGGGCCGCGACGATCAGCAGGACGGCATCGGCGCCGTGCGCGCGCGCCTCATAGAACTGCAGCTCACCGAGCATGAATTCCTTGTTCAAGGTCGGCAACCCGGTGGCGATTTTCGCCTTCTGCAGATCGTCGAGGCTTCCCTGAAAAAACGTGTCGTCGGTCAGGACCGAGAGCGCCACGGCGCCGTTGGCCTTGTAGGCTTGCGCGATCTTCACCGGATCGAAGCCGTCCGCAAAGTCTTCCCGCATCAGGCCCTTGCTGGGCGAGGCCTTTTTGATCTCCGCGATCAGGGCCGGTGCGGACGGTCGGGCCTGCGCCTCCAAGGCCAGGACAAATGCCAGCGGCGGGGCGCCGTCGCGGATCTTGGCCTTGAGCTCCGCGAGATAGCCGCGGCTCTTCTTATGCCGCAGCTCCGCCCGCTTGTGCTCCAGTATCCGGTCCAGCATCACTTCTTCCCCCTGCGCCTCATCGAGGTCCACCAGTGATCTCTTGATTGCGACTGTCCTTCAAATCGAAACGGCCCAAGCGGCATCGCGTATCGTGGAAGGTCGGGCACCGCACTCGCCGAACAGGTGCGGTCGCGTAGCGACGGCGAGGATGTTTGAATCGCATCTCGGCGAAGCCTTGTGATGCGGCGAGTTCCGCAGCCGAGCAGCTGGAGGCGTTAGTACGGTCGAACCGTAACGCCTGAGCAGGGCGCTTGGGCCATTTCGATTACCGATTCGTGAACTCGATGAGGCGCTCCAGCTTCTCCATGGCCGCCCCGCTGTCGATCACGCGCCCGGCCAGCTCGTAGCCTTCCTGCAGGGTCTTCACCCGACCCGTCGCCACGAAGGCGGGGGCGGCGTTCAGGCAGACGATCGTGCGTTTAGGGCCGGGCCGTCCCTGAAGAATCTCGCGCGCCGTATGGGCGTTCTCCTGGGCCGTGCCGCCGGCCAGCTCCTTGAGCCTCACGCGGGCGAGGCCGAAGTCCGCCGGCTCGATGTAGTAGGTGGACACGACCCCGCCCTTGGCCTCGGAGACGCGGGTACGGTCCGTGAGGGTGATCTCATCCAGGCCGTCCATGCCGTGGACCAGGAAGCAGTGCTTGCCCCCGAGCTGCAACAGCACGCGTGCCAGCAGCTCGGTCAGCCCCTCGTCGTACACGCCCAGCACCTGGATGCCCGCGCGGGCCGGATTGGCCAGCGGGCCGAGGATGTTGAGCAAGGTCCGGATGCCCATCTCCCGGCGCGCGGCGGCGCAATGCTTCATGGCGCCGTGAAACAGGGGCGCGAACAGAAAGCCGATCCCGACCTCGTTGACGCACTCGGCGACCCGCTCGGGCGGCAGCTCGATCCGCACGCCCAGCGCCGTCAGGACATCGGCGCTGCCGCACTGCGACGACACGGCGTTGCTGCCGTGCTTGGCCACGGTGACGCCGGCCCCGGCTACGACAAACGCGCTGGTCGTCGAAATGTTGAACGTGTGGCGGCGGTCGCCGCCGGTGCCGCAGGTGTCCACGACCAGCGGATCGGAGACGCGGATGCTGACGGCTTTCGCCCGCATCGCTTTCACCGATCCTGAGATTTCGTCCACGGTCTCGCCCTTGAGCCGGAGCCCCATGAGGTAGGCGGCGATCTGCGCGGAGGTGGCCGCTCCCTCCATGATCTCCAGCATGACCTCCTCGGCTTCCTTCTCCGAGAGGTGGACGCGATCCGCGACCTTGGCGATGGCTTCTTTGATCATCGAAGTTTTCAGTCATCAGCACGATGAACTGATGGCTGATGGCTCTAGAGTTTCAAGAAGTTTCGAAGCAGATCCATGCCGGCTTTCGTCAGGATCGACTCCGGATGGAATTGGACGCCTTCGACGGGCAGCGTGCGGTGCCGCAGCCCCATGATCTCCCCCTCCGCCGTTTCCGCGGTGATCTCCAGGCTGGCCGGCAGATTGGCCCGGTTCACGAGCAGGGAATGGTATCTCGTGGCTTCGAACGGATTCGGGAGGTTCCGGAAGATCGTCCGCCCATCGTGACGGATCATCGAGGTTTTCCCGTGCATCAGCCGGTCGGCCCGGACGACCTCGCCGCCGAACGCCACGGCCAGTGACTGGTGGCCCAGGCAGACGCCGAGGATGGGCAGCTTGGTCGAGAGCCGCTCGATGGCCTCTACGGAGATTCCGGCCTCCCTCGGCGTGCAGGGCCCCGGGGAGATCACCAGCCGCGCCGGCTTCAGGGCCTCGATCTCCTCGACGGTGATCTTGTCGTTCCGGTAGACCCGGACGTCCTCCCCCAACTCGCCGAAATATTGCACGAGGTTGTAGGTGAAGGAGTCGTAGTTGTCGATCATCAACAGCATAGCAATCGCTCAAGAGCTTATAGCTGATGGCTAATAGCTTATGGCCGAGATCGGGCCGCGCGGCGGTTACTTCCCGCCATCAGCCATACGCCATTTGCCATATGCTCTTTTCCTAGTCCAGCCCCTGCTCCGCCAGCTCGATGGCTTGCATCATGGCCCGGGCCTTGTTGCACGTCTCCTCGTATTCGCGCTCCGGCACGGAGTCCGCCACGATGCCGGCTCCCGCCTGGATGTAGGCCTGCCGTCCCTTGATGACGATCGTCCTGATATTGATGCAGGTGTCCATGTTGCCTGAGAAGCTGAAGTAGCCGACGGCGCCGGCATACGGGCCGCGGCGCGTCGGTTCCAATTCCTCGATGATCTCCATGGCCCGGATCTTCGGGGCGCCCGACACCGTACCGGCCGGGAAGCAGGCCTGCATGACGTCGTACGGGGTCTTGGCCGGGTGCAGCCGGCCGTTCACCTGCGAGACCAGGTGCATCACGTGGGAATACCGTTCGACCTGCATGAGCGCGTCCGTACGGATAGTCCCGGTCTCGGCGATGCGCCCGAGGTCGTTCCGGCCCAGGTCCACGAGCATGACGTGCTCGGCGCGCTCCTTCTCGTCCGCGAGCAGATCGACCTCCAATTGCCGGTCCTGCTCGTCGGTGGCCCCGCGGCGACGGGTCCCGGCGATCGGGCGCACCGACACAGTGCCGTCCTCGCAGCGGACGAGAATCTCGGGCGAAGAGCCCACCAGCTCTACGCCGCCGATCCGCAGGTAGTACATATAAGGCGAGGGATTGATCACCCGCAGCGCGCGGTAGATCGCGAACGGCGAAGTCTGGATGCGGGTGTCCCATCGCTGGGAGACGACGGCCTGCACGATGTCCCCGGCCCGGATGTACTCCTTCGTGCGCATCACCATCTTCTCGAAATCGGCGCGGCTCATGTTCGGCGCGAACGTGATCGGCGTGCGGCGCCGTTTTGCCGCGGGCCGCCGGAGCGGGCGCCGCAGGCGGGCGATCATCCGCTCGATCCGCGCGGTCGCCCCTGCATAGGCCCGCGTGATGGCCGCCTCGCCCGTGCCTTCGAGGTGGGCGTTCGCGACGACTTTGATCTTCTGCGCCACACTGTCGAAGATCAGCAGCGTGTCGGTGAACAAAAACGCCATCTCGGAAAGCCCCAGGGCATCCTTGCGCTTCGCGGGCAGGTCTTCGAAGTACCGGACGATGTCGTACGCCAGATAGCCGACCGCGCCGCCGACGAACCGCGGCAGGTCCGGGACGGCCACCGGTCTGTAAGCAGCCATCAGGGTCCGCAGCCGGTCCAGGGGGCCCTCCCCGGGCTTCCGGCTGATCGGAAAGCGCTGCACCATGTTGCCGCGCGTCAACAGGAGCATGCCGCGGTCTTCCCGCAGCACGACCGGCGAGCCGCTTCCGAGGAAGGAATAGCGCGCCCATTTCTCCCCGCCCTCGACGCTCTCCAGGAGATAGCCCGTAGGGCCGTGATCAATCTTCGCGAAGGCGGAGACCGGGGTCTCGAAATCGGCGAGGATTTCGCGATAGAGAGGGATCAGGTTGCCATGGGAGGCCAAGCCACGAAACTCTTCCAAGTTGAGGGAATAGCAAGGTTTTTCCATGTTGCGCACAGTAACATGCGCCTTCCGGCGCTGTCAACGAACGGGAGAGACGTCAGGCGTGAAGGGTCGGCTTACCCCTAACGCCTCACGATTCACGAGAGATGATGGTCCCGGTAGACAGCAGGAAGGGAATACGCGATGAAGAGGGAAGCCGGCTAAAACGTTTTCCGTTATTCGTGGCCGACGATCAGCTTCTGACCCACCTCGATGTTGTTGTCCGGGAGATTGTTCCATTCCTGGAGGGTCTTCACATCCGTGCCGTACTGCTTGGAGATGCGGTACAAGGTCTCGCCCCGCTTGACGCTATGGTACACAGGAGTTCCGCCGGCTTCCGCCTTCGGCGCCTCTTCCGCGGCGATCGAGGGTTCCGGAGCCGGTTCCGGCTCAGCCATCCTGGGAGCGGCCGCTTTCTCGCGGCGCTTGCCCTTGCCCTTGGGAGCCTGCGCCTGAGTGCGTTGCTCGAGCGCCCGCTCGCGCAGCGCGGCCGCCTCCTCACGGAGGACCGCGGTCTCGTCCTGGATCCGCGCCATTTGCTCGCGCACCGCCTGCAGCTGGGCCGTCATCTCGCGGTTCCGGGCCTCCATCTCCGAGGTTTCCCGTTTGGCCCGTTTCAGCTCCGCATCCAGCTCCGCGGTGCGTTTTTCCTCCTGGGCCAGGAGGCGCTGAAAGTTCAGCGCGCGTGATTTCTCCGCTTCGTACTTCTCGGCCATCACGCAACCGGAGAGCATCAGCACACTGAGCAGGACTCCCGTGAAGCGGAGATCCATACCGCTCTTCATGATCGCACCGTCCTTCGCTGCCGGATGAGCTGCCATAACATTCGGCCCGCCAACTCTCTGCTTCCCGGACCGGCTGCCGGCCGGGACGACCCTCGCGGTGCTGCGTTGTAGAGGGTGAGCCTGACTGAGGAACGGTCGGCGCCTGTAGAATAAGGCGGCCCGCGCAGAAAGTCAAAACCTAAATGGGTAGAAGTCCTCACGGGGCCTCCGGGCCGTTTGACCCTCCGGAGGAGCCTGTGTTAGGTTGCCGCGGACTTTCGAACGCGTCGCTCTATGGCTTGCGGCACGCGCGATGGAGCCGACAGAGCCCGCGACAGACGGCATGAATCGCCACCCGGCCCAACCGCTCGACTGGCAGCAGGAGTAAGATGGCGGCAGCGGAGATCCGGCGACGGATTGAAGCGCTCCGACAGGAAATCCGCCGGCACGATTACCTCTATTTCGTCAAGGACCGCCCCGAGATCTCGGACCAGGAGTATGACCGCCTCTTCCGGGAGCTGCTGGACCTGGAGGCGGCCCATCCCGACCTCGTCACCCCCGACTCCCCTTCCCAGCGCGTCGGTGCCGCCCCCCTCAGCGAGCTCAAGAAGGTCACGCACGAGCGCCGGATGCTCAGCCTGGATTCGGTGACGGACGAGGAGGAGGTTCGCACCTTCGACAAACGCGTGCGCCGCGACCTGGGGATAGACGCGGTCCGCTATACGGCGGAGCCCAAGTACGACGGGTTGTCGATCGAGCTCGTGTACGATGACGGCCGCTTTACGCGCGGGGCCACCCGCGGCGACGGGACGATCGGGGAAGACGTCACCGTGAACCTCCGGACCATCCGCTCCCTGCCGCTCCAGCTCCAGCCCGATCCCGATCGTCCCGCCCATCTGGTCGTGCGCGCGGAGGCCTACATGCGGCTGGATGAATTTCAGAAACTCAACCGCCGGATGGCCGAACGGGGGGAGGAGCCCTTCGCGAACCCCCGCAATGCCGCCGCGGGGTCGATTCGCCAACTCGACTCGCGCATCACGGCGGAGCGCCCGCTCGTCGTCACCTGCTATGAGATCATGGCCCTCGGCGGCGTTCCTCCGCGCACCCACTGGGAGGAACTGGAGGTGCTGGCCCGCTGGGGGCTTCCCGTTCCGGTTCAGCGGCGTCGCTGCGAGACGATCGACGACGTGATCGCCTTTCATCACGAGATCGAGCCGCAACGCGAGCAGCTCCCCTTCGAGATCGACGGGATCGTCGTCAAGGTGGACCGCCGGGACTGGCAGGACGCCCTCGGCGAGAAGTCGCGGAGCCCGCGCTGGGGCCTGGCCTTCAAATTCACGCCGCGCCAGGAGGTGACCCAGGTCCAGGACATCGGCGTCTCGGTGGGGCGCACGGGGGCGGTCACGCCGTTTGCGCTCCTCAAGCCGGTCGAGGTAGGCGGGGTGACGATCAGCCGCGCCACGCTCCACAACGCCGACGAAGTCGCCCGCAAGGACATCCGCGTGGGCGACACGGTCCGCATCGAGCGCGCCGGAGACGTCATTCCGGCGGTGGTGGAGCGGGTGCCGGTCCCCGGCGAGCGGCGCGCTGAGCCGTTCCGCATGCCGGAGCGCTGCCCGGTGTGCGGGTCGCGCCTCAGCCGGGAGGGCGCCTACTATTACTGCTCCGGAAAGGCCGCGTGCCTCGCCCAGCTTCAGGGAGAGCTGGAGCACTTCGGGTCGAAGATCGCGCTCGACATCGACGGGCTCGGCGAGAAGACGGTCGCCCAGCTCGTGGACCGAGGGCTCGTAAAGGACCTCTCCGATCTGTTCGCGCTCACCGCCGAGCAGCTCGTCACGCTCGACGGGTTCGCCGAGCGATCGGCCTCCCTGCTGCACGAAGCCATTCGGCGGAGCAAGCGCGTCACCCTGGAGCGCTTCCTGATCGGATTGGGCATCCGGAACGTCGGCGAGCACATCGCTCGCGTGCTGGCCAGACGGTTCGGCACCCTCGATGCGATCATGGCTGCGGACCGCGAGGCCTTCGAGCAGGTGCGCGAGATCGGCCCGCAGATCGCCGAGAGCCTCGAATCCTTCTTTAAGGAGGAGCGCAACCGGCGGGTCATCGCGCGCCTGCGTGAGCTGGGGCTCGAGCTGCTCGAAACGCCGCAGGGGCCCCAGGGGCGGCGCCCTCAGCCGCTGGAGGGCAAGACCTTCGTCTTTACCGGCGGCTTGTCCGGCTTCGCCCGCGAAGACGCCAAGCGCCGCGTCGAGGAACTGGGCGCGCGGGCGAGCAGCAGCGTCAGCAAGCGGACCGATTACGTCGTCGCCGGGACCGATCCCGGGTCGAAGCTGGAGGAAGCAAAGCGGCTGGGCGTCAAGGTGCTGTCCGAGGCCGAATTCGCCGAGCTCCTCCGGCGGATCGAAACGGACGTGAACCAGGGCGAGGGAGGTTGATGCGCTGGAGCCAGTCCGGGGTGTCGCTGAGTACCAAGGCCGTCGTGGCGCTGGTGGCCGCGCTGTTCACCGTCGCGTCGCTCCTGACCCTCGTGCAGTATCGGATCAGCACGCGCAATCTGCTCGCAGGCTGGGAGGCGAAGGCCGCGCAAGAGGCGCGGGTGCTGGGGGTCACGGCCGAGCCGCTCGTCCTGAGCGGTGACCATCGCAATCTCCGGCGCGTGGTGGCCCAGGCCGGGTTGCTGCCCGATGTCCACACCCTGACGGTGGTCAATGCCGGCGGCACCATCCTGGCGTCCTTGGTCGAGCAGGAGGTGGGACAGCCGCTGCGGTTCCATCCCAATGGGCTCCGGCAGGCGCTCGAGGACGCCCGGCAGGTCCGCTGGATCGAGGCCGGCCGCAAAGGGCGGGTGCAGTACCACCTGATCCCGTTGCAGGTGGAGACCCCGCCCGCCCCACGGGTGATCGGAGCGGTCCTCATCGGCATCGATCTCTCCACGATCGATGCCATGGTCCAGAAGAATCTGCGCGGGCTGTTGGTGGTCAATGGGATCGCCTTTTCGGCCTTGCTGCTGCTGTTCTGGGCTGCCATCCGGATCGGGGTCATCAGGCCGCTCGCGGTCCTCACGCGCGCCATGCGGTCCATGCCGGCCACCTCCGTCGCGACGCCCTTGCCCGTCACCTCCTCCGACGAGATCGGCCTGCTGACCGAGGCCTTCAACCAGATGACCGAGGCGCTGCAGAGGAAGGACCACCAGGCGCGCGAAAGTTTGGGGTCGCTCCGGCAGCGCGAATTCACGCTCACCGTGCTGAACGAGGCGATTCAGGCCGCCGTGGCCGCCGACGATCTCCCGACCTTCTACCAGTCCACCGTCTCCCGGCTCGTGCAGCTCTTCGAGGTTGAGATGGGCTGCATCCAGACGGTGGACGCGGACGGCAACCTCACGCTCCAATTCCAGGCCGGGATGCCGATGGGGTTGGTGGCCAGCCTGGAGGACCTTGCGGTGGCCCGCGCCGTCACCGGGCCGGTGATCACCTCGCGCCGGGCGGCGACCCACGACCTCACCGCGGGCGCCCTGACCTGGGATGCGGCGCGGATGGACGGCATCCGCTACGTGTGCGTGGCGCCGATCCTGGACCGCGACACGGTGCTGGGAACCCTCATGCTGGCCACCCGCCGGGCCCGGCCGCCCTCCCCTAACGAGCTGGAGCTGTTCTCCACCGTGGCGCTCGAGGTCGGGGCCGCCATGAGCCGGCAGCGCGCGGAGCAGGCGGTGCGCGAAGCCCTGGCCGCCACCGAGCAGGAGCGGACCCGGCTGGACACCCTGTACGAGACCGCGCCGATCGGGCTCCTGTACGTGACGCCGGAATTGGTCGTCGAGCGCGTCAACCGGTTCATCGCAGAGCTGCACGGGCGCGCCGTGGAGGACTTTCCGGGTAAGGCGCTTCCGGAGCTCATCCCGGCCGAGACCTGGTCCACGATGAGCCCGATCTTCGAACGGGTCCTGCAGACCGGGGAGCCCTACCGCGGTTTCGAGGAGGAGTTCAGCGACCCGCGCGCGCCCGGCCCCTCACGGTACTTCTCCTCGGACTTCCATCCGGACCGGCAGGCGGACGGCTCCCTCCGCGGAATCCTGGTCGTCGTGCACGACATCACCGCCCACAAGGAGGCCGAGCGGGACCGGGCACTCTTCCTGAAGGAGCGGGAGTCGTATCTCAAGGAGCTGGAGGCCAAGAACCTGGAGCTGAAGGAGCTGGCGGTGCGCGACCCGCTCACGGGCCTCTACAACCACCGGTACTTCGAGGAGGCGCTGGCGCAGGAATGGCGGCGCTTCCAACGCACCGGCGAGCCCTTCACGGTGCTCGTGATGGATGTGGATGCCTTCAAGACCATCAACGACCGCTATGGCCACGACGCGGGCGACCGGGCGCTGCGCCAGGTGGGGGCGACGTTAAGCGCGAGCCTGCGCGAGACGGACCTGCTCGCGCGGACGGGCGGGGACGAGTTCGTGGCGCTGCTGCCGCGCACGGACAAGAACCACGGGAAGGCGGTGCTGGAGAAGGTCGGAGCGGCCCTGAAGGAATTGCGGCTCACTACGCCGGAAGGGTCGGTCAAGCTTGCGATCAGCATGGGCCACGCGACGATCCCGGGCTTTCCGCCGGTCACGAGCGCGGCCGAGCTGGTCCGGGCGGCGGATCAACGCATGTACGAAGCGAAACGGCTGGCCTCATCCGGCAAGGCGGACGCCAGCTGATTCGGCCGGGGCCCCCACGGGCTGCTCGTCCTTCTTCACGATCTGCACGCTTTTGATGGATTTCGGGTCGGCCTCCCGGACGACCAGCCGGCAACTGCCCGCCTCGATCTCCTCCCCGACCGCCGGAATCCGCCCGAGCTGCTCCTGAATCAACCCGCTGATCGTGTTCTGGCTCTCGTCGAGCTTGACCTTGAAAAATTCGTTCACGCGGCGGACTTCGGTCCGGCCGTGCACCAGGATCTCGTTCTTCCCGATGCGCTTGATGAGCTCTTCGCTGATGTCGGTCTCGTCCATGATCTCCCCGACGACTTCCTCCAGAAGGTCCTCCAGCGTGACGAGCCCCACGACGCCGCCGTACTCGTTGACGACGATGGCCATGTGGCGCTTTTCCACCTGGAATTGCTTCATGAGGTCGTCGGCGGCCTTCTGCCGCGGCACGAACAGGGCCGGCTGGGCGATCTCCTTGAGCTGCAACTCGTCGTGGCCCTTGGCAAGCTCGATGAGCGCCCGGTCTTTGTAGAGGATGCCGCTGATGTTGTCGAGATTGCCGTCGAAGACCGGAATGCGGGAATACTTCAGCCGGAAGAGCTGTTCCCGCGCGTCCCGCAGCCGCTGCTTGCCCTCCAGCCCGAACAGCGCGATGCGCGGGGTCATGCAGTCCTCGACCGTGATGTCGTTGAGCTGGAAGACGTTCTTGATCATCTTCACTTCTTCGCTCTCGATCACACCGGCCTCGCCGCCCACGTCCAGCATGATCTTCAGCTCTTCCTCGGTGACGAAGGGCACGGTCAACCCCTTCCCGCCCGTCAGCTTGGCGATCATCGGCTCCAGCACGAAGAGCACCGGGGCCAGCGCCTGCTCGATCCAGTATACGGGATAGGCCATCGCCAGGACGACGGAGATGGAGTGCTTGGCCGCCAGGGTCTTGGGCACGATGTCCCCCAGGATCAGCAGGAGAAAGGTCAGGATGCCGGTTGCGATGGCGACCGCCTCGGACCCGAACAGGCGGATCGTCAGGATGGTCGCATACGAGGCGGCGCCGATGTTCACCATGTTGTCGGCGATCATGATGGTGGACAGGAGGCGCTGCGGGTTGGACCGCAGATGGAGCCCGAGGGCCGCCCGGCGGCCGCCGCCTTCAGCCAGGGCCCGAAGCCGCGTCTCATTGACCGAGAAAAAGCCGATCTCCGCGGCCGAGATCACGGCCGAGAGGAAGATCAACCCAGCAAGAATCAGATACTCCATGGGCCTCCAGTTACTGTCGGATCAATACGAAACCAGCATCGGGGTCGGGACGGAAGGCTGCCAGGCGGATGGGATTGCTCCGAATGTTCCTATGGGGCCGTCATCCATGAGGGTGAAAATCTAGCACAGGTGCGCATTTCTGTTCAATCAACTGAACTGGAAGGCCTTAGAAACCAATGGGTTACAATGCACTAACTATCGTCCCGGAGGACCAGGGAGTCGACCCGCAGCCTCTTTTCGATCTCTTCGGCGATCCCCTGGGCCTGGGCCTCGGTCGCATAGCGCCCCACTTGGACCCGGTACCGCTTCCCGGCCGGCAGGACCACGGGGACCACCCGGACGTCCTTGTAGTCGGCCTTCAGGCGCCCCGCCAGGGCCCAGGCATTGTCCGGCTCGACGAAGGAGGCCACCTGGACGGTGAGCAGCCCCATGGCCCCGGCCCGTCCCTGGTAGCCGATGACCTTGATCTCGACCCGGTCGGTGCCCTCCCCGACCATGCCGAGCAGTTGGGCCGCGACCAGGGAGAGGTCGATGATCCGGCCCTTGACGAACGGCCCGCGGTCATTGATCCGGACCGTCACGGTCTTCTCGGTGGTCAGCGAGCGGACCTCCACCACCGATCCGATCGGCAATGTGCGGTGAGCGGCCGTGAACCGGTGCATGTCATAGCGCTCCCCGTTGGAGGTCAGGTGGCCATGAAAGCCGGGACCGTACCAGGAGGCCACCCCGCGCTCCACATACCCGATCGGATAGCCGGAGGGGACAGCCTGGGGATGACGCCGAGGACTGCCGGCGCAGCCTCCAAGCCATAGAGAGGCCACCACCAGGAGGAAGCTCAGGACAATGGCAGGTCGCTTAGATCTCGTCGAGGGACTCTCCTCTCAGGACATCCTGCGCCTTCTGAATATCGGACACGGTCAGGACCACGATGGCGCGGCGCCCTTCGCGGGAGGGAGTGCAATACCCACACGTAATATTGATCCCGGCCTTCTTGAGATGCGCCGCCACGTCGCCCAAGGCCCCCGGCCGGTTCTCCAGGCTCAGGACCAAGGCCGCCTCCTCCCGGAACGTGATCTTGGCGGCCTTCAGGGCGGTCTTGGCCTTGTCCAGATTGGCCACCACGACGCGCAACTCCCCGGTCCCGCTGACTTCAGGGGCGGAAAAGGCCTTGATGTTGACGCCGGCCTCTCCCAGCACGGAGGCCACCCGGGCCAGGACGCCGGGCTTGCTTTCTTCTTTGATGAGGAGCTGCGTGGTGGTCGGCATCGCGGACTCCGTTCGGCAAAAGGCCTATTCCTGCTACCGGGCGATCCCCAGCATGGTGAGCCAGATCATAGCAAAGATCACCGGAGAGAGCAGCAGGTACCATTTCGACGAGACGCCGCCCAGGAGGCGCAGCAGCCAGGAAGCCGCTTTCCGATGCGCAGCAGTCTCCAGCACAGCGAACCGGGGGTCGTCGGGGTACCGGTCCCGGAGCTCCCGGAGCTTGGCCTGCCAGGCCTCCTGAAACAGGGCCGTGCGCCCGATCGAGAGCGCCCAGATGCCGTTGAACAGGACGCCGGCCGCGTAGAGCAGCCATTTCTCCCGTGTCAGACCATCACCGGGGAGCGCACCGGCGGAGACCAGCAGGGCATTGACGACCAGGAGGACCTGGAGCTTGATCGTCTTGATCGGGTTTTCCTTCGACCAGAGATCGAGGAGCAGCTTGTAGCTCTCAAAGTCCCG
>CAYJUM010000040.1:0-22292 GCA_964373355.1 uncultured Nitrospirales bacterium | reverse complement strand
CTTCCATCCCAGTATCAAGCATTTCAAATACACCGATCTCATCTACCGGGCCGAGCGCCGGTTCCTGCTCCTGGAACCGGATAGCCTCCTGATGATCCTCGGCTATGCGCTGGCCATGATGCTCCTATTTCGCTAGCATGCGTCGGTCTCTGACGCGCGTTGTCCTCGGAGGTTTTTGTGTAAGCCGGTGGCATGCCGGCCGGGCGCGCGGGCGGAGTGCCCTTTTCTGCTCCGATCTGGCCCGCACGGGAGTCGTCAGCCCTCGCCCCCCATCATTTGGCGACCTGCCGGCACTTTCGCCCGGCATGTCGCTTGCCTCATAATCCAACGGGAAGGTATGCGGTGACGCTCGTGCGCAAGCATCCAAGCGGCAAGGCTCTCCTGTGTCTTCTCGGCGCGTTGGCGGCCGTGACCGGCTGCGGTCCTGGGAGCGATCGCGAGCCCAGGGAGGCGGCTGCGGACAAAGCGCCGCGCGCCGGCGTGGTGCAGTTGACCCCTGAGGCCGTGACGACGAGCGGCATTGTCTCCCGTCCGGTCGTCCGCGGCGAGTTTCGAACGTTCCGCGATTTTCCGGGCACCGTGCAGCCGAACGAGAATGAGCTGGCCGAGATCACCACACTCGTGCGGGGCCGGGTGGTGGCCGTGTTCGCGGACTTTGGGAAGGACGTCAAGGCCGGCGAATTGCTGGCAAATTTGTACAGCACCGACCTGGGCGCCGCGCAGTCGGCGCACCTGGTGGCGACGGCCAAGCTCCAGGTGGCCATGCTCGCCTACGAACGGGCCCGGGACCTGCTCGAGGGCAAGGCGGTGAGCCGGGCCGAGTTCGAGCGCCGGCAGGGGGAAATGATCAGTGCGCGATCCGAAGCCCGGGAGACGCGACACCGTCTGGAGCTGATGGGGATGAGGGATGCCGACATCGCCCGGTTGGAGCGCGAGCAAACCATCCGGGCCGTCGTGCCGATCGCCGCGCCGTTCGACGGCAGGATCATCACCCGGAATGTCACCAGGGGTGAAGTGGTGGAGAGCACCCACAAGCTCTTCACGGTGGCGGACCTATCCGACATCTGGGTGATGGCCAGCGTGCCGGAACGGGATCTGCGCTTCATCCGCCTGCACCAGAGCGTCGAGGTGCGGGTCTCGGCCTATCCGGATGACCTGTTCACCGGCACGATCACGTATCTCGGCGATATCCTCGACCCGGCCACACGAGCCATGCGCGTCCGCGTCACGGTGCCGAATCGCGACAAACGCCTGAAGCCGGAGATGTTCGCCACGGTGCGCGTCCATGCCGCCCCGGAGCCCGACGTGCTCGCCATTCCGACCTCGGCCGTGCAGGGCGATGCGGGCCGGCCGCTCGTGTTCGTCCAGTTGGACTCCGCGCGGTTTGAGCCCCGCGCCGTCCGTCTCGGCGAGGAGAGCGGCGATGTGGTGAAGGTACTGGCCGGCCTGCGCGAAGGGGAGCGCGTCGTGACCAAGGGGGCGTTTGCGTTGAGGTCCGAGGTCGAGAAGCACAAGATCGAGCCCGTCAAATGATCAGCGCGATCGTGCAGTTTTCGGTCCGTCATGGCCTGCTCGTGCTGGTGATCATCGGCATCTTGGCGGGACTCGGCGTGTATGCGCTGCCGGCCTTGCCCATCGACGCGTTCCCCGACGTGACGAATATCCAGGTGCAGATCCTCACCTCGGTGCCGGGACGCTCGCCCATCGAGGTCGAACGGTTCGTCACCTTTCCGATCGAGCTGCAGCTCGCCGGCCTGCCGGGCCTGACCGAGGTACGCTCGCTCTCCAAATTCGCCCTGTCGCAGGTCACCGCGGTGTTCCGGGACGGGACCGACCTGTACCGCGCCAGGCAGTTGGTGCTCGAACGCCTCATCGAAGTGCGGGACCGGCTGCCGGCCGGCGTCGAGCCCGTCATGGCGCCGGTCACGACCGGCTTGGGGGAGGTCTACCAGTATTACCTGGAGGGCCCGCGGCCGCTGCCGGCCGATCCGGCGCTCCGCGAGGCCGAGCTGACCGCCAGGCGGACCGTCCAGGACTGGATCATCCGCCCCCGGCTCAAGACCGTCCCGGGCGTGATCGACGTGAACTCGTTGGGGGGCTACATCAAGCAATACCAGGTGCTCGTCGAGCCGGCCAAGCTCCGCAAGTACAACCTGAAGCTGGCCGCGGTGTTCGAGGCGGTGGCGAACAACAACGCCACCGCCGGCGGGAATGTGCTGGAGCGGCACGCCGAGCGCGCCATCGTCCGCGGCGTGGGCCTGATCCGGACGGTCGCCGACATCGAGCATATCGTGGTGAAGGAGGCCGGCGGCACGCCGGTCTTCGTCCGCGATGTGGCCGAGGTGCGCATCGGGCAGGCGGTCCGGCACGGCGCCGCGGTCCTGAACGGCGAGCAGGAGGTCGTCGCGGGGGTCGTGTTGATGCTCCGGGGAGAGAATGCCCGGGAGGTGGTGGAGGCGGTCAAGCGGAAGGTCGACGAGATTCATCAACAGAATGTGCTGCCCGGCGGCCTGCGGATCGTCCCGTTCTACGATCGCGGCGAGCTGGTGACCGCCGCGCTGCGGACGGTCAGGGAGGCCGTCTTCGAGGGCGTATTCCTGGTGATCCTGGTGTTGTTCGTGTTCATGGGCAACGTCCGGAGCGCGCTCGTCGTCACGGCGACGCTGCTGATCACGCCGCTCGTGACGTTTCTGGTGATGGGGCGCGTCGGGCTGACGGCCAATCTCATGTCGCTGGGGGGGCTGGCGATCGCGATCGGCGAGATTGCCGACGGCTCCGTGGTGATGGTGGAGAACATCTTCCGCCACCTGTCGCAGCACCGGGGTCCGGCCGCCGAGCGCCGGGCGATCGTGATCCGGGCCGCGAACGAAGTGGCGCGGCCGGTGTTGTTCGGGATTCTCATCATCAGCGTCGTCTTCCTCCCATTGATGACGCTCGAAGGGATCGAAGGCAAGCTCTTCGCCCCGCTCGCGATCACGATCGTGATCGCGCTCCTGGTCTCGGTCAGTCTGTCGCTGACGCTGTCTCCCGCGTTGAGCGCCCTGGCGCTTCGGGCCGGGCCGGAGCGCGACCCCTGGGTGATGCAGTGGGCCAAGCGGCTCTATCTGCCGGTGCTGCAAGGCGCGCTGGCCCGGCGGACCATCGTGCTGACCGGCGCGGTCTCCGTCGTCGGCCTGGCCATTGCCCTGATCCCCTTCCTGGGCCGGGAGTTCATTCCGATCCTGGATGAAGGGGCCCTGACCCCGCAGATCGTCCGGCTCCCCAGTGTCTCGCTCCCCGAGTCCATCGAGTTGGAGAAGCGGGCGCAGCGCGCCATCCTCGAGTTTCCTGAGGTCCGGCTCATGGTGAGCAAGATCGGTCGCTCTGAGATCGCCAATGCGCCCGAGGAGCCGAACGAGAGCGATCCGGTGGTCCTGCTGACTCCGCGCGAGACCTGGACGACGGCCCCGACCAAGGCGCGGTTGGTGGATGCGATCCGCCGGCGGCTGGCCGAGGTGCCCGGCATTTCGGTGCTGATGAGCCAGCCGATCCAGGAACGGGTGGATGAGCTGATCTCCGGCGTGAAGACCGAGGGCGCGATCAAGGTGTTCGGGGACGATCTCGAGCTGCTCAGGCGCACGGCCGACCAGATTGAGGGCGTCATGCAGACCGTCCCGGGCGTCAAGGACCTCAAGATCGAGCCGATCGCCGGGCAGCCCTACCTGACCGTGGACATCGACCGGGCCAGGATCGCGCGGTATGGGATCAACGTCTCCGACATCGAGGACATCATCGTCACGGCGGTCGGCGGGAAGCGCGCCACCCAGGTCTACGAGGGGGAGCGGTGGTTTCCGTTGATCCTCCGGTTTCCGGAGGCGTACCGGAACAGTGTCCGGGCCATCGGCGACATCCGCGTGAGCGCCCTGTCCGGGGCCCCCATTCCGTTGAGCGAGCTGGCCACGATCGGCATGAGCGAGGGTCCGGCGCGCATCAGCCGCGAGCACGCCCGGCGGAGGATCTACATCGGCTTCAACGTGCTGGGCCGGGACATCGCCGGCGTGGTCGCCGAGGGGCAGCGCAAGCTGGCCGGGGCCCTCGTCCTGCCGCAGGGCTATACGATCACCTGGGGCGGCACGTTCGAGAATATGGAGCGGGCGATGCGGCGTCTCTCGATCATCGTTCCGATCACGGTCGCGCTGATCTTCCTGCTGCTGGTCTGGTCGTTCAACTCGGTGCGGGATGCGACGCTGGTGATCCTGAATCTCCCGTTCGCCCTGGTCGGCGGCGTGGCGGCCCTGTGGGTGAGCGGGCAGTACCTGAGCGTGCCGGCCTCCGTCGGGTTCATCGAGCTGTTCGGCGTTGCGGTCGGCAACGGCATGGTCCTGGTGTCCATCATCAACCGGTTACACGCGCGCGGACTGTCCGGCGGGGAGGCGATTGTGTCGGGATGCGTGTTGAGACTGCGGCCGGTGCTGATGACGATGATGACCACCCTGCTGGGACTCCTCCCGTTGGCGGTGGCTCAAGGCATCGGCGCCGAGGTGCAGCGGCCATTAGCCGTCGTGGTCATCGGCGGGCTCGTCACCTCCACCGCGCTCACCCTGGTGGTGCTCCCCGTCCTCTATGGCTGGGCGGTGGAGCGGCGCCCGCCGGCTGCCCGCTCCGGGCCCGCGGTGCCCGGGCGTGAGCCCGGGTGCGCAGAGCCCGCGGCCGGCCGGCACCCGCTTTCCTGACGGGCGTCGTTCGGAAGCTTCTGCGCATCCGGCATGAGGGAGCAAGCGTCTTGCAGATGGTTCCCGCGATAGCTCTCTGTGCAGTCGGGCTCGGCCTGATCCTGTATTTTGCGGCGCGTGTGGTCCGAGGCGCGATCGGCACGTCGCTCGGCTTCGGGATCTCCCCATTTCTGGTCAGTGTGCTCTTCCTCGGCTTCGACCCGGAAAATCTTGCGGTCGGCGTCGTGGGCTCCTTTGAGGGAGTGGCCGGCATCGCGCTGGGCTCCATCATCGGCGCAGCGATGGTGGCCATCGCGCTGGCCTTCGGGATCACGGCGCTGGTGGCGCCGATGACCTTTGCGCAGGCGCCCAAGCCGATCCTGGTGGTGCCGATTCTGGCGGTGCTGCTCCTCGGGGGGCTGAGCGCGGATGGCCGAATTTCGAGAGTGGACGGGCTCATCTTGCTGGGAGCCTTTGCGTTGGCGGTTGTCGCGTTGATCTGGTTCGGCAAGAGAGGGCTGGATATCAGGCCCGGCGGAGAAATGATCGAAGCGCTGGAGGAGCGGACGGGAAGCAGATGGCGATCGTTCGGTCTCTTGGTGCTGGCGGTCGCGGCGCTCGCCGTCGGAAGCGAAATGCTGGTCGGGGGTGCGCGGACCATCATGGCCGAGTTCGGCCTCTCCGACACGGTGTTCGGCATGACGGTGCTGGCGTTGCTGGTCAGCATTGAAGAGTTGGCCAGGGAGCTGCCGGCTGCCCTGCGGGGCAGGCCTGAGATCAGCTTCGGCACGGTCGTGGGTTCCATTCTGGCCTTCTTCCTGTTCAATGCCGGCATCATCGCATTGGTGAGGCCGGTGTCCGTGGACTCGCAGGTGCTGCGGTTCTATCTTCCCGTGTGCCTCGTCACGGTCATCGCGGTGTCCCTGTTGATGATGACGAAGACGGTCCCCCGTTGGGCCGGCGGGGTCCTGGTGGTGCTCTATGGCTCCTTTGTCCTGGGAGGATTTATGTAGGCCTGTGGCATTCTGACCGGGTCTCCCGGGGACTGCCCTTTTCCGCCCCGGTCATTGCCGCACCCATCACGTCAGCCCCTCGGAACCCCGCATTATCCCTGCCTCTTTTCGCCTTGCCGTTGGCATTGACCTTGCGTCCGCGAAGAGCGGAAAGGTGCGCCATGCCCGAACTCCCTACCGAGCCGGCGTCAGCAGAACGGCTGCGGTCAGTTGGAGCGGGGGGCGCGGTTCCCTGGGACGCCATGAGACCACGAGCCATTGTCGTCGGAAAAGAAACTGATTATACTCGCAGACATGAAGGACCGTCGCGGCTCGGCCCGGCTGTTGGCGCTTACGATTCTGGCGGCAGTGTTCTTGTGCCAGGTCATCGGCGTCTTGTGCCCAATGAGCATGCCGCCGGCCTTCGCCTCTCCGCTCATCGTCGCTGTGCATGCCCACTCCGGCGGAGAAGGCCCCATGTGTCAGGATTCCCTTGCCTCCCACGCCAAAGAGAACGGCAGCCGTGCGACGCAGTCGCCCGCTATCGGCGACGTTGTCCCGCCCCCGATGGGCCCGGTCATATCCGGACTCGAAGAGTCCGTCGCCGCCGCCTCCGTCTTCCGGCCCCTGCTCTTCCGGCTTCTCTCGACCTTCCGGATCTGATCTCCCCCCCTCGCGACGGTCTGCTGTCAGGGCAGGGCTCTGACCGCGGCTCCGAGCCAATTTCCTGTCAGCCTTGACGGCCGCAATGCATTCTCCAGCAAGAGGTGCGCTATGAACTCGAATGGGACAATCACAAGAGCGGCGATCGTTGCCGCATGGAGTGCTCTGTTTCTTGTTCTCCTCGCTGCGCCACCCGCGAGGGCGAACGAGCCCCGGCTGGCCTTGTCCACCCTCGTCGCCGAATTGGTCGAGCAGAACCCCGAGATCAAGGCGAGCCGGGAGCGGTGGGAGGCGGCCAAGGCGGTGGTGCCGCAGGTGACCACGCTGCCGGATCCCAAGGTCCAGCTCGGATACCAGCGGATGCCGATGGTGGACGTGTTGCAGGGGGCGATGTATGGGTTCGGACAGGAAGTCCCCTTTCCGGGCAAGCTGAAGCTTCGAGGGGAAGTGGCCGGGCGAGAGGCGGACCGTCTCGAACAGGAATATGAGGCGACGCGGCTCAGGCTCATCGCCCGATTGAAGGAAGCCTATTTCGATCTGCATTTCGCGCACAAGGGCATCGAGATCGTGGACAGAAACAAGCTCCTCCTGATCCAGTTTGAGAAGACGGCGAAAGCCCGGTACAGCGTCGGCCAGGCGGCGCAGCAGGACGTCTTTCGCGCGCAGGTGGAGATCTCGCGGGTGCTGGACCGACTGGCGGTCCTGGAGCAGAGAAAAGAGAGCCTCCATGCGGCGATCAATCGGCTGTTGAACCGGCCGCCCGCCGCTCCGCTCGGGACGCCGGAGGAAATTCATGTGATGTTGCTGACCCTGCCTCTGCCCGAGCTGAACCGCCGGGCAGACGCCTTCTCCCCGATCCTGCTGGCCTCGACCAAGGGGATCGAGCGGGGAGAGCGCGCGGTGTCTCTCGCGCGGCGGCAGTACTTCCCGGACTTCGACGTGAATGCCCTCGGGACCCGCAATGATCGGATCAACGACAACGGGTATCAGGTCATGCTGGGGATCAAGGTGCCGCTCTTTTACGAAACCAAGCAGCGCCAAGGGGTGAAGGAGGCGCTGGCCAGCTTGTCCGGCGCACGGGAAGAATTTTCCGCGACCCGCCAGGAAGTCCTGTTCCAGGTGAAGGACGCTTTCGTGCAGGCCCAGCGGGCGGAGCGGCTGATCGCGATCCTGCGCGACGCCATCATTCCGCAGGCCACGTTAGGGCTCCGGTCGGCTCAGGCGAGCTATGCCGTCGGCAAGGTGGACTTCCTGACGCTGCTGAACAGCTTGCTCACGCTGCAAGACAGCGAGTTGGAACTGCACGGCGAAATGGTGGCCCACGAGAAAGCCAGGGCCAGACTGGAGGAGTTCACCGGCGGGCCGCTGGTCGGTGCCGTGGAGGAAAGGAAATCCGGACGGTGAAGAAAGGACCGCTCATCGGAATCGCCCTGTTCGTGCTGCTCGGCACAGGAGGGGCTCTGTGGTGGACTTACGGGCCGTCGATCCTGCCGTTCGCGGAATCCAGGCCGGAAGCCATGGAGGACATGCCTGGCATGCCACAGGCCGGTGAGGGGTTAGGGGGGAGGAGTGAGGTGCGGGAGACAAGCAAGGAGCCTCGGCGTCCGATGCCGGAAACTGGGATCGTGCAGATTCCGCCGGAGCGGCTCCAGACCATCGGCGTGAAGTACGAGGAGGTGGCCCGTCGGCCATTGGAGAAGGTCATCAGGACCGTGGGCCGGGTTGATGTGGACGAGCGGCGCGTGGCGCGAGTCAATCTCAAGTTTGAAGGGTGGATCGAGGATCTCTTGGTGAGCGCCGTCGGGGACCATGTCAAGAAGGGCCAGATCCTTTTTACGCTCTACAGCCCGGACCTGGTCGCGACTCAGGAAGAGTATCTGCTGGCGCTCCAGAGTGTTCGGCAGATGGGTGAAAGCGAATTTCCCGAGGTGGCGCGCGGCGCGAAGGACCTTCTTGAGGCGGCCCGCCGCCGCTTCGAGCTGTGGGATGTCCCCGAGTACCACATTCGTGAGCTGGAGAAGACCGGCAAGGTCCTGCGGACGCTGCCGATCCATTCGCCGATCACCGGCACCGTCATCCGGATGCAGGCGCGCGCAGGAACCTACGTCACCCCAGGCACGGAGCTCTATTTCCTCGCCGACCTCTCCAAGATCTGGATTCTCGCCGACGTTTACGAATACGAACTGGCCTCGGTCAAACGGGGGCAAACAGCGGCGGTGACGCTGTCCTACGAGCCGGGAACCGTGCTGACCGGCCGGGTGGGGTTCATTTATCCCACGCTCGATCCCAAGACCCGGACCGCCAAGGTGCGCTTCGAGTTGGACAACCTCGCCGAGAAGCTGAAACCGGACATGTACGCAAATGTGGAGCTCAACGTAAGCCTGGGAATCCGTCTCGCCATTCCGCAGGAGGCCGTGATCGAGTCGGGTCAAAAGCAGGTCGTGTTCATCCACCTCGGGGGCGGCCGGCTCGAGCCGCGCCTGGTCAAGACCGGGGTGAAGACCGGGACCGACTACGAAGTGGTGGAAGGACTCAAGGAAGGCGAGCACGTGGTGACGTCGGCGAACTTCCTGATCGACAGCGAGAGCCGCCTCAAGGCGGTGGTCGAGAGCATGGGCGGAATGGGCATGAAATGATCGTGAGGCGTCAGGCGAATGGTTGAGCGAATCATCGAATACAGCGCGAGGAACCGTTTTCTGGTCTTTCTCCTCGTCTTCTCGACGGCCCTAGGAGGCCTCTGGGCCTTGAGGCAGACTCCTCTTGATGCGCTCCCTGACATCTCCGACACGCAGGTGATCGTCTATACGACCTGGCCCGGCCGGTCTCCCGACCTCGTGGAGGACCAGATCACCTATCCGATCGTGACCGCGCTGCTCTCGGCTCCGAAGGTGACGGTGATCCGCGGGTTCTCCGATTTCGGCTATTCCTACATCTATGTCCTGTTCAAAGACGGCACCGACATCTATTGGGGCCGCACACGTGTGCTCGAGCGCCTGAACCAGCTCGCGGGACGGCTCCCGGAAGGGGTGACTCCGCAACTGGGTCCCGATGCGACGGGAGTCGGATGGGTCTTTCAGTATGCCCTCGTGGACGAATCGGGTCAGCATGATTTGGCCTCCCTGCGCAGCTTTCAGGACTGGTATCTCCGTTACTGGCTGCGCAGCGTGGAAGGCGTGGCTGAGGTGGCGAGCGTCGGGGGGTTTGTCCGCCAGTATCAGGTGAGTCTGGATCCGACGAAGGTTCTGGCCTACAAGCTCTCGCTGCCCGAGATCGTGGAGAAGATCCGGCTCAGCAACAATGACGTGGGCGGCCGGGTGGTGGAATTCTCCGGCATCGAGTACGTGGTCCGCGGCCGCGGCTACATCAAGCGCGCGGAGCATATCGAGAAGATCGCGGTCGGCGTGAACGACAATGGCATTCCGATCCTGCTGCGGGACGTCGCCACGGTGCGTCTTGGCCCGGACATGCGGCGGGGGCTGGTAGAGCTGGACGGGCAGGGAGAGGTGGCCGGCGGCATCGTCATCATGCGGTTCGGCGAAAACGCGCTCGCGGTGATCGATCGGGTCAAAGCCAAGCTCAAAGACCTTGAGCCATCCATGCCGAAGGGCGTCAAGGTGGTCGCCACCTATGACCGCAGCGATCTGATCCGGGAGTCAGTCGCCACGGCGAACGAGAGCTTGATCGAAGAATTGGTCGTCACCGGCGTACTGATCATCGGCTTCCTCCTGCACATCCGCTCGGCGCTGCTCCCGATCCTGACGCTTCCCTTGGCGATCCTGATGTCCTTCATTGCGATCTACTATCTGGACATCGGTTTGAACATCATGTCACTGGGCGGGATCATCGTGGCGATCGGCGACATGGTGGACGCCGGCATCGTGATGGTGGACAACGCCCACAAGCGGCTGGAGGAATGGGAACGGGAGGGCCGGGCGGGAGACCGCGCCGATGTGCTGCTCGCCTCTGCCAAGGAGGTGGGGCCGGCCATGTTCAGCTCGTTGTTGGTCATCGCGGTCTCGTTCCTGCCGGTGTTCGTCCTGGAAGCCCAGGAAGGCCGCATGTTCAAGCCATTGGCCTTCACCAACTTCCTGGGCATCGCCGCCTGCGCGGTGCTGGCCATCACGTTGATTCCGGCGCTGCTGCCGACGTTCATGCGCGGCCGGATCGTTCCCGAACAGCGGCATCCCGTGACGCGGCTGTTGCAACGTCTCTATGCCCCGGCCCTCCGGATGGCCATCCGGTTTCGGTGGGGCGTGGTCCTCGCCACGATTGCGCTGCTGATCCTGGCCATCCCGGCGTATCTGCGGCTGGGCTCAGAGTTCATGCCGCCGCTCTATGAAGGCACCATCCTCTATATGCCCACGACGCTCCCCGGCCTCTCGGTGACCGAGGCGGCGAGACTGCTCCAGATGATGGATCGGAAGCTCAAAGCCTTTCCTGAGGTGGACAGGGTCTTCGGAAAGGCCGGCCGGGCGGAGACCTCCACCGATCCGGCGCCGTTCAGCATGATGGAGGTGGTGGTGGAGCTGAAACCGAAAGAGCGGTGGCGGCCCGGAACCACGTACGAGAGTTTGATCGACGAGATGGACCGGGCGCTCCAGTTTCCCGGGGTGACCAATGCCTGGACGATGCCGATCAAGGCCCGCATCGACATGCTGACGACCGGCGTGCGCACGCCCGTCGGTATCAAGATCTTCGGGCCTGATCTCAAGCAGATCGAGGAAATCGGGAAGCATGTGGAAATGGTGGCGAGGGAGGTCCGCGGCACCCGCAGCGTCTATGCCGAGCGGGTCTCTGGCGGCTATTTCCTCGACTTCGATATCAACCGCGACGAGATCGCGCGGTACGGGCTCACAATCATGGGTGTGGGTCGGATCATCGAGTCTGCGATCGGAGGCGAGAATATCGCCACGACCATTGAAGGGCGCGAGCGGTATCCGATCAACGTGCGGTACTTGCGGGAACTGCGAGATGATCCGGAGAAGCTGCGCCGTGTCCTCGTGAATACGCCGACCGGGGCGCAGGTGCCCCTCGCGCAACTGGCGACCCTGCGCTTCGTGAACGGCCCGCCGATGATCCGGGACGAGAACGGCATGCTGGCGGGCTATGTGTTTGTGGACATGGCCGGCCGGGACGTGGGCGGGTATGTCGAGGACCTCAAGCGGGTCGTCCGGGAAAAAGTCAAGCTGCCGGCCGGATACATCATCGCCTGGTCCGGTCAGTACGAATTCATGCAGCGGGCGTGGGACAAGCTGAAGCTGGTGCTCCCGCTGACTCTGCTCATCGTGTTCGTGCTCTTCTATTTCACATTCAAGTCGGTGGCCGAGACCTGGATGGTCATGCTGGGGCTGCCGCTCGCGCTGGTCGGTGCGGTCTGGTATCTCGCGCTGCTCGAGTACAACATGAGCATTGCAGTGTGGGTCGGCGTGATCACGGTCCTGGGAACCGCGGCGGAAACGAGTGCGGTGATGCTGGCGTACCTGGATGAAGCGTGCCGGCGGCGTCGAGCGGCAGGCGGGCTCACGACCCTGGCCGATCTCATGGCCACCGTGCAGGCGGGTGCCGTGGAACGTATCCGGCCGATGGCCATGATCGGGTTCGTGGATGTCATTGGGCTGTTGCCGGTGATGTGGGCCACCGGAACAGGAGCCGATGTCATGAAACGGATCGCCGCGCCGCAGGTCGGCGGCGTCTTTTCGGTGATGCTCCTGACCCTGCTGGTCATCCCGCCGATCTATGTGATTTGGCGGTGGCATTCGGACGTGAAGCGCCCCCCTGAGATGCGGCCGCCACCAGGGGTGCACCAGCCGGACATCCCCGAGCCGGTACGTGACGCGGTGGCTCAGCCCTCGAGGATCTAACCCCCATGAACTGGTCACCGCGTGCTTCGGACCCGTTGTATTTCCGGCTCGGCGATTATCTGGCCGGTGCCCTGACCGGGGGGCTCACGGCCCTCGCGGTCCGCATGCTCGTGGGGCCGCAGTGGGATATGGTGGTGGCCATGCTGGTCGGGACGGCCGCCGGGATGACCGTGCATCTCCTGTTGTTGCTGGTGCTCGTGCCGCTGGTCGGGGATTTCGAGGTGATGATGCCGGGAGCGCTGATCGGGATGTACGGGGGCATGTTGTTCGGCATGCGGGACTCCATGCAGCAGGCGTATGTGAGCCTGGAAATGGCCTGCGCCGTCGGCGTGCTGTGGGGTCTGCTCGTCGTCCTCGGGGTGCGCTGGCTGGACCAGCAGCTCAAGGGCGAGGTCTTCGTGGAGCGAGAGGCTTCATCGGATGGGGAGCCGTGATGCCGACCGCGACGGGAGAGAAATGGGATCGGGCCACCCCAACCTACGATCTGCTCACTCGCGCTCAGGACCGGCGCCACGGGCCGGCCAAGCGCCGGCTCTTTGCCCGGGTGCGGGGCAAGACCCTGCTGGTAGCCGCCGGCACCGGCAACGACTTCAAGCATCTTCCGGCGGGAAGCGAGGTCCTCGCCATCGACATCAGCCCGAGAATGATCGCGAGAGCCCGCCAAAGAGCCGCGGAGCATCCGGGCGGCATGAAGCTTCTGCAGATGGATGCCGAGCGACTCGCCTTTGCGGATCACGCCTTCGACACCGTGCTGACCGTCTGCACCTTCTGCTCGGTTCCGCATCCCGTGCAAGGACTCCGGGAGATTTACCGGGTGTTGAAGCCCGGAGGCCGGTTATTGATGTTTGAGCATGTGCGGAGCAAGATCGGTCCGTTCGCCTTCTTTTTGGACATCATGACCGGCCTCACCCGGAAGATCGGCCCGGACCTGAATCGCGATACGGTCGGCAACGTGCTGCGGGCCGGCTTCCGGCTCCGCCGCGAAGAGAATGTGTATCTGGACATCGTCAAGACCATCGAGGCGGTGAAGGGTCCATGAGACAGGGAAGTGACCGATGACGCCGCTGGTCAAAGATCCGGTCTGCGGGATGATGGTTCACCCGCGGGAAGACCTCGCAGTTGAGGATCGCGGGCAGCGGGTGGATTTTTGTTCTGAGCTCTGCCGACGGACCTTCCTGGCCGAGCCGGCAAAATTTGTGCGGGCTGCCGCGACGTCGGAGCCGAGCCCCGCGGGGGCTCGCCGTATCGCCTATTTCTCCATGGAAGCCGGCGTGGACTCCACGATGCCTACTTACAGCGGGGGCCTGGGGGTCCTGGCCGGAGATACCCTGAAGTCCTGCGCTGATCTCAAGGTCCCGGTCGTCGCCGTCACCCTCCTGTACCGGAAAGGTTACTTTGACCAGGTTCTGGACGATTGGGGCAACCAGCGGGAACAGGCGGTCCTCTGGGATCCTTCTGCCTACGCTCGAAGGCTCCCGCCGACGGTGAAGGTTTCGATCGAACGGAGAGTCGTTTCGGTTCGAGCCTGGCAGTATGACATCGTCGGCTCCACGGGGTATGTCGTGCCGCTGGTTCTTTTGGACACCAATGTGGACGGCAACGCGCCTGGCGACCGGGAGCTGACCTCATACCTGTACGGCGGCGATGATCGGTACCGCATGGCGCAGGAAATCATCCTCGGCATCGGGGGAGTCCGGATGCTGCGAGCGTTGGGATACACCGAGCTGGAACGGTTCCATATGAACGAGGGCCACTCGGCGTGCTTGGCGGTCGAGCTGTTGCGGGAACGGAAGCAGGAAGCGGCCGGAGAGTGGCCGTTCAATGCCGTGAGGGGGCAGTGCATCTTTACGACCCACACGCCGGTTCCAGCCGGTCACGACCAGTTCTCCTACGAGCTCGTCCAAGCCGTATGGGATGAGGCGGTCTCGCTGGAGGTGCTCCGGATGCTGGGCGGGACGGAGCGGCTCAACATGACCCGGCTGGCTCTGAACATGAGCCATTTCGTGAATGGTGTGGCGAAGAAGCATGGGGCGGTGTCCCAGGAAATGTTTCCCGGCTACCCCATTGATTCCATTACGAACGGCGTCCATTCGGCGACTTGGACCGCGCCCAGTTTTCAGAAACTGTACGATCGGCATATGCCCGGCTGGCGAACAGATCCCTTCTCTCTGCGCTACGCCGTGAGCATCCGGAATCAGGAGGTCTGGGATGCCCATGAGGAGGCGAAGGCGCGGCTGCTGGACGAGGTGAACCGCCGGACCGCCGTCACCCTCAAACGCGAGGCTTTGACGATCGGCTTCGCCCGCCGTGCCACCCTCTACAAACGGGCGGACCTGGTCTTTTCTGACCAGGGGCGGCTGCTCGACATTGCGCGGCAGATCGGGCCTCTGCAGTTCATCTTTGCCGGAAAGGCCCACCCGAAAGATGAGCCGGGCCAAGAGATGATCCGACGGGTCGTGGGCGTCGCCAAGCAGCTTCCGCAACAGGTCCGGATTGTGTATCTCGAGAACTATGATGTGGCCGTGGCCCAGTTGCTCACTGCCGGCGTCGACCTCTGGCTCAACACTCCCCTACGGCCGCTGGAAGCATCGGGGACATCGGGCATGAAAGCCGCCCACAACGCGGTCCCAAGCTTGAGCGTCCTGGACGGCTGGTGGATTGAAGGCTACATCGAAGGCGTGACGGGATGGTCTATAGGTCCGCGACCCGGTGAAGCGACAGCCGATGCCGCGCAGGAGGCGCGAGAGCTCTATGAGAAGCTGCATTGGACGATCGCGCCGATGTATTACAAGTATCGAGATCGCTGGATTGATGTGATGCGGCATACTGTCGCGTTCAATGCCTCATTCTTCAACACGCACCGCATGGTGCAACAATATGCCGCCAGTGCCGACGTGTAGGTGGCTCATCATGCGTCCATGATGCGCTGGTCACGCAGCCCAGGAGGGCAAAGCGATGCGCGCTCGAAGCCGCTTGAACGTTGCGGTGCTGGTGGTGGCGCTGGGCGGGTGCCAATCTGCTCCGGGGCAGCTGTTAGTAGTCTCGCCATCGGGCACGGTGCAGACCGCGGCCCGGCACAACGACGAGGGCATCCAGGCCTACAACCAAAAACAGTATGAAAGCGCGAAGCAACATTTCGAGGCGGCCGTCCAGGCTTCACCTGAGCTGGCCGAAGCACACTACAACCTCGGGATGACGCTCTATGAATTGGGAGCGGTGCGGGAGGGGAATACGCACTCTATCAAGGCGGCGAATCTGGCTCCCGGCAACAAGGTCATCTGGAATTCACCACCGCTAAAGAGCGTGTATGTCCCAGAAAAGGAAGTCAAATCCCCAGCTTCCGACGGACACCTGCACAGCCAGTAGACCGGCGAACGGCCAATTCCCATGAATCGATCCTTGGCATGGCATGTGCTGGCGCCCGAGGCCCTGGGCCGCGAGCTGGGTGTGGACCCCGGGAAGGGCCTGACCGAGGACGAGGCGAAGCGGCGCCTCGCCGCCGTGGGTCCAAACGAGCTGCCGGAGGCGCCGCCTCCCTCCCTGGTCCGTCTGTTCTTTTCGCAATTCTCCAGCGTGATCATTTGGGTGTTGGTCGGCGCCGCCGTGGTGTCCGGCCTGCTCCGGGAATGGGTGGATGCGGCGGCCATCCTGGCCATCGTGCTGCTGAATGCCCTCCTGGGATTCCTGCAGGAATACAAGGCGGAACGTTCGCTGGCCGCCCTGAAAACACTCTCGGTGCCCTCCACCCGCGTGGTCCGCGACGGCATGGTTCAGACCATTCCCGCCCGCGAGCTGGTGTCGGGCGATGTGATCCAGATCGAGGCGGGGGACCGGGTGCCGGCCGACGCCCGTATCATGCAGGCCGTAGCGCTCCGGACCCAGGAAGCGGCGCTGACCGGGGAATCGGTTCCGGTCCCAAAATCGTCCGCGGCGCTGGAAGCCGAGGAGACGGCGTTGGGAGACCGCCGCAATATGCTCTTTCTGGGGACGCATGTCGCTGCCGGCAAGGGCCGGGCCGTCGTGGTGGCCACCGGACGCAACACCGAGCTCGGCCGCATTGCCGAGTTGATCCGGGAAGCCAAGCGCGAGACGACCCCCCTGCAGCGGCGCCTGGAGCGCTTTGGCTATCTCTTGCTGTACCTGGCGCTGGGCATCGTGGTGCTCGTCTTCCTCCTCGGGTTGCTGCGCGGCGAACCCTTGCTGGAGATGTTCCTGACCGCAGTCAGTCTGGCCGTGGCGGCCATTCCCGAGGGGCTGCCGGCCATCGTGACGCTGACCCTGGCCTTGGGCGTGACCAAGATGGTGAAACGGCATGCCCTGGTCCGCCGCTTGCCGGCCGTGGAGACGCTCGGTTCCACCACCGTGATCTGCACCGACAAGACCGGGACCTTGACCAAGAACGAGATGACGGTGACCCGGCTCTACGTCCCCGGCCGCACCTACGAAGTCACCGGCGAGGGCTATGTCCCGGTGGGGGAAATCCGTGAGGCGTCAGGCGTGAAGGGTGAGGGGCCGGTGCTGCGGGAGTTCTTGACCGCCCTGGTACTCTGCAATGGGGCGGCGCTGACCGAAAAAGACGGGGTGGTCACCCTGGTTGGGGATCCGACCGAAGGCGCGCTCCTCGTCGTCGCCGCCAAGTATGGACTGCGCAAAGATGTCCTGGAGCGGGAGCACCGGCTGCTGGCGGAGATTCCCTTCGATGCCGACCGGAAATTGATGACCATGGTCCGGCGGACCGGGGACCGGGCCGTTGCCTGTGTCAAAGGCGCTCCCGACGTGCTCCTGTCCCGCTGCACGCACTGGCTGACGCCGGACGGCGCCGTGGTGCCTGTGGACGACCGCCTCCGGCGGGAGATCATGGCGGCGAACGATGCGTTTGCCCGGGAGGCGTTGCGCGTGCTGGGCGCCGCCTCCCGCGTCCTGCGCGAGGATGACGCTCAGCAGAGCCAGAACATCGAAAACGACTTGGTCTTTCTCGGCCTGGCGGCGATGAAAGACCCGTTGCGTCCGGAGGCGGTCGCGGCGGTCAAGGCCTGCCGGGAGGCCGGCATCCGCGTCGTCATGATCACCGGGGATCACAAGGAGACGGCCTTGGCCATCGCCCGGGAGGCCGGCATCCTGGACGAGCAGGCTCAGGCGCTCTCCGGCGTGGAACTGGATCAGCAGTCCGATCGGGACCTCGCCGAGCGGGTCGGCGATATCGCCGTGTATGCGCGCGTGTCGGCCGAGCACAAAATGCGGATCGTCAAGGCCTGGAAGGCCCGGGGGGCGGTTGTGGCGATGACCGGCGACGGCGTGAATGATGCGCCGGCCATCAAGGAGGCGGACATCGGGGTGGCCATGGGACTGACCGGAACCGACGTGACCAAAGAAGCGGCCGATATGGTCGTGACCGATGACAACTTCGCCTCGATTGCCGCCGCAGTCGAAGAAGGGCGGGTGATCTTCGGGAACATTCGAAAATCCATCCATTACCTTCTCTCGTGCAATCTCAGCGAGGTCCTGGTGATGCTGTTCGCGGCGGTGGGCGGCCTGCCGTTGCCGCTCTTGCCGGTGCAGATCCTGTGGATCAACCTGGTGACGGACGGGCTGCCCGCGCTGGCCCTGGCCACCGATCCGGCGCCGCCGGACGTGATGCGCCGTGCGCCCCGATCGCCCCAGGCGCCTGTTCTGGAGTTCGACCGCCTCCGGCTGCTGGCCGGCGAAGGCCTGTTCATGGCTCTGCTCACGATGGGGGTGTTTGCCTATTGTCTGTACGGCATGGACCAAAACCTCGAGCGGGCGCGGTCGCTGACCTTCACCGTCCTCGTGTTCGCGCAGCTCTTCCACGCCTTCAATTGCCGCAGCAGTCGGGAGTCCATCTTCCGCCTCGGTTTCCACACGAACCCGTATCTGCTGTGGGCGGTCGTGGGGTCCGCGGTGCTGCAAGCGGTCATTATTGGGACGGCCTGGACGCGCGACCTGTTTAAGATAGCGCCCTTCGATGCTGCACACTGGTTGCTGGCCTTCGGGCTTGGGTTAACGACTCTTGTCGCGATGGAAGGCTGGAAAATGTGGCGGCGGCGGTGACGTGCCGGAGCCCTACTTCCCGGGAAGGGACAGTTCAGTTCCCGGCGTATCCTGAGCAGGGGTTGCGTTGATGCAGGTGCTCGTCCTCAATTGTGGCAGTTCTTCCCTGAAGTTCGGGGTGTTTGATGTCGAGCCGTCCGCCGAGAAGCTCGTGCGGCTGGCTGCTGGAATCGTGCAGCGGATCGGCGGCCAGGCCGGTCTCACCTTCGAGGCGCGCGGCAAGACCGTGGAAGAGCGAGGGCGGCCGGTCACGGACCACCGTGGTGCGGTGGAATGGATGGCGGACGTCCTGCCGCGCCACGGGCTCGCGCCCCGGGACATCGGCGCGGTCGGGCACCGGGTGGTGCACGGAGGCAGCCGTTTCCGGGAGGCGATCCGGATCGAGGCGGCGGTCCTGGCCGGCATCGAAGCCGCCGGCGAGCTGGCGCCATTGCACAACCGGCCGAGTCTCGCCGGGATCGAGGCGGCCCGGTCGTGGCTCGGTGCGGTGCCGATGGTGGCGGTCTTCGACACGGCGTTTCATCACACCTTGCCGCCGCAGGCGTCCACCTATGCAATCCCGCTCGAACAGGCGGAGCGCCACGGGATCCGCCGCTACGGCTTTCACGGGATCGCCCATGCCTCACTGGCCGCCGGCTATGCCGCCTTCACCGGGCGGCCGCTCGAAGGGACACGTCTGATCACCCTGCATCTCGGCAACGGCTGCTCCGCGACCGCGATCCGCGACGGTCGCTCGGTGGATACCTCGATGGGCCTGACGCCGCTGGAAGGGCTGGTCATGGGCACCCGATCCGGCGATCTGGACCCCACCATCGTCGGCTATCTGGCGCGGCGGGAACACTGCGATGTTGAAACAGTGGAGGGGTGGCTGAACGAAGCCTCGGGCCTGCTGGGGATGTCCGGACGGTCAGCCGACATGCGGGAGCTGCTGGCCGCTGGCGATCAGGATCGCCGCGCGGCGCTGGCGGTCGAAGTCTTCTGCTACCGGGCCCGGAAATATCTCGGCGCGTATCTGGCGGCGCTCGGCGGAGCGGATGCGGTCATCTTCGGCGGGGGGATCGGCGAGCATGAGCCCGCGATCCGCGCGCGGATCTGCCGGGGCATGGAGTGGTGCGGGCTCACCGTCTCGCCCGCGCTGAATGCGGCGGCCGTCGGCACGGACGCGGTCATTTCTCCCAAGGAAGCCAGGCTGCCGGCCTATGTGATCCGCGCCGATGAGGAAAGCCTGATCGCGCGCGATACGTGCGAAGTCGTGAGGCGTGAGGCGGCAGGCGTGAGGAGATAGAAGCGTGAAGCGTCAGACGAACGGCGAACCACGAACAACGAGTAACGAAAGGCGCGGCGCGCGGTCGGAGGCCGCCCGCCTGCGCCGGAGCGACCCGGCCTTCGCCCGGTGGGCCGAAGGCTCGGGGGCCGTCACGCACACTGACCTGACCCAGGTGCGCATCCGTCTGTTGCACGAGCGGCTGCACAAGGAGGGCGTGAGCGGGGATGGAGTCCCGTTCTACGAGCTGCTGATGGCCTTGGACCGCCTGTGCAATGCCGGCATGTGGCTGGTGGCGCATGCCACCTATGCCCGGAATGTCTACCTGGACGGCCGGCCGCTGCGGCCGGAGGATTTCAAGCCTTCTCCGGAAGGGCACATGGGAGGCTCCTTGAACATGGTGCCGGCCTACTGCGGCTACCTGGCGGCCAATGCCCTCACGGGCCACACCCGGGCGTGGCTGATGGGGCAGGGCCACTGCGTCTCGGCGGTGGACGCGGTCAATGTCCTCGTGGAGAACATGACCCCGGCGCATGCGGCGAGGTATGGGCTGTCCGACGAAGGTCTGACGCGCTTCGTGCGCGATTTCTATGGCTATCGCCTGGGTCCCGATGGCCGGCAGGAGTCGCCGCTCGGCAGCCATGTGAACCCGCACACGGCCGGGGGGATCATGGAGGGCGGGTACCTGGGCTTTGCCGAGCTGCAGTACGTGCACATGCCGCTGCCCGGCGAGCGGCTCGTGGCATTTCTCAGCGACGGCGCCTTCGAAGAGCAGCGGGGGAGCGATTGGGCCCCGCGCTGGTGGCGCGCCGAGGACTGCGGCCTGGTGGCCCCGATCATGATCAAGAACGGCCGCCGGATCGATCAGCGCACCACGCTGTCGCAACAGGGCGGGACCGGTTGGTTCGAGCGGTATCTCCGGCTCCAGGGATTCGATCCCGTCGTCATTGACGGCCGGGACCCCGCCTCATTCCTCTGGGCCATCTGCGAGATGGAATGGCGACTGCAGGCAGCCGGGGAGGCGGCCGGAAACGGGAAGGGCCGCTATCCGGTCGCCTTGCCGTACGGCATCGCGGTGGCGCCGAAAGGCTACGGCTTCTACGGCGCCGGCACGAACCTGGCGCACAACCTGCCGCTGAAAGCCAACCCCCACACGGACCGCCAGGCGGCGCAGCGTTTCAACCGGAGTGCGGCCGTGCTGCACGTGCCGCCCGACGACTTGCGGCAGGCCGTGGCCACGTTCCAACGGCATGCCGCGCATCGGCCGCAGGAACGGGACCATGCGCTGGTGCGGCGGAATGTGCGGCTGCGGGAGGCGCCGCATCCGGTCTACCGGCCCGTCCCCGACCGGGACACACGACGCTGGGCCAACCGCACGGCCTGGACCACCGCCTCCCCGATGAGCGCCGTGGACGAGGGATTCACCCTGACGGTGCAGGCGAACCCGCAGCTCCGGCCCCGGGTCGGTAACCCCGACGAGATGAAGTCGAACCGGATGCTCCGCACGCTCGAGCTCCTGAAATTCCGGGTGACCGATCCGGAGCCCGGGATTCCCGAGGCGGTCATGGGCGCGGTCGTCACGGCCTTGAATGAAGAGGCGGTGGTGTCCGCGGCCCTGGCCAACAAGGCCGGCATCAACATTACCGTGACGTATGAAGCCTTCGGCATGAAGATGCACGGGGTGCTCCGGCAGGAAATCATCTTCACAACCCATTGCCTCGATGCCGGCCGGCTGCAGGCGTGGCTGTCCATCCCGTTGATCCTCACCTCCCATACCTGGGAAAACGCCAAGAACGAACAGTCGCACCAGGACCCCAGCCTGGCCGAGGCGCTGTTCGGCGAAGTCAGCCATGTCTCCCGGGTGCTGTTCCCGGCCGATTTCAACACGGCGGCGGCGGTGATCCACGGCGTGTATCGCACACAGGGGCAGTTCTGGACGGTCGTCGTCCCGAAGGCCGATACGATCCCCGATCTGTTCTCCGGGGAGGAAGCCGAGCGCCTGCTCGCCGACGGGGGGCTGCACCTGGAGTGGGCCAGCTACCAGCCGGAGCGGGCCATGATCATCCTGACGGCGATCGGGGCCTATCAGCTCGGGGAAGTCCTGCGGGCGTCGGCGCGGCTGGCGGAGCGGGGCGTGCCCCACCGCGTGAACTATCTGCTGGAGCCCGGGCGCTTCCGGATTCCCCGTCATGCCCGCGAACAGGGATGCCTGGCCCCCGCGGCGGTCCGTGACGAGCTGTTCCCGGCCGAGGTGGCGCCGCGCGTGTTTGTGTGTCACACGCGGCCGGAGCCCCTGCTCGGAGTCCTGGCGCCCCTGCACACCGGCCGGCTCACCCGGGGGCTCGGCTTCCTGAACCACGGCGGCACGTACAACACCGCGGGCTTGCTCTTTGCGAACCGATGCAGTTGGGCGCACTGCCTGGCGGAGGCGGCGGGGCTCCTGGGCCTCGCGACGGATCGCCTGCTGACCGAGGACGAGCGTGCGGCGCTGGAGGGCCAGGCGACCTTGCACGGCGTGATCATCCCCTACGGAGTGCGTGATAGGTGATGGGTGACGCGTGATCTGTGATCTGCAATTCGGCATTAGGGAGACGCCTGACGCCTGACGGTTCGTCACCCTTTACCTCTTACTCCTCACTCGCTCGGACTAGCGGAACCCACGAGGAAGCGAGTACACTGAGGACAGGGTATTAGCCCAAGGAGATTCTATGAATAGGGCCCCCTTTCAATTGGTTGACAGTCGAGGCCCAAT
>CAYJUM010000039.1:0-22360 GCA_964373355.1 uncultured Nitrospirales bacterium | reverse complement strand
TTCAGCGGCACCGGCGCCACCGTGGCCAGCAACACGAGCGGATCAGGCCTGGCTACGCAGGCCCTCTTTTTCCCCTCGATGGATGACGGCAGCGACACCGGCGCGGTGATCAGTTGGACGGGGAGCCTCCAGGCCTTCTTCGTGGATGTGAACGGGAATCTCCGCGAGGACAACGGCAGCGACGGCCGCCTGGTGCTGAAGAACAGCGACCGCATCGTCCGCATCCAGGAGGATGTGCTCACGCAGCAATTGAATGTCAACCTCTTCGCCGACGCCGACGGGAACGGCCAGGCTGACTCCAGCACGCCGGTCGGGACCATCCCGATCAGCAACGCGCCGGCGCTGTGGGATGCCGGGAAGCGGCTGGCCCTGACCGACCCCACCGCGCGCCGGATCCTGCTCTGGGCGGATGGGACGGGGGGCGGCGCGTTCGACGGCATCGTGCAGTCCGGCGAGCGGATCGCGCTCACGAAAGGGAGCGCCTATGTGGCGACCGACGCCGATGTTCTCGCGCTCCAGCCGTATGTCTGCTGGAAGGCCGGCTGCACGGCGACCGAAACGGCGAACATTCTGAATTATATCCGGGGACAGGCCATCACCAATTGGCGCACCCGCAATGTCACGATCGCCGGCCAGGTGAAGGTCTGGAAGCTGGGCGACATCGTCAATTCCACGCCGCAAGTCGTCGCCGCGCCGGCCGAACGCTATGACGTGATCTACGGCGACTCGACCTATCAGACCTTCTTCCAGCGGTACAAGAACCGCCGAACCGTGGTCTATGCCGGGGCCAACGACGGCATGGTCCACGCCTTTAACGGAGGCTTCGCGAACCAGGGCGATGACGCCGGCACCACGAATCAGGAAGAGGCCCTGTTCTTTACGAACAGCGCCACGCCCAACGGCCGCGGGAGTACGCTCGGCGATGAGCTGTTCGGCTTCATTCCGCACGCGCTGCTGCCGCATCTGGCCTGGCTGACCTGCAATGGCAGCGCCGGGGGGGCCTCCGCCTGCGCGGGCGCGACCTACAATCACGTCTACTACATGGACCTCAAGCCGCGCGTGACCGACGTCCGGATCTTCACGGCCGAAGCGGCCTGCGGGAGCGATCCGCTGAGCGGCGGCTGCATCCACCCCAACGGCTGGGGGACGGTGCTCATCATGGGCATGCGCCTGGGCGGCGGCTCGATCACCGTGACCATCGGCGGGACCCCCCGCACGTTCCGGTCGGCCTACATCGTCCTGGACATCACCAATCCCGAGGATGACGGCTCGACCGGGAGCTACGGCAAGATCCTGTTTGCCTTCAACGACGGCGCCAATGTGCTCGTGACGAACAACAGCCCGATGAGTTTCACCGGGACGGGCCTGGGCTTCACCACCAGCTACCCCGCGGTGGTCCGCATCGCCAACAGCCAGAGCGACAAGAAGGGCGCGGCGACCTGGTTTCTGGCCTTCGCGACCGGTCCCACGACCTTCGACTTCAAGAGCACGCTGTCCGGCACGTTGATGGTGATCAACATGGCCGATTGCCTGACCCTGCTCTGCGCAGACTTCAACTTCGATCCCCAGCCGAACAACGAGGACGGCTATGGGGGAGATGTCCTGTCGGTGGACGTGGACCTCGACTACCAGACCGACGCCATGTACTACGGCCTGACCTGTTTCACCAACGCCAGCGAGAAGTGTAAGAAAAACAGCTCGACCGTATTTCGGGGCGACTTTTTCCGGCTCACCACGGGCAATGCATTGAATCCGCTCTTGTGGGGCATCGCCAATGGCTCGCTGCGGGCCGGCAGCAAGGTGTTCGAGCCGGGGGTCAACAAACCTGTCCTGGCGCGACCGTCCGCCACGCTGGACAATGCCGGGATCTTCTGGGTCTTCTTCGGGACCGGGAAGTACGTGGAAAATGGGGACCTGACCACCAGCAATCAGCAGAGCTTCTATGGCATCAAGGACGCCTGCTGGAATGCCAGTTGCCAGACCCTCTACACCGACATCTGGAATGATGTGGACTCGACGAAGGTCTATACCGACTCCACGGTCTCCAGCAGTCCGACCGGCGCGGCGACCTTCGGGACCCTGCTCGTCCAGATGGGGAACAAGCAGGGCTGGAATCTCAAGCTGACCTGTCCGAAGAATCCATTCTTGGCCGGCGATCAGGAGACGGTGCTGGCGCAAAGCGAGAGCACCACCACGTGCCGGGAGCGGGTCGTCAGCCAGCCGGTCGTCCTGGGGGGGATGCTGCTGTTCACCACTTTCAATCCCAACGGCGATACCTGCGACCCGTCCGGCTTCGGGCGCCTCTACGCGCTGTCCTACAACACCGGCACGGCCTACAAAGAGACGGCGGTCGGCACCTATGCGGACGCCGGCAAGACCCGGACCAAGTCCATGATCAGCCTGGGCACCGGCGTGCCGACGGCCCCTTCCGTGCACGTGGGCGGGCAGGGATCGGGCGCGGCAGGCAGTGTGGCGTCCGACGGCGGCTGCCAGAGCCGGCTCAGCGTGGTGTCTCAGTCCAGCTCCGGTCAGGTGACGCGCGTGTGCGGCCAGACCTCCGGGGTGACGTGGAGCAAGTTCCTGACCTGGCGCGACACCCGAGGCCTCTGAAACCAGTGAGGAGTCAGGGGTCAGGAGTGAGGGGTATACGGCAAGCCGTGAGGGGTGAGGTGTAGGAAACAAAAAAACATTGAACGTTACGCATGAACCTTGGTTACACTTCCGATCGTGCACCGCACTTCACCCCGTACCCCTCACTCCTCACTCCTGACTCCTTACCGTCCTGTTACCCTTCACTCCTCCCCCTTCGCTCCTCACTGTTCGGGGGGATTTACCATCATCGAGCTGATGGTGGTGGTCGCGATCGTCGGCGTCATCGCTGCGGTCGCCCTGGTGCATTACACCGGATGGGTCGACCGGTATTCGATCAAGGCCGACGCCGGCATCCTCCTGAACATGCTCAGCCTTGGGAGGATGCAGGCCATGACGCGCAACGAGAACATCGAAGTCCGGATCGACGAGACCACGAACCCGAACCGGGTCACGGTCCGCCTGCTGCGCTCCCCGTCCGGGTCCGCGGTGCCGAATGTGCCCATCGAAATCCTCTCGCAGCGCACCCGGCTCAAGAATACCTTTCCGGCCATCGTCTTTACGCCCTTGGGCACCCGGAGCACGTCAGGCGGGGTGACGACCGTGCAGCTCCGGCGTCTGGACCGCAGCGGCATCGAGGTCGGCCAATGGAACGTGACCGTGACCGCCAACGGCAAAGCGCAGATGCTCAGAATCTCGTGAAGCGTCAGGCGTGAGGCGTAAGGGGCGTATGGAGTTCGTGAGGCGTCAGGCGTCAGGCGTACGGGACATGGTCCGTGGGGCTCCGCCTCACGCCTCACGCCTGACGCCTTACGGGTTTACGATGATCGAGGTGATGATCGCGCTGGTCATTCTCTCGTTCGGCCTGCTCGGGATCGCGGCGATGCAGGGGATCGCGGTGAGCCGGAACGTGGACGCCAAGCAGCTCAGCGCCGTGACGAACCTGGCCGATGAAATGCTCGAACGGATCCGCTTCAACGCGGCGAATGTCGTCCAGTACAACGCCGTCCAGACCTGTCCCACCTGGGCCTCCGAGACGGTCTGCAGCACGGCCTCGCCCGATTACGGCATGACGAATCCCCCGGCCGCGGAACCGGCGCTCGGCGACGTCCGGCAATGGAAGAACCGGCTGGAGGCGACGGTGCCGGGCTCCAGCACGTTGCGGGCCCTCACGAAGGTGAACGGCCAGATTCAGGTCTGCCCGCCCGCCTCCTGTACGAACCAGGCGCAACTCACCGCCATGGGGGGCAACGAGGTCCAGATCACCATCTCCTGGGTCGGCATTCGAAAAGGCGAGACGGTCGTCGCCGGGGGGCTCATCCACCGGGTCATCTTGACCTCGATCGTCCGTCCGGGCAGCGCCATCTAAATCTGTGAGGCGTGAGGCGTGAAGCGCAAGGCGCGTAACCAGGGTGACCGGGCTCGGCTCCAGCCATTCGGGCCGGACCCCTCACGCCTTACGCCTCACGCCTTACGTCTTGAGAGAGGCATGACGCTCATCGAATTGATGATCGCCATGGTCCTGGCGATCCTGGTGGCCGGGATCGGCTACACCGTCTTTCAGAACACCCACCGGACGTCCCTGATCAACGAGGCCTCGTCGGACCTGCATCAGAACGCCCGCGTGGCCATGGACATGATCGCGCGCGATCTCCGCCTGGCGGCCTTCGGCATCCCCGACAGCAACCTGAGCAGCCTGCCGGCGGGCTGTCCGTCGGCCATCACGCCCGGCGACGAGCGGGCCGGCGCCGACCAGGGGGCGGACCGGATCTCGATGGTCATTCCGGAAGCGCTCGTCTCCGGAAGCGCCGCGATGCAGGTGACGGTCCAGCAGGCCGCCACGGCCACGACACCGGCTCCCTATACGTTCACGGTCAATGACTCCTCGCCGCTGGCCGGGCTCGCGTCCAACCCGCCGGTCACGTTCATTTCGTTCGGCGGGAAGCATTCCGGCGGCCTGACGAGCATCTCCGGCAGCGTCCTGAGCACGCAGCAGAACCCGCTCACGATGGGTCAGATCGTCTCGGTGGGCACGCCGGTCTATCGCTTGAGCTGCGTGACCTACGCGATTGGGAAGGGAAACGGCGCGCTGACCGCGATCGATGCGTCCTCGGTCGCGGCGACGAGCTCGCTGAACTCCGGCTGCGGAGGGGAATCCCAGGTCA
Source organism: uncultured Nitrospirales bacterium (assembly GCA_964373355.1). Lineage (GTDB taxonomy): Bacteria > Nitrospirota > Nitrospiria > Nitrospirales > Nitrospiraceae > CAYJUM01. The sequence goes on along the minus strand of CAYJUM010000039.1, from coordinate 17,606 downwards.
CGAGCCCCGAGCGGTGCCTCTTGCGGGCGGTCGGCACGGCGCTGCCGGTCGTGGTGCTGGACGGGGTGGAGGATCTGCAGTTCGCGTACGCCTGCGACGGCTGCACCGCTGCGGACACAGAAGGCAATGGGATCATCGACGATCAGGCCGGCGGCACGGCCAATCAGTTCGACTGCTACGATTTCCTGCCGAACAATCAGGGCTGTGACGGCGGCGGAACCGGCAGCGTGAACACTCCGGTGCCGGCAGGCGCCAGCAATGATACGATCCGGATGGTCCGGGTCACGGTCGTCGCCCGGGCCAGGCGGCCCGACCCGGAACCGGTCACGGGCAAGGCCGGCTATCTCGGTCCCGCCGCCGTCGTCGCGGAAGATCACAATCCCTCGGCGGACGCCGGCTACAATGCCGGAACCTATCAGACCATCCGGCGCCAGGTGCTGACCCGCACCGTCCAGCTCCGCAATTTAGTGCCGTAAGGCGTGAAGGGTGAAGAGTGAAGGGGTCGGAGCCGCATCTATGACGGTAAACCGCAGTAGTCCAGACTCCGTCTCTTTCACCCTTCACGCTTCACGCCTCACCGGTCAAAAAGGCGTGGCCCTGTTGACCATCATGCTGCTGCTCGTGATCCTCACGATCATCGGGATGGGGACCATCACCGTGACCAGCCTGGAGAACCGGATCGCCGGCAATGAGCGGGCCGCCGAGAGCGGGCTGAACGCGGCCGAATCGTGCCTGTCCGCGTCGGCGCAGATCATCCAGGAGACGCTGAAGAACGGGGCCATCCCGGCGTCGCTCATCAAATCCAGCGCGACCGATACGACCAAACCGGTCTTCCCGAGCGCGAATCTGGAGTCCGAGATCTTCGGCTTCACCGGCTACACCAACGTCCCCAACAACGATACGAACGACGGGATGGCGACGACCGCGAACACGGCCACGGGGCCGGATGGCTGGATCAGGCTCGGCACGCCCATCACCGACCTCTATCTGGACATCGATCATCTCTACGTCAAGCAGAAGACCGGACAGACCATGGCCTTCGGCGAGGGCTACAGCACGGGCGGCGGCGCGGCGGGCAACGAGGTGATCTATCAAGTGGATTGCCTCGCGACGGACCGGGTCCTCGGGAATCAGAGCCGGCTCGTCGGCATCTACTCCTGCGTCGCCACCGGCGAATCCTGCCAGCGCCGTCTCTGAACAACCGTGAAGCGTGAGGCGTGAAGCGTGAAGCGCAAAGTCTTAGCAGAGCTGCTGCTGCGCCTGACGCCTGACGCCTTCCGCCTCACGATCCTGATCTCCGCGCTGGCCTTGGGGTGCACCGAGAGCCCGCAGCCGGGCGGAGGCTCTCGTGGCGCCGGAGGCGCGTCCGGACCCGCGTTGACGGCGGCCGGCGGCAATCAACCGCCCGTCGTCCGATCTATCCGGATCTTTCCCAATCCCGTCCCGGTCAGGGGCGCGGCGCTGGCGCAGGCCGACGGGGACGATCCCGACGGCGATCCCGTCACATTTCGCTATCAGTGGCTGGCCAATGGCCTCGCGCTGACGGGAGAGACCGGCGCGACGCTGACGCCGGCCCGTCTGAAACGCGGCGATTCCCTGACGGTGGAGGCGGTCCCGACCGACGGCAAGACGGAGGGCACCCCGCTTCGAGCCGACCCGGTGGCCATCGGCAACAGCCCGCCGGAAGTGACGCGCATCATCCTCCCGTCCGCCGCGAAGCCCGGTGACCTCGTCGAGGCGCAGGTCGAAGCGGAGGACGCCGACGGCGATCCCGTCGCGTACCGGTATCGCTGGTGGCGGAACAAGACGCTCGTGCAGGAAGGAGACCGGAACGTCCTCGAGACCGCGGGATTTTCGCGGGGGGATGCGATCGTCGTGGAGGTGACGCCCCGCGACGCGACCGATGCCGGAAAACCCCTCCGATCGCTGCCCCTGGCCCTGGCCAATGCTCCCCCGAGCATCACCTCCACGCCCCCGAGTCCCGCTCCGGGACGGTTTCAGTATGCGGTGACCGCGACGGACCCGGAAGGAGACCCGCTGACCTATGCGATGACCGGCGCCCCGCCGGGCATGACGCTCGACCCCGCCTCGGGGCGGATCGACTGGCAGATTCCTCCCCAGGCGAAGGGGACCTTCCCCCTGCACGTGACCGTGGAGGACGGGCGCGGCGGCCGCGCCTTCCAGGATTTCGAGATCAGGCTGCCGTAAACAGTGAAGAGTGAAGGGTAAGGAGTAAGGGGTTCAGATCTCGGACCAAGGGGCAATCACGGAGGTTCCTAGGCTTGTGTTCACCCTTCACCCCTTCCTGCTCCCCCCTCACTCCTTCCCCCTTACTCTTTACTCGTTCGGTCTGTTAGAATGACGGCGTTTTCACGCAGCTTTTCAAAAGGAGACCTGCATACCGGGCGTGCGTAAGATCAAGCTTCGAGACAGCATCAACATCGCCACGCTGTTCGGTCACCACGACCGGCACCTCAAGATGATCGAAGAGGACCTCGGGGTGCGGATGGCGGCCCGCGGCGATGAGGTCACGCTCGAAGGCGCCCCGGACGCGGTCTCCAAGGCCGAGCGGATCCTCCTGGAGCTGGGAGGGTTGACCGAGGAAGGCTACGAGCTCCGGCCCGAAGACGTCACCTTTGCCCTGAAAGCCCGCCGCGGGAACCCCGACTCTCCGCTGAAGGAGCTGCTGCTCAGCACCGCGCCCATCGCCACGAAGCGGCGCGTCGTCGTGCCCAAGTCTTCCACCCAGAAGCTGTACATCGAGGCCATCCAGAAGTTCGACGTGGTGATCGCCATCGGCCCGGCGGGCACCGGCAAGTGCATCGCTTCGGGAAGCCTGGTCTTTACCGATCAAGGGCTTTGTCCCGTCGAAAGCCTGGCGGCTGACACGCAACCGGGAGAATACACACCGATTGATGTCCGCGTCGTGGGAATAGACGGGCCGGAACGGGCCAGCCACTTCTATGACGGAGGAGTCTCACCGACCAAGCGCATTCGCGCTCGGTTCGGCTACGAGATCGAAGCGACGTTGGAGCATCCGCTCTTGCGATTGACCCCGCATGGAGGGATGGAGTGGACTAGAGCGGACGAGTTGCGGGTCGGCGACTTCGTGGCCATCCAGCGCGGGCAGAACCTCTTCGGATCGGATTCCAAGATCAGGTTTGATGACGAGCGGAATACGTGGCGTGACCATGCCAAACCGATCCATTTGGATGAACTGGACGAGGAGTTTGCGTATTTCATGGGGATTCTCACCGGCGATGGATGTCTCACATACCGGAACCGCGTCATCCTCAGCAGTTCTGACGCGCCAATATTAGATAGTTTCTACCGGACGGCGGCCAGGCTGGGCCTTCATGTCTTCAAGAACGGCGGTGACCGGCCCTACGACCGCATCATCGCCAGCTCCCAACTGTGCCAGTTGCTGGCCCATCTGGGCATGTCCGCGAGGCCTGCAGCGGAGAAGTGCATCCCCCGCTCTATCTTGCGGGCGCCGCGTCAGATTGTGGCGGCGTATTTGCGCGGCCTGTTTGACGCCGATGGCACGGTCAGCCGCCGGGAGGGATACCCTATCTTGTACTCCGTTTCCAAGCGGCTCATCGATGAAGTCCAAACCATGCTGCTGAACTTCGGCATTCTCGCGCGCAAGCGTCCGAAGCGGACGCTGGACCGCGGCGAGAGAAGGATGTCCTATCAACTGGAGATCGGTGGAGCGGCTGCTGATGTGTTTGCGCGGGAGATCGGCACCGCGTTGCCGCGAAAGCAGGCGCTGTTTCAGGAGCGGACGCGCAACACGAATGTCGACGTCATCCCCTTTGTGAGCCAATGGAGTGACGCAGGATGCTCCGGAGGGCGTTTCCCGCGCGAAGTGCGCAAGCGCCTGGAGGATTACCAAACGGGTCGGCGGGCTCCAAGCCACGCGAAACTCGAAGAGATTCTTGGGCTATTGCGAGAGAAGTCATCTGCCGCGAGCGCACTGGCGCTGCTTGAAGAACATCATGAACGGCATCTGTTTTGGGCCGAGATCGAGGCGATCGAGGATGGAACGGCGCAGGTCTATGATCTGACGGTCCCGGGCAGCCACTCGTTCTGCGCGAACGGGTTCGTCAACCACAATACCTACCTGGCCATGGCGATGGCGGTGGCGGCGCTGAGCCGGAAGGAATACAGCCGGATCATCCTGGCCCGTCCGGCCGTCGAGGCCGGCGAAAAGCTGGGGTTCCTCCCCGGGGACATGTACGCGAAGGTAAATCCGTACCTGCGGCCGTTGTACGACGCGCTGTACGACATGCTGGACGTCGAGCGGGCCAACCGGCTGGTCGAGCGGGGCGACATCGAGATCGCGCCGCTGGCCTTCATGCGGGGACGGACGCTGAATGATTCCTTCGTGATCCTGGATGAGGCGCAAAACGCCACCGCGGAGCAGATGAAGATGTTCCTCACGCGCCTCGGCTTCAATTCCAAGGCGGTGGTCACGGGGGACGTGACGCAGGTGGACCTGCCGTCCGACCGGGTATCCGGCTTGATCCAGATCCGGAACATCCTGGCGGGCATCTCGGGCATCCAATTCGTGTATTTCAACGAGCAGGACGTCGTCCGGCATCGCCTCGTGCAGGAGATCATCAAGGCGTACGACCGCCACTCCGAGGGGACGCAGGGCGGCCCCGCCGACTCCAGACGCCGGAAGCACGGACATCCCCGGCCGAGACCGGACCGCGGGCAGGGAAGCGGGTCCGGGGAGCAGCCGCACTGATGGCGGGGATCCGGCGTCCCCCACGGGTGGCTCGACCCGGCCCTCCCTGAGCCGTGCCCAAGGGCTCGCCACAGGTCTTCGTCCGGTCCCGGCTCCGTCGTGCCGTCCTCCGCACGCGCGTGCTCCAGCGACTCGCCCAGCGCATCCTCCAGGCAACCGGGAAATCCCGGGCTCATCTCAGTCTTGACCTGATCGGCGATCGCCGGATGCGACGATTGAACCGCCTCTATCGGGGCATCGATGCATCCACCGACGTCTTGAGCTTCCCGATGTACCAGTTAGGAGGAAGGGGGAAGGGGTTAGGGGGTTCGAAAAAGCCATCTCTTCCCCTTCCCCCTTCCCCCTTCCCCCCTCACCAGTTTTTAGGGGATGTGGTGATCTCCGTCCAGACGGCGGCGCGACAGGCGGTCGCGGACGGCCAGCCGGTGGAGCAGGCGCTCGTGCGGCTGCTGATCCATGGCATCCTGCACCTCCGTGGCTACGATCACGAACGAGGTCCGCGCGAGGCCCGCCGCATGCGGGCCAAGGAACGGGCCGTCCTGCGATCGCTCGGGCCTCTTCCCCAGTTCTGCGTGAGGCGTCAGGCGTGACACGTGACGCGAAACACGCGCGAGGGGCGCGACGTGCCAGTCTCGCGAGTCGCGCAAGTCTCGCTCACCGGTCACCCGTCACCGTTCGCCCTTTCCCTCCTCACTGATTTTATGGGATGGTTAAAGCGGCTCAGCGAGGGATTGGCCAAGACCCGCGAGGGTCTCCGCCAGTCGGTGACCCAGCTCATCGGCCGGCCCCCTGATGCGGCGCTCCTCGAGAATCTCGAAGCGGCGCTGATCGCCGCGGACCTGGGTAGCCGCACGGTCGAGCGGTTGATGGCCCGGGTTCGCGATGCCCGCGGGGCGGATGCCGGGGCGCTCGTCGGTTTGCTGAAGCAGGAATTGCTCCAGACGCTCCAACCATGCCAATCCCTCTCGCTGGAGGCCCTCGTGGCCCGCGGTCCGTCGCCCTTCGTCGTCCTGGCGGTGGGCGTGAACGGCGTCGGCAAGACGACGACGCTGGCCAAGCTGGCCCAACGCTTCCAGCGCGCCGGTGTGACACCGCTGCTGGTCGCGGCGGACACCTTCCGGGCGGCCGCCATCGAGCAGCTCGAGGCGTGGGCAGCGCGCATCGGCGTGGAGGTGATCCGGCACCGGCAGGGCGCGGACCCCTCGGCGGTCGTGTTCGACGGCCTCACCGCGGCCAGGGCCCGCCAGGCGCGGGTGGTCCTGATCGACACGGCGGGACGGCTGCACACAAAAACCAACCTCATGGATGAGCTCCGCAAGATCGCGCGCGTCCTGGGACGCGAGTTGCCCGGCGCCCCGCACGAGGTGCTCCTCGTGCTGGATGCGACGGTCGGCCAGAACGCCCTGTCGCAAGCCAGGCAGTTTCACGAGGCCGTCGGCGTGACGGGCATCGTCCTGACCAAGCTGGATGGGACGGCGCGGGGCGGGATCGTGGTCGCGATCGCGGACGAGCTCAAGATTCCCGTGCGGGTGATCGGGGTCGGCGAGCAGGCGGAGGATTTACAGGATTTTCATGCCGCGGCGTTCGTGGACGCCATGTTCGAAGGGGTCGGCTCGTGAGGGTCAGGATGGCAGGGTGGGTCTTGCTCGCCTGCGGTCTGGCCTGGCCCGGGGAATTACCGGCCGCAGAAGCAACCGGGGTCCGGGTGCTGAGCCATGACATGACCGTCACCCTGGACCCTGAGCGCCATGCGCTACAGGCCACCGACCGGATGACGCTTGCCGGATCGCCGCCGGATACGGTCTCCTTTTCTCTGAACCCCTCCCTGCGGGTCGAGAGCGTGCATGCCGTGGGGGCGAGTGGCCCGCGCCCGCTTGCTGTCACGAAACAGGCGGGAGGCACGGGGCACGAGGCGGCCCAGCACATCACCGTCCAGCTTGGTCGGACTCCGGCGGACCGGTCGGTGGTGCTGGAATGGATCTACGAGGGCACGATCAACGACCCGCCGCGCGATCGCGGGCAGCTCCGGTTTGTCGCCCCCAGCGAAACGACGGGGCACATCGGCCCCGAGGGAATCTATCTGAGCGGCGAGACCCACTGGTATCCGGATGTGCCGCGCTCGCTGGCGACATTCCGCGTCCGGGTCACGACCCCGAAGGGATGGGAGGCCGTGACCCATGGCCGGCAGGTGTCGAGGTCCGTGAACGACCGGACGGTCGCCGAGTGGGAGGTCACGGCGCCGACGGAGGCTCTGACGCTGGTCGCCAACCGATTCGTCAAGGCGCAACGCGACTGGAAGGATCCGTCCGGGACGCTCGTGGAAGTGGCCGCCTACCTCCTGCCGGACAATGCGCCCCTGGCCGGCGAATACCTGGAAGCCTCGGTCCGATATTTGGGGCTCTATGCCGGGCTCCTCGGCCCCTATCCCTTCCCGAAGTTCGCGGTGGTGGAGAATTTCTTTCCCAGCGGCCTGGGCATGCCCTCGTTCACGCTCCTGGGTGGCGGCGTGATCAAGCGCCACTACGTCCAGCCCTATGCCCTCGGCCACGAGATCGTCCATTCGTGGATCGGCAACCATGTCTTCAACGATGTGGAGCAGGGGAATTGGGTGGAAGGCCTCACGACGTACCTGGCCAACTATTATCACGAGGAGCTGACCGGACCTCCGGAGAAGGCCATGGAGCAGCGCCGGATGATGGTGTGGGGATATGCCGTGTATGTGCGCCCCGATGACGACTATCCCATCGCCGGATTCCGGACCAAGCGCGATCAACGGGACAATGCGATCGGGTACCAGAAGGCGGCGATGGTCTTTCACATGCTCCGGCGGGAAATCGGGGACGAGCGTTTTTTCCGCGGCATCCGGACCCTGGTCGCGGACCGCGGCGGGAAGTATGCCGACTGGAATGACCTCATTGGGGTCTATTCAGAGATCGCCGGGCGTGATCTCCGGTGGTTCTTTGCCCAGTGGGTGGAACGGCCAGGCGCGCCGGAACTGCAGATCCAGGCGGTCCGGGTGGAGGCCGATCCGGAGCGGGCGGGCCGGTATCGGGTGCGGGCGAAGCTCCGCCAGCTCCAGCCGTCGCCGTACCGGCTCACGGTGCGCCTGGTCGCGGCCGGGGAGGGGCGGGAGGAGCCCATCGCGCTCTCGATGACCGCGGCTGAAGCGGATGTGCGCGCGACGGTGGGCGTCCGGCCGGCCACGCTGGCGCTCGATCCCGGGTTCGAGACCTTCCGGCGGCTGTCCCGGGAAGAGCTGCCGCCGATGCTGAACCTCTTCGTGACCGATACGCGGCGGGCAGTGATCGGCCCGGGGAACGGGGCCGAGGCCGATCGGGCGCCCTACCAGGAGCTCCTCGCGCGCGTCACGGCACGGGAGCCGGACAGCGCGGCTTCCCCTGTGACCGCAGTGAAGGAAGGACAGGCGCTCCCGGTGGACCACTCCGTCCTGGTCCTGGGCGGCCCGGGTCTCAATCCCCACGCGGACTGGGCCGTACGCGGCTGTGGCGATCGGGTGGGGGTGCGGGCGGATGGCTTTCGGGTCGCCGGCCAGGACTACGGCGGGCCGGGTCTCGCGGTGCTGGTGTCTTGCCGCATCCCGGAGCAGCCGGGCCGGATCGCCACGCTCTTCTATGGCACCACCCCTCAGGCCGCCTCCCAGGTGGGCCGCCTCTTGTTTTTTTACGGATGGCAGAGCTATCTGGTGTTCCGGGACGGGACGGTCGTGGCCCGCGGCGACTTCGCTCCAACCGACCACTTGGAAGTTCGGTTGGAGCAGTGATCGGTGATCGGTGATGGGTGACTCGTGAGGAGTAAAGGGTGGACCCGTTAGGCGTGAGGCGTCAGGCGTCAGGCGTCAGAGCGGGATGCGCATACCTGAGGGTGTTTGGCGCCCTTCTCCTTATCGCCCTAATCTGCGCGCTTCACGCCTCACGCCTCACGCCTCACGTCCTCATGGCATCGGAGCCCGAGCGACACTTGGCCAACATCCGCCAACTGACCTTCGGCGGCCAGAACGCCGAGGCGTACTTTTCCTTCGACGGCACCAAGCTGATCTTTCAATCGACGAATACCTGGGGCGAGGAGTCGGGACGGACCAAGATGGGACCGCCGCGTGCCTGCTATCAGATGTACACCATGGACCTGAACGGAGGAAATCTGCGGCGGGTCAGCACGGGCGCGGGCGCGACGACCTGCGGCTATTTCTTCCCGGGCGATCGCCGCGTCCTATACTCCTCGACCCATCTCGTGGCCGCGGACTGTCCCGCCAAGCCGGCGCCCGGCGGCCGGTACCGCTGGTCCCTGGACGATTACGACATCTTCTCGGTGAGCCTGGATGCGCAGCGGATGCAGCGGCTCACCGCCACACCGGGCTATGACGCGGAGGCGACGATCTCGCCGGACGGGAAGACGATCGTCTTCACCTCGATCCGGGACGGCGACCTGGATCTCTACGCCATGAACCTCGACGGGACGCATGTCCGGCGCCTGACCACGGAGGTCGGGTACGACGGAGGGGCCTTTTTCTCCCCGGACAGCCGGCGGATCGTGTACCGGGCCATGCGCCTGCGCGAGGCGGCTGAGATCGAGGCGTACCAAGCGCTCCTGCTCCAGCGCCTGGTCGAACCCAGCCGGCTGGAGATCTTCGTCATGAATGCCGACGGGAGCGACAAACGGACGGTCACGGCGAACGGCGCCTCGAACTTTGCCCCGGCGTTTCTCCCCGACGGCCGGCGCATCATCTTTGCGTCAAACCTGCACGATGTCGGATCGGCCTCCCGCCCGACGTTTCACCTGTATCTCGTCAATGAGGACGGCACCGGGCTGGAGCAGATCACCCGGCTCGGCGGGTTCAACAGCTTCCCGATGTTTTCCCCCGACGGCCGGAAGTTGGTCTGGATCTCCGACCGGCTGGCCGGCGCGCGGGGCGAGTTCAACGTGTTTCTGGCCGACTGGATCCCCTAACCAGTGAAGAGTGAAGGGTGAGGTGCCTTTAAGGATGGAAGTCATCAGGAAGGTCTTGGAGAGGGTTCGGCGGTTGCTTGCACCCCTCACCCCTCACCCCTCACCCTTCACTTACCTGATAAGTATCACGTTGCTGCTGGCCGCCCTCCTGGCGGTTTTTTACGGCCTGCTGCAGCTCGATGTCCCGCTGGCGCGATTTCTCCGGTCGGTGCATGTCGCCTGGCTGGACGAGTTGAACCGTGTGGGGAATCGCCTGGGCAGCGGCATCGTGCTGGTGGCGATCAGCGGGACCCTGCTCGCGCTCGGGCTGGCCCGGCACTCCCTCACGCTGCGTCAAGCGGGCTGGCACGCCCTGCTCGCGCACGCGGCGGCAGGCCTGACCGTGCAGGTCCTCAAACACCTGATCGGCCGGCCCCGCCCGCGCCTCCTGCATGCCGGGGGATTTCAATTCGGCCCCCTGTGGGGCCCGTCCTTAGAGACCGGCTTGGACTCCTTCCCGTCCGGCCACACCGCCGCCTCTGTCGCCGTGGCGGTCGCGCTGGCCCGGCGCTTCCCCGCGGCCGCGCCGCTCTTCTACGCCGCCGCCGGCTTCGTCGCCACGACCCGGATCATCGCCGGCTCGCATTTTCCGACGGATGTGCTGGCCGGTGTAACGATCGGCCTGCTGGCCGGCCAGCTCGTCTCCCGTCCGCTCGCGGAATGGCGGAGCTCAATCTGGCGGGCGGTGAGGAATAGCGCGGTTACCGGCGTGGTCCTCTTGGCCCTGTTTCGTGTGCTCACGCAGAGCCCCCCGCCGGAAAGCTGGCTGGAGACCAGTGTTGTGGCTGCCGGGTTCCTCCTGGTGGCAGCGGGGGTCTTCAGCCGTGTCTGGAATTCCCTGCGACCAACCCCTCACGCCTCACGCCTCACGCTTTACGGTTCTCAGGTGTTGATCGGCGTGGGAGTGGGACTGACCACGGGGTTCCTGCTGGTGGCCTTTCTGGCCGCGATGATCGGCGTGGCGGTCCGGCTCGTGTGCTTGGGGACACGCGCAGTCCGGCCATTGTCCCTGGAGCTGCTCTACGCGGGCGGGGTCGTCGTTACCGTGCTGGCGATCCGGGGGGCGCGTGGGGTGCTGCCCCTTTGAACCGTCAGGCGTGAGGCGAAACCCCATATTCGTGAGTTGTGAAACGGAACCCGTCAGGGGTGAGTGGGTGCCGCCTTACGCCTGACGAGCCACGTTGTTTTAAGATCGGTTCATTCGCTAAGAGCAGGTAGCCGTACCGCTCGAGCACGACCGGAAAATGCGAAGCCTCCGGCGGGAGGCGGGGCTGGAGGCGGGCGGGCAGGACGATCATCGCGCGGCCCGGCCCCGTCAGGTGCGGCCGCATCTTCTCTTCCTCTCCGGGCCTGATCGTGACCACGCGGCGTTTGGCATAAAAGATCAGCGAAGGTTTCGGCGGGCCGTAGAAGATCAATGGCTCGCCGGGCTGAAGATTGAGGCCGGCGGCATACGCCAGCTCCTGCGGCGGGCTCACGAAATAGCGGCTGAAACGCGGGAGTGTCACCTGGATGGCGATCAGCATCACCAGGCTGATCGTGGCGCCCCCGACCCAGAATGCGGCGGCCCGCCGCTCCGGTGACAGCCCGTAGTACACGATGCCGATGGAGCCCAGAATCACGATGGCCCCGACGATGAGCGGGCTCGTCCCGGGATCCACTTGGGCCGCGAACGGGAATTCCCGCATGATCGTGCCGAGAAACCGGTCGTAGAAGAGCGGCCCGAGGAGCAGCAGGAGTCCCAGCACATTGCCGAGCCCCAGGATGGTGAACAAGGAGCCTCGGTGGCCGGGCGCCGCCGGGTCCTCCAGACAGCGCATCCAGTACGAGGCGCTCAGGATGGCCGCAGCCGGAAATAACGGGCCGATATAGTGGGGCAGCCGCGTGGCCGAGGCGCTGAAAAACAGAAACACCCCGATGAGCCAGACCGCCGCGAAGAATTCCAACTCGCCGTCAGGTTGATCCTCCCCCTCATGCCTCACGCCTGACGCCTGACGGCCTTTCAGCGCTCGCCAGAGCGCCACCGGCAGGAACCCGCTCCAGGGAAAGAACCCCAAGAAGAGCACCGGCACATAGAACAGCGCCGTGCCGCCATGGCCGCCGATGGTGCTCAGAAACCGGCCGATCGTATCGGCCTGCGCCGACGCGGAGTAGCGCGAGCCGTGCAGCATGACCATGGCCGCGTACCAGGGAGCGGCCAGCGCCAGGAACACCACGGCGCCGGCCAGCGGGAAGCCGTGGCGCCAGAATTGCCCCCAACGCCGCGCGACCGTCAGGTACGGCACGATCGCGAGGAACGGAACGGCGACGCCGATCGGTCCCTTGGTCAAGGTGGCCAGCGCCATGCCGGCGTAGAACAGCCAGAAGAAATGGCGTGAGCGGCCCTCCCCATGAAGCCCCAGCCAGAAGCTGAAGAGCGCGAGCGTGGTGAAGAAGATCAGGACGCTGTCGGTCAACGCCAGGCGGCTGATCGCCACGACCTCGACGTTCAAGAGCAGCATGGCGGCGCCCACAACCCCATGCGCGGGCCCGCGGACGCGCGACAGAAACCAGTAGAAGAGCAGGATGAGCGCCACCCCGAACACCGCCGACGGGAGCCGGGCGGTCCATTCGCTGACGCCGAAGGCCAGATAGGCCAGACTCATCAGCCAGTAGACGAAGGCCGGCTTGGCAAACCGGGGTTCGCCGTTCAACGTCGGGGTGATCCAGTCGCCGCTCTCCACCATCTCCCGGGCGGCCTCGGCGTTGCTGCCTTCATCGCGGTCGGTGAGACCCAGGCTGCCCAGGCCGAGGAAACACAAGAGGCAGGCGAGGAGGAGAAGCGGAATGAGTGATGAGTGATGAGTGATGGGTGATCCGGTGTTCACCAACTCATCACCGATCACCCTTCACCGTCACGGTGTCCTGTTTGCGGGAGATCAGCATCAGGTTGCGCAGGTAGACCAGGGCGCCGATGCTCTGCCCGGCGATAAAGACCGGATCCTTGCGGTAGATCGCGTATGCCAGGGTAATGAGCCCGCCGAGCAGGCTGAGGTACCAGAAGGTGATCGGGACCCGGCTCTCCGCGCTCCGCTCGGAGGCGACCCACTGCACGACCCAGCGCATGAAAAAAATGCCCTGACCGAGAAACCCGATCGTCAGCCAGATTTTTTCAGTAAGGCTCATAAACCCGGCGTAACGCGTGACGGGTAACGCGTTTCTTTTTGAGGAAAAGAATCAGGCCACAGAGCATTTTTCCGACATGGTTGACCTCGGCAAAAACTTCTGTGCCCGAAAAACATCCCATTGGCTGGCTTAAGAGGAGCTGCGTTTCAAGTTCTGAGAGTGAGCCCAGCGCGACATAGAGGAACTGGCTAAATTCCTTTCCTGAATTTCTCGCTGCGCCCTCTGCAATGTTGCTGGTACTGAAACAGCCGAGCGTCTAGCGTGTGAGCTGAGACCGTATCTCTCTTCTTTAGGAAATCGTCCCGTGAGGGCATACACTGCCTTCGCCAAACTCATCGCCTTCTTCCAAACATCCAAATCCTTATGAGTTCTCGGGGGCGTCGTTATCCTTGCACGGCACTTGTCACCCGTTACCCGTCACGCGTCACCGCTCTGTAGCGATACTTGAGGCACCGGGTCTTCATCCAGCGGACGGCCGCCAGATCGTAGAGCCCTCTGAGGAGCCGGTTTCCCAGGCCGTACTTCGAGTGGCCGTGGATCCTCGGGAAATGGGTCACCGGGACTTCCGTCACCGTGAACCCATACATCAGGGCCAGCGCCGGGAAAAACCGGTGCATGCCTTCGAACAGCGGCATCCGCTCGATCACGGCCCTGCGAAAGACCTTCAAGGAACACCCGGTGTCGTGAATGCCGTCGTGCGTCACGAGGTCCCGCACCTTGTAGGCGATCCGGGACGACAGTCGCCGGAGCAGATTGTCATGCCGGTCCTTCCGCCATCCGCAGACGACGTCGTAGCGCCGGATGAGCGGCAGCAGCTTGGCGATGTCGGCCGGGTCGAACTGCAGGTCCCCGTCCATGGTGACGACGAGATCGCCTTGCGCGTGGCGGAAGCCCGCATCGAAGGCCGAGGTCTGGCCGTAGTTGCGGTCAAAATGCAGCACGGCGACCTCGGCATGGTCCTGGGTGAGCTGGTCCAGGAGCGTGCTGCTGCCATCGGTGCTCCCGTCGTCCACGTACAGGATCTCGAACGGCGCCCCCTGGGACTCATCGCGGGCGCTCAGGACCTTGAGGAGCTGCTGGGTCAGCGGCACGAGGTTGTCTCGCTCATCCTTGATCGGGATGACGACGGAGAGCCACGGACGGGGTACAGTCATGAGGGCGGGTTGCTTCCTCTTCTGTCGGCGGCTGATTCTACAGAAACGTCGGCAGAGGGTCAAACGAGCGACGGCCCTTCGGGGATCAGTTCGCCCGCGGTGAGCCGGCTTGGCTGCGCACCTGAAAGCGCATGGTGCCGACCAGACTGATCTCATTGATCTGGAAGCCGATGTGCAGCTCCACCTTGTAGCGGCCGGGTTTCCAGCCGCCGCGGGGAGGGGCCAACTGGATGTACCCGCTGTTGTCCTCCAGCGCGATGTACATCGCATCTTCCACGAGGAGGGTCTTGGGATCGAGGCCGTCCACCTGCTCGGGGTAACAGCGGGCGGATACCTGAAACGCGTTGTAGTGCTGGTGCGTGCTGAAGACGATATAGACGACGGAGTCCGGCGCAAACTGCTGGGTCGGCCTGACCGGGACGACGTCGTGGCTCTGCCGAAAGCCCATCTCATGCTCGAAGCCTTCGGCAAGCTGGATGTCCAGGAACAGCCCGCCAGGCGGCGCGTTGAAGTCATAGCCGGGCGCCTCGCCCTTGTTCTGGAACTCCGGGATGGGGACGACCGGCGTCAGCTCGACTTCCTCGGCAGCGCCGAGCACGGGAATGGCCAGGATCAGGATAGTCAGGATGACAGGTCTCATGGGAGTGCCTCAGACTCTTCTGACATGTCGATCCGAGCTGTGTCAAGGAACAGACAGGTTACCCCTGACGCCTCACCCCTGACGCCTGACGCCGCCCCTCAGCCGGGGTCGTTGCGAGCGACTTTCGCGCTCTGTTAAGATGCGTACGGCATGCCGCAGAGTCTCCTGAACGTCCTCGAAAATCCCGACGCGCTCCCGCAGATCATGGGAGAATTCCGTCCGCTCGACGAATGGCAGCAGCATGTCAACCGGCTGGTCTATGGCCTGCGATTCGCCGCGCTTACCGAGCATTCGCACACATTCGCCACGGCCGACTACCGGCTGGCGCACGCCCTCGCGGCTGATTATTTCTCGCGGGCATGTGCCCGCGAAAAGACGCGCAGCGCCAGGACTGAGGGCCGAGTGCTGAGGACTGAGCCGCAGTCCTCGGTCCGGAGTCCTCAGCCTCCTGACTCCTCACCCCTCACCGTGATGGAATGGGGATGCGGCAACGGCAACCTCGCCGCGTGTTTCCTCGGCCATCTGAAGCAGCTCGACCGGGACGGACTCATCTATCCGCGCGTCAGATACCTCATGGTGGACCGCTCGGATGAGGTGCTGAAGGGAGCCATCCGACACCCGGACTTGGCCGGCCATCGCGCCAAGGTCGAGATGATCCAAGGGGACGCGCTGGAGCTGGGGACCCTCAAGGACCAATCGGTCGACCGGATCGTCTGTAACGAGTTATGGAGCGAGCTTCCCACGAAGCTCATGCTGAGGAAGCAGAGCGACCTGATGGAAGAGCATCTCCGTCCGAACCTCACCGCGGGACGGCATGCCGCCATCCCGGATTGGTCCGCCTTCGTCCGGGCCTTCGGCGCCGCCGACGCGCCCACCCTCCGGGGCTTTCCTCCGTTCCTCGACGACATTGTCTGGGAGAAGGAGTACCAGCCGGTCGCCTGGCAGGCCGTCCCGTACCGCAAGACCGTCACGGCATTCTTCAAGCAGATGGACGAGGAGGTCCTGGTACCGGTGAACATCGGGGCATTTCAGACGCTCAGGGAAGCCAAGAGATTGCTCGCTCCCGATGGGATAGGGTTCAGCAGTTTCGATGCGGGCACCGCGGACATGACGGTGTTGAATGATCCGGAGAAGCCCTGCTATGGACAGATCGGGGGGCTCTTCAGTTTCATGGTCAACTACGCGCTCGTGCAGGCCGTTGCCGAGCACCTGGGATTGTCGCCTTCGCCCCTGGAGTCCCAGCGGGCATTCGTCAGCAGGGCCCTCGCCACCAACGTGATCGGCCTGCTCGATCTTCTCGCCGCCCATCCCAAGGCGGGGACTTTGGGGCCGTCCGGGCAGGACCGGCTCGCGCTCGAGACCATTCAAGCCCTCAATAGGGAGTATGAAAGCCCGTATGAACGCCGGATCCATTTTCCGGTCAGCCCGGATATCCCTGAGGGGGAACAGCAGGCCCTGCTGGCGTTGATGGGATCCCTGAAGCCCAGGGGGGTGCCGGACACGGTCGGGTATCTGACTGAGGGGGAGGTCCTGAAGGCTCTGCCGGGGCTGAAACGCCTGGGATTTGAGGAAGCCCCGATCCGGGACTGCCTGGCCGCCCCCCCCCTCCCTGTGGACTATTTTCACTGTTCTTTTCCTCGTTAACCGGCCGAAAATTTACAGAAATTTATTGTTGATTTTCCCAAATCCTCCTGTTAGACTCCCGCCCGCTCAGCGTACCTCCATGGTACTTAACCCTTAAGTGGGGAGCACTCTGTTTCCGCTGGACGCCAGAGGTCGCACTGATGTTCGGGTCATTCGGCTGGATGGAACTTCTTCTCGTCTTGTTTATCGTCCTGATTATTTTCGGGGCGGGCAAGATCCCTCAACTCGGCGAAGGCTTGGGCAAGGCCATCAAGGGCTTCAAGCGGACGGTGAACGAGCCGGAGCCGATCGATGTGACTGCCGCCCCTCCTACGCAAGATCTGCCGAATCAATCCTCGCAATCAGGGTCCCCACCGCAGACCGGCGCCGGCGGGTCTCGCGGAGACTCGACCCCGGAACGGCAGCCGGAGCCCGGGTCCGTGAAGCAAGGCTGAACCTTGTGAGGGCATTCCGCTCGAGGTCTCGGAATCATGTTTGGACTTGGGGCGGGCGAAATTCTGATCATTCTGGTCATTGCGTTCCTCTTGTTCGGTCCCAAGGAATTGCCGGAGATCGGGCGGCAGGTCGGGAAGGCCGTCCGGGGGTTCAAAGAGACGGCGGACGATCTCAAGAAATCCGTCGAGCCCGAAGTGAATTTGATCCAGCAGGAAGTCAAGATGGTCGAGCAGGATTTTCAGGCGTCGTTGAAAGAAGCCCAGGACGAAATCGACAGCGCGACGTCGTCCGCCCAGGGCGGGTCCGGGCAGGGGAAGAATGCCTGAGCGCGTGACGTCCGTATCGCAGCTCGTTCGAACTGTTCTCTGCAACGCGGAAGGGGGTGACGCCCGCACCTAGGCCACTTTCGGAAACACATACGGGAAGTACGCGGAGGCGCTGGGCACACGCACTCCGGTTCCGAAACGCAGACGAAACACCTTGATTCTCATAGTGACACGGTTGGATGTACAGACACAGCCATCGGCCGGATGCTCTGAGGCCGGTGTGGAACGGCACCAGATCCAACTCACAGGAGGAACGCTATGACGAGCATCACAGGGCGGAAAAGGTGGTTGCAGTACGCGATCACTTTCGCGGCGGCCATCGTGGTCGCCGGCCTTCAGTCCCTAGTCTCACCGATCGCGCCGGTCTACGCCGGGTACGAGCTCCCGCCGGGCGAGCGGATCACCAACCTGCCCCACATCCCTCGGTCCCTGCCGCAGAAAGAAGCCTACGAGATCTACGATCCGGTCATCGGCCGGAACTTCGA
>CAYJUM010000038.1:0-22467 GCA_964373355.1 uncultured Nitrospirales bacterium | reverse complement strand
GAGGCGAAAGCCGTCAGGGCGTTGGCGGCGGCGGTGCCGGCGCGGATCATTCCGATGCCCGACTATCGACCGAAATACCCGAAGGTCGTGCCGGAGATCGAGATTAACCCGATGCATCCGAATCTGACAATCTGGAAGAACAAGATTGATGTCTGTCTCTTCGTGGGTGTGCACTGCCATCAGGCGAATATCGCCCTGAAGATTATTCGTGCGGGGACATCCTGCTTCACCATCGCGCTCTGCACATTCAGCGGAGACGACGAGGCGCACCTGACCATCCGGGATCTTACGGCCGAGACCATTATGCGGATCGCCGAGGCCGTCGCACGGATAAAAGGAAGCTAAATTCGGCCTGCCGATCATCCTGCCCAGGTGCACCCTGGCCCTGATAACCTGAGGACCGGGTGAAAGGAACGGTCGCTCGGCTGTGAGACGGTGTCCTTATCCTCATTCGACTCGCGGGCTGGACGGGCCCGAAGCGTTCGAGTGTTGCCGGCACCGTGACGAACCAATCCTGGCGTCATCTTCGCAAATGCCATCGGTCTTGAGACACGGGGGAACTCTCTCGAGATTGTGCCCACCCTGATCCGTCAGACTCCGTAGCGGGACTTCTGGCGCATCGCCCCACGAACACATATAATAGCGCGCCTCCGCTGAACCTATGACCACTCTTCTTCTAACATTACTCTTGTGCTATGCGGCTGGGATTCTCGCACCGCCTTGTTTCCCCGGGAGACCGAGGATCCAGAATGTCATCGCGCATGGCCTCGCAGGCGGAGGCAGTCTGCTCGGAATCGGGCTCGGCATAGTCGGCTTCCTCGCCCCAGATCCCTTGCGGCTGTCACTGCAGTCGACCCTTCCGCTTTTGACCTTTGCGATCCGGCTTGATCCTCTCGCCGCTTTTTTTGTGCTGACGATCTCGCTGGTTGGCCTTGCAGTTTCGGTCTATGCCCTTGGCTATGTGACCGAATTCTATGGGCGAGTCTCGGTGGGCGCGCTTGGGTCGCTCTATAACGGCTTTCTTTTCTCCATGACGCTGGTGGTCATCGCCGACAACGGGTTCTTCTTCCTGATCGTCTGGGAACTGATGTCGCTGGTCTCCTATTTCCTGGTTGTGACGGAGCACGAAAAGTCCGAGGTGCGCTACGCGGGGTTGTTCTACCTGATCATGACGCATGTCGGGACCGCCTTCATCATCCTGACGTTCCTGATCTTCTTCCAGGGGGCCGGGTCGTTTTCGTTCGAAGCCTTCCGGCATCCGGCACAGCCCCTGCCCGAGGGGCTGCGGACGCTGGCCTTTCTGGCAGCATTGATTGGGTTCGGCACCAAGGCCGGGATCGTCCCGCTGCACGTCTGGCTGCCGTACGCCCACCCGGCCGCTCCCTCGCACGTGTCGGCGCTGATGTCGGGCGTGATGATCAAGACGGCGATCTATGCGCTCCTCCGCGTCTATTTCGACTTTCTGGACGGCCAGTTCCCCTGGTGGTGGGGCTTTACCATCTTAGCGGTCGGTGCGGTCTCGGCTCTGCTGGGCGTCATGTATGCGCTGATGGAACATGACCTCAAGAGCCTGCTGGCCTTTCATAGCGTCGAGAATATCGGGATCATCCTGCTGGGCATCGGCGCCGGCATGATCTTCCAGACCTACGGATTGAAAGAGTTCGCCGCATTGGGCGTGCTGGCCGGTTTGTACCACACGATCAACCATGCTCTCTTCAAAGCGCTGCTGTTCTTGGGCGCCGGATCGCTGCTCTACGCGACGCACACGAGGAACATGGAGGAATACGGAGGCCTGCTCCGGCGGATGCCCTGGACGGGGTTCTTCTTTCTCGTCGGGGCGGTCTCGATCGCCGCCCTCCCGCCGACGAATGGATTTGTCAGCGAGTGGCTGGTCTTTCAGAGTTTGTTTCTGAGCTTCCACCTGCCGGTGGTGCTCTTGAAGCTGATGCTCCCGATCGCGGCGGCGATGCTGGCCCTCACCGGCGTGCTCGCGCTGGCCTGCTTCGCCAAGGCCTTCGGCCTGTCGTTCCTGGCCCTGCCGCGCAGTTCGCATGCGCGCCACGCCGAAGAGGTGCCGGTCTCCATGCGGATCGGGATGGGCACGCTGGCGTATCTCTGTGCCGTGCTGGGCCTGGCCCCCATGATCGTGGTGCCGCTGCTGGACCGCGTGGCGAGGCCCTTTACCGGAGCCGCGATTGAAGGCCAAGTGCTGGCGCTCGATGGCTGGGCGGTTGCGCCGGTGAATGTCGAGTTTTCCAGCATCTCGACTCCGGCGCTGGCCGTGATGCTGCTCACGCTGGCCGGGCTCGGCCTCTTGTTAGCCCGGGCCTTCGGCGGCCGCCTCAAAAGACGTTACTCCAAGACGTGGGGTTGCGGGCTCAACCTCTCCCCCCGGATGGAATATACCGCCACCGGCTTCGTTCAGCCCATCAAACGGATCTTCAGCACCATCTATCAGCCCACCGTGAAGCTGGAGACGGAATTTCTCGAGGAATCCCGTTACTTCGCCAAACGGAGGCGGTTCGAGTTTCACATTGAACCGGTGTTCCAGAAGTACCTCTACGATCCGGTGGTGCTGTTCTTCTCGGCTATGGCGGACCGCCTCCGGATCGTCCAGGCCGGAAGCCTGCATCTCTACCTGACCTATATCTTCGTGACGCTCATCCTGCTCTTGCTGATGGCTGTCTAATGGCTCTTCCAATGCTGCTGCAAACTGCGACCTTGGTATGCGTGCAGACGGTCGTGCTCCTGGCGGTTTCGCCCTTCATCGTGGGGCTGATCCGCAAGGTCAAGGCGCGCCTGCAATGCCGGCGCGGCGCGAGCCCCTTCCAACCCTATGCCGACCTCGCCAAGCTCTTCCGGAAGGAACCGGTCGTCTCGACCACCACCTCCTGGATCTTCACGGCGACGCCCTACATCCTCTTTGCCTCCACGCTGGCCGCCGGGCTGTTGGTGCCGGTCTTTGCCTCGCAGATGCCGCTCAGCTTCGCCGGCAATATCATCGCATTGGTCTATCTCCTGGCGCTGGGCACCTTCTTCCTGATCCTGGCCGGGCTGGATGCGGGCTCGGCCTTCGGGGGAATGGGAAGCAGCCGCGAGGCGATCGTGGCCTCCCTCACGGAGCCGGCCATGATCGTGTCCATCTTCGCGATCGCGCTCACGGCCGGCTCCACCAACCTGAGCACGATCGTGCACAAGACGGCGCTGCTGGAAGGGATCGTCACCGATCCCTCGCCACACCTGATGGCCTTGGCGGCCCTCTTTCTCGTGATGCTCGCCGAAACCGGCCGCGTGCCGGTGGACAATCCCGCCACCCATCTTGAATTGACGATGATCCACGAGGCGATGGTGCTGGAGTACTCCGGACGGTACCTGGCGCTGGTCGAGTGGGCGGCAGGACTCAAACTGCTGGTCTTTCTCACCCTGATCACCAATATTTTCGCCCCCTGGGGGATCGCGACCAGCCTGACCCCGGCTGAGATCGGCATCGGCCTGGCGGTCTACCTCATCAAGGTCTCGGGCCTGGCGGTGCTGATCGGCGTCATCGAGTCCATGTTCGCCAAGCTCCGGCTGTTCCGGGTGCCCGAGCTCCTGGGCGTCGCGTTCATTCTGGCGCTGCTGGCGCTGGTGTTCTTTTACATTCTGCGAGGCTGACGTGTCACAGATTTCCCCCCAGCTCGGCTCCCAACTGGTGGACCTCTGCGCGGCGCTGCTGCTGCTGACCTGCTTCGCCATCGTGGCGCAGCGGCGGCTGTCGGCCTGCGTGGATCTGTTCGCCCTGCAGTCGCTCTTTTTGGCCGCGACGGCCGTCCTCGTGGCGTTCCTCACGGGGATCCACCACATCTACGTCGCGGCCGCGTTGACCGTGGTCATCAAGGCCATCGTGCTCCCGCGTATTCTCAAGAAAGTGATCGAACGGCTGAACGTGACCCGCGAGCTGCAGATGAACATCAATGTTCCCGCAGGGCTCCTGATCTGCGGCGCCCTGGTGATCCTGGCTTTCTTCATCACCCAGCCCGTCATCCCCCTGGGCTTCCTGCTCACGCGGGATTCGCTGGCGATCGCCCTGGCCATCGTGCTGATCGGATTCTTCACGATGATCGCGCGCAAGAAGGCGGTCACCCAGGTGATCGGCTTCCTGGTGATGGAGAACGGGCTGTTTCTGGGCGCGACGGCGGCCGCCTACGGCATGCCGCTCATCGTCGAGTTGGGTGTGTTCTTCGACGTGTTGGTGGCCGGCCTGATCGTCGGGATCTACACCCACCGAATCCAGGACGCCTTCGACAGCGTGGATACGAGCAAGCTCACTGTGCTCAAGGAATAGCAGAAAACATCCTGGCGAGGATTTGGTAACGATGGCCTGGCCTCTCCTCTTGCTGATCACGTTCCCGATTCTGGCCGGTCTCGCGAGTCTGTGGTCCCGCGACCGGCGATTCGTGGAGGTCCTGCAGTGCGGACAAGCCGGAATCCTGATCACCGCCGCGGCGCTCGTCCTCGAGCGGGTCGTGACGGCAGGGCAGGTGTCCGTCGGCCTTCTTCTCCAGACTGATGCGATGAGTGGCTGGATGGACCTGATCATCGGCGCGGTGGGAGGAACCGGGACCCTCTACGCGGTGGGCTACCTGGGCGAGGAACTGGATCGGGGTCGCGTCTCGATGAGGCGGTACCGGCAGTTCTTCTTCCTGTTTGACCTGTACCTGGCCGCGATGCTGGCGGCGGTGAACGTGGACAACGTCGCGATCATGTGGATCGCCGTCGAGGGCTCGACGCTCTCAGCGGCCCTGCTGATCGGATTCGAGCGCAAGCAGGCGGCGCTGGAAGCGGGCTGGAAGTACGTGATTCTCAGCTCGGTCGGCATTGCGCTGGCGCTGTTCGGGACAATCCTGGTCTACTATTCGTCGGAACAGGTGCTGGGTGTCACGAGCGAGGCGCTCCGCTGGTCGGAGCTCTACCGAGTGGCGGACGCCCTCGATCCGACCGCGATCAAACTGGCCTTCGTATTCGTGTTGGTCGGCTACGGGACCAAAGCCGGCGTGGCTCCCATGCACACCTGGCTGCCCGACGCGCACGCCGAGGCCCCCACACCGGTCAGCGCCATGCTCTCCGCCAATATGCTGGCGGTGGCGGTCTACGCCATTCTGAGATTCAAGGCGGTGACGGATCGGACAGCGGGACCGTCGTTCTCCGGGAAGTTCATGGTGGGATTGGGACTTCTCTCCGTCACGATCGCGGCCGTGTTCCTGCTCGTGCAGCGCGACCATAAACGGCTCTTTGCCTATTCGAGCATCGAGCATATCGGGATTGCCTTGATCGGCTTCGGCATCGGCGGGGCCGGCGTCTTCGCCGCGCTCTGGCACTTGCTGAACCATGCCCTGGCGAAATCCACGGCATTTTACGCGTCGGGGCTGGTGTTGCTGCGGCACGAACACAAGATGCTGGATCGCGTGCCGGGACTCCTGCGGCAGATGCCGCTCACGGGCGGGGCCATCCTGGTGGCAGGAGTGGCGCTCTCCGGCATGCCGCCGTTCGGGCTCTTTGCCAGCGAAGTGCTGATCGCGACCGGCGCCTATGTCGCGAAGCCGGAGGTGGCCTACGGCTTGCTGTCGCTCCTGACCCTGGCCTTCGCCACGCTCCTGTATCAGGTGCTCAGGATGGCGCTGGGAGAGCCGCTTGAGGCGGGAACGGCGCTGGGAAGCCGGAATCAGCGGTTCATGTCCGCCGCCATTTGGCTCAACCTGGCGGCTTTGGGCACGATCGGCCTGCAGGTGCCCGCACAGTGCGGAGTCCTGCTCGGGGCCATCGCACAGATCTTCGGCGGTTGATTATTTCACGGAAGGCAAAGTAACGGCGGCTCACGCAAGCTTGGTGTGGCGAGGTGCTGATGGAGCCCTGGAACGCAGCGGTCATGATCTTTTTGGGAGCGCCGCTCCTGGCCGGGTTCCTGAGCCTGGCGATCAGGAACGCGCGCCTCCTGCACGGGGTGAATCTGGCCACGATGGCGGCACTCGTGGTCGCAGAGCTCGCCCTGACGGGACGGATCCTGGCGCAAGGGCGGTTCACAGCCCTCTGGGACCTCGTCTCTGTGGACGCCCTCTCGGCCTTCATTCTGTTCATCATCGCGGCGATTGGGCTGACCTGTTCGCTCTACACGTGGTCGTATCTCGATGACTATGTGGCCCGCGGGGTGGTGGCGCCCAACCGCCTCAGCCGGTTCTTTTTCCTGTTTCATCTATTTCTGTTCGCCATGATTGCGGCGACGATGGCGAACAGTCTCGGCGTGCTGTGGGTGGCCATCGAAGGGACGACCCTGGCCACCACGCTTCTCATCGCGTTTTTCAAAAAACGCGAAGGGCTGGAGGCTGGCTGGAAATACCTGATCCTGTGTTCGGTGGGGATCGCCTTGGCCCTGTTCGGTACCGTCTTGACCTATTATTCGTCCGTGCGGGTGCTCGGGGACGTCAGTACGGCGCTCAACGTCACGAAGCTTCAGGAAGTGGCGGATCGGCTCGATCCGCACGTGCTCAAACTGGCCTTTATCTTTCTTCTGGTCGGCTACGGCACCAAGATCGGGCTGGTGCCGATGCATGCCTGGGTGCCGGAGGCCTACAGCGAAGCCCCCGCTCCGGTGACGGCGATGCTCGCCGGCGTCCTGGAGACGGTGGCGGTCTATGCGGTGCTGCGCTCCAAAACCATCGTGGACCAAGCCCTTCCCCCGGCGTTCGCCGGAAATCTGTTACTGCTGTTCGGACTGGTGTCCTTCGGCCTGGCCGCTCTGTTCATCCTCATCCAGCGGGATTACAAACGGCTCCTGGCCTACTCCAGCATCGAGCATATGGGTCTGGCGATGGCCGGGTTCGGAGTCGGAGGGCCGGTCGGCAGCTTCGGCGGGCTGTTTCACCTCCTCAATCACGCACTGGCGAAATCGCTGGCGTTTTTTGCCGCCGGCAACATCCATCGGCGGTTCGACACCCGCGAGATCGAGGCGGTGCAAGGTCTCTCCAGAACGCAGCCGCTCACGGCCGGCGCGTTTCTGGTCGCCGGGCTGGCCCTGGTCGGCATGCCTCCGTTCTCCACCTTCGTCAGCGAAGTCCTCGTCGTGTCAGCGCTCGCGACCGAGGTGTTTGCATCGCATACGATGCAGCTGGGTCAATTCGTGACCATCACGATCTCCGATGAGGTGCGAAGTCTCGGCGTGGTGTCGGTCTTTCTCGCCTTTGCCGTCGTCCTCTTCGGCGGATTCACGTACCGCGTTGCGGCGATGGTGTGGGGCGCGCCGCCGGAGACGGTCCGGCGCGGCGAAGGATGGGACGTGGGTCATGTGCCGTTGGTGGTGACGGCCCTCCTGTTGGTGGCGTTGGGCGTCTCGCTCCCCGACGGGCTCAAAGCGCTGCTGGATCAAGCGACCGGCGTGCTGCTGGCGAGGTGACGGCATGAAAGATATTGACTGGAGGCCAAACAACTATCCGCCCGTATTTGATCGAAGCGGGCGGTTCAACCAAAGGTGGGTATGACCCCGTCGGAGAAATTACAAGACGCGTTTGGAGATGCCATCACGGTCGCAAGCATGGTCCAGGGGGTTCCCTTGCTCAGGCTGGACAAGGAGAAGCTCCCTCTCGTGGCCCACTATGTCCACACGCATCCGGAGCTGCGCGGGTCGCTCTCGCTGCTGTGGGCGGTGGACCATCGGCCGCGTGAAGCCCGGTACGAGCTCTGCTACCTGTTCACCCTGGCTGAGCGGAAGGACTGGCTGATCCTGTGCACGGATCTGCAGGGCGAGGACCGGCTGTTCCGGTCCATCACGCCGCACATCCATGCAGCCAACTGGTACGAGCGCGAGATTCGGGACATGTTCGGGCTGATTGCCCAGGGCCATCCTGATTTGCGCCGGCTGGTGCGGCACGAGCACTGGCCGAAGGGGACGCACCCCCTGAAGAAGGACTTTGCCTGGGATACCGTCCTGGACCGGGTGCCGGGCGAGTACGCGTTTCGGCGCATCGAAGGGGAGGGCGTCTTCGAGGTGCCAGTCGGGCCGATCCACGCCGGCATCATCGAGCCCGGCCACTTCCGGTTTTCCGTGGCCGGGGAGCCGATCATGCAGCTCGAGCTGCGCCACTTCTGGAAACACCGGGGCGTAGAAAAATTGTTCGAGCAGCGCGGGTTGCTCGATGCAGTACCGCTGGCCGAACGGGTCTCCGGCGACACCACGATCGGCCACAGCCTCGCCTACTGCCAGGCGGTCGAGGGGCTCCTCGGCATCGAGGTGCCCCGGCGGGCGCGGTATCTGCGGAGTTTGTTTCTGGAGCTGGAGCGGCTGCACAACCACCTGGGCGACGTCGGCGCCATCTGCAACGACACGGCCTATGCCCTCGCCCATGCCCATTGCGGCCGGATGAAAGAACGGATCATGCAGCTCAACGACCGGCTGACCGGCTCCCGCTTTCTCCGAAACGTCAATCGAGTGGGCGGCGTCGGGATGAACCTCACGGCCGAGCAATTGACCGAGGTGGTGGGAGAAATCGACGCGATCGAGCGGGATTTCTCCGAGCTGGAGGCCATCATCTTCGCCAACGCCTCCCTGGCCGACCGGCTGGAGGCCACCGGGACCCTGAGCGAGCGGACGGCCTGGGACCACGGGGTCATGGGCGTGGTGGGCCGTGCCTCCGGCCTCGATCGGGATCTCCGCCGGGACCGCCCGTTTGCGGCCTACGATGAGCTGCCGGTGAAGGTCCCGGTCTATCGCTACGGGGATGTGCGGGCCCGGTTGCGGGTGCGGATCGATGAGATCCACGAATCCTGTCGGCTGGTCCGGGAGATGCGCCTGGGGATTCCCCCGGGGCCGCTGGCGGTGGAGCCGGCGGCCCCGGCGTCGCCCGGAGACTGGGCGCTGGGGGCGGTGGAAGGCTGGCGCGGCGAGATCCTCTACATGGTCATGGCGGCGGAGGAAGGAAGGATCCACCGGTGCAAGGTGCGCGATCCCTCCTTCGTCAACTGGCCGGCGATCCAGTGGGCGGTGCTGGGGAACATCGTGCCCGACTTCCCCCTCATCAACAAGAGCTTCAATCTGTCGTACGCGGGAAATGACCTGTGAGAAAGTCCGATTTGGTGATTTGGCGAGGGATGAAGTTCACGTCACCAGCTCACTAAATCACCAGATCACCAAATGAGGAAACCATGTTTCGCATCATTAAGAAGAGCCTGAAGACTGGCATCGTGACCGGTCAGCATCCCGAGGCCCGGCTGCCCCCGCCGCCCACGCCCGAAGCGCAGCAGAAGGCCAGGCCGTTCCAGCGGTCGTTGACGATCCGGGAGGTGGATACCGGATCCTGCAATGCGTGTGAGATGGAGATGAATGCGTTGATGAACTCCGTGTATGACGCCGAGCGGTTCGGCATCCATGTGGCCGCGTCCCCGCGCCATGCCGATGCCCTGGTCGTGACCGGCCCGGTGACCGTAAATATGGAACGCGCCCTGAAAGACGTGTACAAGCAGACCCCGGACCCGAAATTCGTGATTGCGCTCGGCGACTGCGCGATCAATTGCGGCGTGTGCAAAGGCAGCTATGCCGTGACCGGCCCGGTCGAGCGTCACATCCCGGTAGATATCCGCATCGCCGGCTGTCCCCCGCGTCCCGCCGACATTCTGAACGCCCTCGCAGCACTCAGAGGGAAACGGAAGCCTCTTCACCGCGGTGGATACGCGGGTGAGGAGCAGCCGTAAGCTTTCTCTGTGGCCTTCTGCATCAATCCCGCATTTTTCTGTCCAGGAACTTAGACACTCCAACCCGTTGATTTCTCGTTAGCCTTTCTGGGGGCCTTTTCTGGCTGTCCAATCGCGCGGAACAATGTCATTCCCGTGCGGTGCGCTCTCGGTTCCGGCGCCGGCTCGAAGGACGCAGATTCTCAGGAGATTTGAGATTCTCCGCTGTCTGGCATGGCGGTTGCGCTCAGAGGATGCTGCTGGTGAAGGGCAGGGACTAGGACCGGCCTCCGAAACCCCTGACCGTCTCCGGATGGAACCCTTCACCAGCACTTCATCAGAAGTCATGAGTCATTGGTCATTGGCCGGAAGGACACGAAAACAGGAACCGATCATCAAGAAGGAGGCCGCATGAAGACAACGAATATGGCAACCGCGCTTCAGGCCGTGATGCTGGCGGGCACTCTCGTGGCGTCACCAAGCCTGTTCGCGGCGGATCACTCCCAGCACCAGTCGCATGCCACACCGGTCGGCTGGCAGCAATCGTTGAAGGGCCAGACGATCGTGGAGGACGCGATCGAGGGGCGGGCCGGACGCTCCGAAAAGGTCGAGATGCAGCACCATCGTCTGATGCGACGACTTGAGGAGCAGGCGCAACAGGATGCGCAAGCGCAGACGACGTCAGGCGCCTACAACGGCATGTCCATGATGCATCAGTACATGGGGCAGGATGGATCAAGTTTCCTGCTCGCGGTTGACCCGCAGACCGACTTGGCCGGAGCGCAGGGCGCCAAGTGCCCGTCGGGCGTACCCACCAAGCAGTACGATGTCTCGATGATCAATGCCGAGATCACCTTGAATCAGTGGCTGGATTACTATCCCGGCTACATGTACGTGCTGACCGAGAACATCGAGAAGGTCCGGGCGGAGGAGGCCAGGAACAAGGCGGCCCGTGAGAAAGAAGGGTTTGATCCGGGCGCGGTGAGCACCGGCCTTCAGACCGACTATCTCCAGCCGCTTGTGATCCGGGCGAACCAGGGGGATTGCCTCAAGATCACCCTGCGCAACCAGATGGACAGCGAAAGCGGGAGCCTCCATATCAACGGTGGGAGCATGATCATTTCCGCCACCGGCAAGGCCGCCACCACGACGAACCAGGATTCGATCGTGGCCCCGGGCAAGAACGTGGAGCTGGAATGGTACATCCATCCCAGGACTCAAGAGGGAGTGCGGCGGTTCCATTCGTACAGCCATGCGCGGGAGCTCACCGTCATGGGACTCTTCGGAGCGTTGGTCGTGGAGCCCCAGGGGTCCCGGTATCTCGACCCTCTGGGAACCGGACAGGTTCGGGAGGCGAAGAGCGGCTGGCAGGTGATGATCGACAACGGCGCCGGGCCGGATTTCCGTGAGTACGTGATCTTCTACCACGAGATCGGCGACGAAGCCTTCCGGCCCGTGAACAAGAAGGGCGACTTCCTGCCGCAGCGCGATCCGCTGACCGATGCCTACCGACCGGGCGGCCGTGCGCTGAACTATCGGAGTGAGCCGTTCGGGATCGACGAGATGCATCTGCAGCACGAGTATTTCGGCTTCGAGGATGAGTCGCTGGCGTACAGCGCCTACACCTTCGGCGAGCCTCCGACGACGATTCCACGAGCCTATCTGGGCGATCCGGTCAAGTACCGGCTGGTCCACGGCGGATCAGAGGTGTTCCACTCGCACCATCCGCACAGCGGGTCCATTCGCTGGCTCCGCAGCCCGCGTGCCGACCTACAGGAGCTCTGGTACGGCGGCAAGGACGGGCCGGTCAAGTACCCGGTCGTCCGGACCAAGTCGGATCGCGTGGACGTGGAAGTCATCGGTCCATCCGAAGCCTTGGACCTTGAGGCGGAATGCGGCGGCGGCGGGTGCCAGCATCTGGCCGGCGACTTCCTGTTCCATTGCCACGTCGCGCATCACTATGTGGCGGGGATGTGGGGCTATGCCCGCGTGTACAACACGTTGCAAGTGGGCGCGGCCCATACGGACACCATGCCGGACATGCAGGAGTTGCCGGATCGGCAGGGACGGATCAGGGTCGGTGTGCCGTCCGACAAGCTGATCGGCACAACGGTGGACTGGTTCGGCAGGAAGTTCAAGATCGTTGACAAAAGCCAGAAGACCAACTGGAAATCCGATCCGGCCGTCGTGAGCATCAAGGACTGGGTCGAGATGTACCTGCCGGCGATGGGAAAACCGGGCCACAAGGACGACGAGCGCGGTCAGATCATGGCCTACGACGCCACCGTGTGGGACTGGAAGTGGGACGGCAATAAGGCGTTGGGTGAGCGGGAGAGCACGGCCAAGTATCCTAAGTACCCCGCCGCGGCGAAATGGAGCGACAGCTCCAGGCCGGCGATCCTCTTCGACCCCACGACGGGCAAGGTTTCCTGGCCGGTCTTGAAACCGCATTTCGGGAAGCGCGTGCCGTTCTCGGCGAACCACAGCGGCGCGCCCTGGCTGGAGCCGATCCATCAGGATGAGAACGGCGAGCGGACCAGTGAGCCGGCGAAGCCGGGAGAGAACGGTCGCTGGAGTCTGTGTCCGGACAACGCCAACGTGCCGAGAACCAACAACCTCCACTTCATACGGCTGCCTATCGTGGACAAGGACGGCCTGATCTACGTCCACCACGAGGAGGAGCGGCTGACCCGGGCCAACGATGACCTCAAGTATCCCGCGGTCCTCCGGGCCAACGTGTATGACTGCGTGGATACGATCCTGACCAGCGAGTGGGACGACGATGACTTCACGAACTTCCAGTCATCCAAGATCAACATCCATCCCCACTTCTTCCAGTTCGACACCGGAAATTCCGACGGTGTGATCTCGGCCTTCGAGTGGGAGATGTCGGTCCGTCCCTTCACGATGTTCTCGAAGTCGAAGAAGGCCGGCTTGCCGGTTCCCATGAACAGCAAGCTGACCGAGGCGGTGAAGAAGGGGGCGCGATCCATCAAGATCAAGATGGCGGATGGGGCCACGGCCTATCACGTCAACACGGAGCTGATGATCGGCGCGGACTGCCTGGAGCCGGGCACCGACACGGCGGCGTCATTGAAGCGTGATCGGAGCTGTTCGGAAATCGCCCGGATCAAGGAGATCAAGGGCGATACGATCACCTTCTTCACGGCGCTCAAGAACAACCATCCGGCCGGCGACATCGTGACGCCGGAGTTCGTCCGGTACCGGTATTGGGTGGATGCCGATTACGGCACGGTGTTCTGGCACGACCATGCCTTCGGCGCGACGACCTGGCCGCACGGCGGGTTCGGCGTGACGATCGTGGAGCCCTTCGGGTCCACCTATCACGACCCGAAGAACGGCAAGCTGGTCTACAGCGGTCCGATTGCGGACATCCACGGCAACGAGCCGGTCGGCTATAACGTGAGCGGGAGCTTCCGGGAGCTGATGGTCTCGATCCACGACACGGTGCCCCATACCGTGAACGTGGTCCAGGCGGGCAATCCGCCCGGGCAGCCGGTGGAAGTGGCGCTGGAAGCCGGGAAGACCGTGTCCTTCCAGATGCCGGAGAAGATTCAAAACTCGCCGAACCCGTACATCAACGGCGGGACGCACACGACGGGAAGCGGCTTCAACTTCCGAGCCGAACCGTTCGCGTTGCGGTTGAACAATAATCCGGACACCTCGAAGTTGTTCAGCAGCGCCATCCATGGCGATCCGGATACGCCGCTCTTGCGGGCGTACGTCGGGGACACCATCGTGTTTCGGCTGCTGCACCAGCTCATGAACGAGTCGCACGTCTGGACCATCGCCGGCCATACGTTCCTGACCGAACGGTACGCCGGGGATGCCAATCGGAAGAACTCCATCCACGTGGGGATCGCCGAGCGGTATGACCTGGTTACCAAGGCGGGCGGGTTCCAGGGCATGCCGGGCGACTACATCCACTTCAACGGCCGAAGTTCGCACTTCGCCGAAGGGGGATGGGGCATCGTCCGGGTGCTGGACAAGCAGGTGTCCGACTTGCAACTTCTGCCGTCAGGCACGAAGCCGGAAGAGATCCCGGCCGTGCCCTCCTCACTCTGCCCGGTGGACGCACCGGTGAAGACCTTCAACGTGGTGGCTCTGGACCGGCCGCTGAAGATGAACCCGAAGGCGCCGGACCTCATCGAGGTGGATTTCGAACGGAAGATCGTCATGAACAACCCCGAGGGCAAGATCTTCGCCCTCGAGGAAGAAGTCACCAAAGTGGCGGGAACCCTGACGCCGAACCCGTTGACCTTGCGGGTCAACCTGGGCGACTGCATCAAGGTCAATCTCAAGAACAAGATGGCCAACAGCCGGGCGTCGTTCTTTGCGCCGGGCCTGGCCTTCAACCCGAAAGACTCCCTGGGGCTCAATGTCGGGAACAACGCCGGCGATCAGACGATCGGCCCCGGAGAGAGCCGGACGTACACGTTCTACGCACATCCGGCCAACAAGGAGACAACCTCCTTGGTGTGGGATGGTGGGAACATCGTCACCAACCCGCGCAACGGGTTGTTCGGGGCGGTCATCGTCGGCCCGCGCGGGTCGCAGTATCGCGATCCGGCGACCGGCGAGGATCTCTCGCAGAAGAACGCCTGGAGGGCGGATGTGATCGTGGACCGGAGCCTGCCGGAGAACGCCGGCAAGGTGAATTACCGGGACGTGGCGCTGTTCTTCCAGGATGAGGACAACATCATCGGGACCAGCTTCATGCCCTACGTGCAGAACGTGGCGGGCCTGACCGCGGTGAACTACCGCTCCGAGCCGGAGAAGTACCGGGAGGAGCAGGGGTGCTCGCTGGACAAGATCTTCCAGCCCTGCGTTGCGGACAAGCCCGAGGATCCGGTGACACCGCTGATCGAGGCGCATGCCGGAGACCCGGTCCGGATCCACGTGATCGGGGCGAACAGCGAGCAGAACGGCATGTTCCAGGTCGAAGGCCATGAATGGCCGATCGAGCCCTACATGCCGGGCGCGGACATGATCAGCGTGGTCGAGTTCGCCGGGTCGGAAACCCTGGACGTGTTCCTGCGACAGGGCGCCGGCGGTCCGTACCGGATTCCTGGAGATTACATCTGGGCGAATGCGCGCCTGAATTATCTCCAGGCCGGCCAGTGGGGGTACTTGCGCGTGCTGCCGGTCGGGGATCAGCGGATCCTGCAGCTCTCGAACGCCAAGATCGGCGCGAAGCAAGCGGCGGTCCCGGCTGAGCGAGATGCGGCGAAGGCGGTGCCGACGGCATTAAAACAACCGTGAGGGGTGAAGGGTTGGAAACTGACAACTGAAGACTGATAACTGACAACTCACAAGGCGTGAAGCGTGAGGCGTCGGGGGTGAAGAGGGCACACGGAGGCCGAACGCTAAGAAGCCACGGAGGGGGAGCTGCGCGAGTGGCTCCCCGTTTCGTTTGTATGAAGTTCTCAGTGGTCAGTCGTTGGTCTCAGCTCGGCAAACTGATAACTGAAAACTGATAACGAATAACCGACAACAATCGAGATGGAGGCCGGAGGCATGCACATGAGATCCCTGCTTGCGGCGGTGTTGAGCACGCTCATCTCCACGGCCGG
Organism: uncultured Nitrospirales bacterium; assembly: GCA_964373355.1. Lineage (GTDB taxonomy): Bacteria > Nitrospirota > Nitrospiria > Nitrospirales > Nitrospiraceae > CAYJUM01. The sequence continues at coordinate 7,177 of CAYJUM010000038.1, read as the reverse complement.
CGTCTTCGCCTACGAAGAGATCGCCGTCACGGCCGGCGGGACGCTGAGTGGAAGAGTCACGCTGGATGGCGAGGTCCCGAAGCCGAAGGGGTACAACCTGATCACCCTTCCGGATGCGGTCTATTGCGGGCGCGTGTCGGACGGTCGGGGGTGGCGGCTCCTTCAGCCCTTCAGCGTGGGAGCGGGGGGATCGTTTCGGGACGTCGTTGTCTTCATTGATGGGATCGAACGGGGCAAGCCGTTTGCCGGCTTCACACCCCCGCGCATCGAAGCGATGGACTGCCGATTTCTGCCGTTCGTGAACGTCGTCCGCGATCAACATGACGTGACCGTGGTCAATATGGACCCGGCCATGCATGACATCCAGGCCTATGAGACGTCGAACCTCGGGCCACGCGTCCTCTTCAATGTCCCCCTTCCCATCAGCTCCCGGTACCCTCGTGAAGCCGGCCTGAGCGCAAATTTCCACAAGCACTACGAGGGTACGCCCATGACCCAGACGGTCAAGATGACCAAGGGGCGGCGCGTGTTTCTGATGCAATGCGGCTTCCATGCCTACATGGAGAGCTGGGGACTGGCGGTGGAGAATCCTTACTACGCGATCACCGACAAGGACGGCCGCTTCACGATCCAGGATATCCCGCCGGGCAAGCACAAGGTGGTGGTCTGGCATCCGTACGTCGGCGGGGCCAAGGAGTATGAGGTCGAGGTGCCGCCCAAGGGGCAGGCCACGCTGGAGGTGAAAATCCCGGCGCCGACCGGCCGGCTGTACGCGAATCAGATGGTGGAGAACCCGTATATTCGCTTTGGAACGGAACTCATGGGCGCCGACCAGATCGTGCCGACGCTGGAGCGGCAACACGACTAGACCAGTGAGGGGTGAGGAGACAAGAGAAAAGAAACCGTGAGGCGTCAGGCGTCAGGGGCCGTAAAGAGTGAGGAGTGAGGTGAGTTTCAGAAAACTGACAACTGAGAGCTGACCACCAGGATCATACGAGATGCGAGAGACGGACGACGAGAGACGGCTCCGCGCCAACCGCGTGGTCAATGCCATCCTCGCGTGCGCGCTGGCGCTCGCGGTGGCGAGCCTGGCCTGGGGGCTGGATGTCGCTGATGTGACCCCCGAGTGGACGGCGGAGGGAAAGCGGCTGGCTCTGGAGCGGGTGAAGCAACCGGTGAAAGAGGACATGGTGCCGGTGCCGGCGGGCTGGTTCCTGATGGGCAGCGACAGAAAAGCGGACCGCAACGCGTATCCCGCAGAGCTGCCGCAGCGCCGCGTCTATCTCGACGCCTTCGAAATCGATACATACGAAGTGACGGCGCTCCAGTTCCTGCGGTTCGTGCTGGCCACCGACCGGCCGCCGCTCCTGGACTGGCGGTATGACGGCGGCAACTTCCAGGAAAGCATGGCGTCCCATCCCGTCATGCACGTCTCCTGGCACGACGCCGATGCCTACTGCCGGTGGGCGGACAAGCGGCTGCCGACGGAAGCGGAGTGGGAGAAAGCCGCACGCGGGGAGGACGGGCGCGTCTACCCGTGGGGGAATCAGATGGCCGGATTGACGCGCGCCAACTACGGCCGGACCGGCCTGTCCGGCCCGGTGCGCGACCGGCCCGAGCGGCTGCTCCTGTATCCCCCGATCATTGCCGTGGATAAATACGAGAACTCGGTCAGTCCCTACGGCGCACACCAGATGGCCGGGAACGTGGCCGAGTGGGTCGCGGACTGGTATGCCCCCACCGCTTACGCCACGGCGCCGGACCGAAACCCGAAGGGCCCGGCATGGGGGACGCAAAGAGCCTTTCGCGGCGGCGGGTGGATCGACAGCACGCCGACCGTCCGGGCCGCGCAGCGGAACGGCACCGACCCGAACGTCAAGATGAACTGGCTGGGCTTCCGCTGCGCACGGGATGTGCCGAATGCGGCGCCACAGCAGGTGTCCCACGCCATCACGCCGGACGGCGACATCCGCACAGCCGACAGCCCATAGGGAATTGTCGACGAGGTCGCCGGTCGGTGGAACGCGTCTCATCGGGGGGCTATGGTTGTCTTGCAGCTTGCGGTGTTCCTCGTTCTGGGGATGGCCGGCACGGCGTTCGCAGACGGCGGGCATAGCGACCATGGGGCGCCCCAGCTTTCCGGCCAGACGACCACGACGGTCACCTCCCGGGGCAACACCGTCACGCTGACGTTTGGGCCGGTGGACCTGCCGTCCGCGCACGACGGGGAGTTGGCGGCCAGTCTCCCCAAGCATATCTTTTCACTGCCGGAGGATATGACGATGGTGGGGTACCGGTCGGCTGTCTTCACCAAAGACGGGACTCCGCTCCCGCGCCAGTATCTCCACCACATCCTGCTCATCAACCAGGACAAGGAAAGTGTGTCCTGTGCGGGCGAGCCGCTGTTCTTCGCCGGGGCCGGCCTCGAGATGAGCGAGGCGCGCTTTCCCGCAGGATATGGGGTGAAGATCGCCAAGGGGCACAAGCTCATGGCGATCGCGGCGTTCTATCACGCCATGCCGCCCACGAAGGACGTCATGGCCAGCTTCACGATGGACATGGCGCCGAAGGGCGCCACCGTGCAGGCTTTGGATGTGTACCAGGTCGGCGTCAACGTGGTCTGTTACAGCCTGTTCGGCAAGCGGCGGAAGGACGAAACCGACGAGGGCATCGAGATCCGGCCCGGCGTGCAGGTGGACAGGGCGCCGCTGAAGTTCAGGATGGAGGGGTGCGTGAAGTTTGCGTACCCGCACGGTCATGATCAAGTGCTCCTGATCGCCTTGGAGAACAAGACCGCGCGGACAACCCTGCTCAGGAGTGTGCCGGACGTCGAGGCGGACGGGTCGTTTCTCTCGTTCCGGCCGCACCAGATTTTTCAGGACGCGCGCGGCTTCGAGGTGAACACCCGTGACGACTACGAGATGGTCATGGTCCATCACCGCCCGTTGCAGGACCCTCGGCCCAACCACGGCATGGGGAACTATCTGCTATACATGACACCGGGCCCATGTCAGGCCGATGCGAAACCGATTCCTTAGCCTGCCCGCCCTCCCCGCCGACCGTTACTAAGGGGAGGGAAAAGGTGGGGGCAAGGGGAGGAGGTCTTTTCTAAATGGGGGCGATCATGGAACGCTTACGGGCCAGCGTTGAACCAAGCGTGGAACGCGCCATCCAGGCGCTGGACTTTGACTGGATCCATAGTCGGTACTGGGAACAGAATGAGTTTGTCTGCCTCGATCGGTGTCTGCCCCAGGAAACTGTGGCTCAGATCCTTTCCGAGGTGGAAGCGGTGCGGCCCGAGATCAATCGCAATTATGTTCCCGCACACAAGAAAGGGGGAAGCGTCAGCTACTACACGCTGCGCGAGAAGGCGCCGGCCATCCTCGCCCTGTACCGCTCCCCGAGATTCCTGACGTTTTTGAGCCGGCTCACGGAGCGGCAGCTTCTGCGTTGCCCGGAAGACGATCCCCATGCCTGTGCCCTGTACTTCTACACGGAGCCCGGCGATCACATCGGCTTCCATTACGACACGTCCTACTACAAGGGTGCTCGGTATACGGTCCTGATCGGATTGGTGGAGCGTTCCCAACACTGCCGGCTCGTCGCTCGGGTCCACAAGGGCATGCCGAATCGCGAAATCCATGAAATACAGATTTCCATGAAACCCGGTTCCATGGTGGTGTTCAACGGCGACAAGCTCTGGCACGCGGTCACGCCCCTCGGCGAGGGCGAGGAACGCATCATCCTGACTTTGCAGTACGTGACGAACCGGGAGATGGGCGCCGCCAAGCGCGTCTTTTCCAACCTCAAAGACGCGTTTGCCTATTTCGGGCCTGCGGCCCTGTTTCGACGAAAGCCGCTCGGATGACGACGAGACGGGCCGTGCACCTCACCGTCAGGATCCCGCAGTTCGAAGCCACCGCGTTCCCCGCTGCGCTGAACCTGGCCCGCTCGGCCCCGGCGTTTGAGGTTGAAGGTCAAGAGGACAAGCGGTTCTACGTGGCGACCTTCGACGACTTGCCGCGGTCGATCGATCTGGCCGTGCAGCTCGTCGGTGAAGCCGTCAACGTGCCATCGGTCCGTGTCACCATCAATGAGCGGGATATCACGCGCGTCGGGAAGTTCTGGACCGCGCTGCTGTGCTATCGCGAGAGCCTCCACACGCCGGATCCGCTGAGCTATTGCGTCCGCCAGGCCGCCAGGATCAGCGATGCGGCCGGTTGCCCTGACCGGACGTGCCTCTCCCATTGCCCGTTCATCTGCACCCGCTGCCTGGAGATCGCCAGGGAGAGCGGCTCGCCGCCGGTGGCGGCCCAACTGTTGGAGATCGCCAGACGGGCCGAAGTAGAGTGGTGCCCCAATCTCACACTTCCAACTAAGCCGTGACCCCCACCCTCCCCTGCTTCACGCTTCACGTCTTCGGAATAGGCCGAACGCCCTATCTCCTCGTCTGACAACGATCATGTCCGGTGCCGGAGCTAATCAAGGAGATGCACACCGCCCAAGGCTAAGCTGCCCCTATCCTTATCCTTCACTTGCCACAAAAGGGGGGCACGATGGGCAAAGAGGATCGTCAAGGAGCATGGAGGGCGGGGGTAGCGGTTGCGGCGCTGCTGGCGGCTGTGCTGGCTGCGGGGTCGGTCTGGGCGGCGGAGGCGCAAGAGCTCAAAGGGCATCAGGTGTTTTTCCGGGGCGGCTGGGCGGCGCTGAACAGCAATCGGGCCAACGAGGTATTCACGGACGTTTTTGGCCGGAACGGTCAGCTCAACGATGCGAGCACCGGCTACTATCTCGGCGCCGGGCTGGATCAGTTGATGCATAAAAGTTTCCTCGGGATCAAGGGGATGTCGCTGGTCGGGGAGGTCGGGCTGGAGTTCAAGCGGTTTGAATCCAAGACCGTCACTCAAGCTGTCCCATCCACCTGCGCCGCAGCCGGCATCACACAATGTTCCGTCAGAGTGAACAAGGTCCAGCTCACGATGCTGACCGTGGATGTGGCACCGAAACTCAAGTTCCGCGAAGGGCAGAAGCTGCGGCCGTGGGTCATTCCGGTCGGGTTGGATATCCACGTGATCAGCCCGCCGTCGAATGCAACCAATTATCTGGACATCGGCGTGCAGTGGGGAGCCGGCGTCGAGTACAACATCTTCGGGCCGTTTAATCTTGGAGTGGATGGGCGCTATCACCTGGCCGCGAACATGACCCAAACGACGAACAACTTCGGCACGATGGGGGCGTATCTGGGCATTCTGTACTAATGGATAAGAGCTAATAGCGAATGGCGAATAGCCAATAGCAAAGGCGGAAAGAGTATATGGCATATAGCGTAGGTCAGATTAGGTCATGCTCTAAGCTATAAGCCATTAGCTCTTCTCTTAAGGCCATCAGCTATCAGCTCCTTCCTCGATGGGGGACGAGGGTTGTGCCGCCCTCCGGACGAGGCGGGTTTCCTCCTGCCGCCTCGTCCACCTCCCTGCTCAGAAAATAGCCCGCAGCGAGTAGCGAACGGCCAGTAGCTCGGAGCCACCAGCTACTCGCTACCAGCCATGAGCTACATGATGCCTCCTCCACCGCGTCTCGTCTATTGGGAGCTCACCAAGCGCTGCAACCTCCGATGCGCGCATTGTCGCGCGGTTCCGCAGACCTGCCCCTCGCCGGATGAGCTGTCGCTCGCGGAAGGGATCCGCCTGATCGACGCGATCCGTGAATGCGGCCAGCCCATCCTGGTGCTGACCGGCGGCGAGCCGTTGCTGCGGCCCGATCTGTTCGACCTGGCGACGTACGGAACGTGGTGCGGCCTCACGCTGGCGCTGGCCACGAACGGGACGCTGGTCACGCGCGAAGTGGCCCGGAAGGTCGTGGATGCCGGCTTCAAGCGGGTCTCGATCAGCCTTGACGGGCCGGATGCGGACACGCACGACCGCTTTCGCCGAGTTCCCGGGGCCTTTGACGCCGCGGTGGATGGCTTCATCCACCTGAAGGAACTGGGGATGTCCCTGCAGGTGAACACGACCGTCACCGAGCACAATCGTGGACAGCTCGTGGAAATCTACGAGCTGGTCCGAAAGCTCGGCGCCGATGCGTGGCACCTGTTCCTGCTCGTGCCGGTCGGGTGCGGACTGGAGATCGCCTCAAGCATCCAGCTCACTCCCCGCGACTACGAAGACGTGCTCTCCTGGATCGATGAGGTCGCACAGAGCGAGGCGCAGCGCGGGAGGATGGAAGTCCGCGCCACCTGCGCGCCGCACGCCCAGCGCATTCGTTTGCAGCGGCAAGCCCTCACGGAACGTGACTCATCGTTCGTGAAGCGTGAGACACACGAGACGGGCGGGACGGGCAAGTCGCGCCACGCTCGCGATCTGGCGGGTCCTGAGACCCGCCGTGGCTGTCTGGCCGGGACCGGCATCTGCTTCATCTCGCATCGGGGCGAGATGTTCCCGTGCGGGTATCTGCCGGTCCAGGCGGGCAGTATCCGGCAGGAGGCCTTCGCGGTCATCTGGCAAACCGCGCCGATCTTCGCCGACCTCCGCGACCCGGATCGGCTCATGGGGAAGTGCGGGGCCTGCGAGTACCGCGTGGTCTGCGGTGGCTGCCGGGCGCGCGCCTTCGGACAGACCGGCCATTACCTGCACGAGGAGCCGTTCTGCAACTACGTTCCTATGCCCGTGCGGGATCAACCCTCCAGAGTCATCTCTTAGCCAGCTTTGAAAATCGTGAAGCGTGAAGCGTGATGAGCAACATGAGGTCACAAAGGATCACCTGGTCGCACTCGTCCGTCACGCATTACCTGCTGGCGGCAGCCATGCTGTGGACCTCAACCGCCTCAGCACAGACCCAGCTGCTCGAGATCACCGGCAGGGACGGGGCCCCGATGGTCCTGGTTCCGGCCGGGGAGTTCATCATGGGACATGAGCAGTGGGATGCTGATGAGAAACCGGCCCATCGCGTGTATCTGGATGCGTTTTATATGGATACCTACGAGGTCACGACTGCGCGGTACGTCCTCTTCATGAAGGAGACCGGACGCGAGCAACCTGCTCAGTGGAAGGATGTGAATCCGACGACCGACGGGGAACGTGCGGTGGTCGGTGTCACCTGGCATGACGCCGATGCGTATTGCCGCCATTATGGGAAACGCCTGCCGACCGAAGCCGAATGGGAGAAAGCGGCACGGGGG
>CAYJUM010000037.1:0-22940 GCA_964373355.1 uncultured Nitrospirales bacterium | reverse complement strand
TGGCTGCGCTCGATCTTGAGGTCCTCGGCGGTCCTGGAGACATTCCAGTTGTTGTCGCGCAGCTTGCGGGTGATGTAGTCGCGCTCGAACGCATTGCGCGCGTCCCGCAATGAGTCATACGACCTGGCGGGCGTGGCGGCGGGTGCGGGCGCGCCGGGCCTGGTCTGGAGAAAGCCCGAGACGTCCGCGGCTTCGATGACCGGCCCCGGGGCCATGATCAGCAGCCGCTCGACCAGGTTCCGCAGCTCGCGGATGTTGCCCGGCCAGTCGTAGGCCTGCATCGCCTCGAGGGCCTCGGCCGAGATCTGCTTTTCCTTCAGGCCTTCCTGCTGGGCGTGCGTGCGCAGGAAATGCCGCACCAGCGGTGGGATGTCCTCCTTCCGCTCACGGAGCGGCGGCACCTCGATCGGGAGCACGTTCAGGCGGTAGAACAGGTCGTCGCGGAACGCCCCCTTTTCGATCTCCTTGGCCAGATTCTTGTTGGACGCGGCGATGACCCGGACGTCCACCTTGATCATCTTGTTGCCGCCCACGCGATTGAACTGCTGCTCCTGCAGGGCCCGCAGCACCTTCGCCTGGGTATTCAGCGTCATGTCGGCGATCTCATCCAAAAAGAGCGTCCCGCTGTCGGCCTGCTCGAACTGTCCCCGCTTCTGGGTCGTGGCGCCCGTGAAGGAGCCCTTCTCGTGCCCGAACAATTCGCTCTCGATCAGCGTCTCGGGAATCGCGGCGCAGTTCACCGCGACGAACGGCCGCTCCCGCCGGGGACTCTGCATGTGGATCGCGCGGGCGACCAGCTCCTTGCCGGTGCCGTTCTCGCCCGAGATCAGCACGCGGCTGTTGGTGGGCCCCGCGACCTGGATGAGCTGGAGCAGCCGCTGCATGGCCGGGGAATGGCCGACCAGCTCGAAGCGGCCCTCGACTTTCGTGCGGAGGCTGAGGTTTTCCTCCTTCAGCCGGCGCTGGTCGAGGGCGTGCTGGATGCGAAGCGTGACGTTCTCGAGCGAGAGCGGTTTTTCGATGTAGTCGTACGCGCCGAGCTTGATGGCCTTGACCGCGGTCTCGATCGAGCCGTGCCCCGACATCATCATGACGAGGAGGTCGGGCGACTGCTCGCGGGCGCGTTTCAGCGTCTCGAGGCCGTCCATCTCCGGCATCCAGATGTCCAGCAGCATCAGATCGGGCGGCTCGGCGCGGACGGCCTTCAAGGCCTCCGCCCCGCTCTTGGCGACGCCGACCTGGTACCCCTCGTCCTCCAGGATCCGGGTCAGGGCATTCAGGATGCCCGGCTCGTCGTCGACGATGAGAATCGATTCCATTCTTCCTCGTGAGGCGTCAGGCGTCAGGCGCGAGTTTATGGGAATGGGAAACGCCACACAGTGTTTCTGGTTAGTAGCGCCTCACGCCTGACGCCTCATGTCTTGCTAGACGGGCAGCTCGATGGTGAAGACGGCGCCCTTCGGCTGATTGTTGGCGGCCCTGATCGTGCCCTCGTGATCCGTGATGATCCGGTGCACGATGGCCAGCCCCAGCCCCGTGCCGGTGCGCTTCCGCGAGAAGTAGGGCGCGAACAGCCGGTCGTGGTCGCCCATCTGGATGCCCTGGCCTTCGTCGGCGACGCTGACGATCGCGCGGCGCTGCTTGGTGTCGTAGACCGAGGTCACCCACAGGCGCCCCTTCTGGTTCATCGCCTGGATCGCGTTGTCGAAGAGATTGACGAAGACGCGCTTGATCTGCTCGCGGTCGAGGTTCAGCGGCGGCAGGGTCTCGTCCAGCTCCACCAGAAACTCCACATCCCGGTGCGCGCTGCCGTACAGGGCCACGACCTCCTTGATGATGTCGTGGATGGAGACCCGCGCCATCTGCGGCGCGGGCATCCGGGCGAACTTGGAAAATTCGTCCACCATGCGCTTGAGGCTGTTCACCTCGTTGACGATCACCTGCGTGCCCTCGGTGAAGACTCCCTCGAAGTCCGGCGCCCGCTCCTGGAATTTCTTCTGGAGCCGCTGGGCCGAGAGCTGGATGGGCGTCAGCGGATTCTTGATCTCGTGCGCGATGCGCTGGGCGACTTCCTGCCAGGCCGCCGCTTTCTGGGCCTTGATCAGCTCGCTCAGGTCCTCGAACACCAGCACGAATCCCAGGTCCTTGCCCTCTTCGTCGCGCATGCGGGAGAGATTCAGGCCCACCGTCAGGAATTTGCCCCGGATCTCCATGGGGCCTTCCAGCGAGAGGGTCTCCCGCCAGTCGGTGAGCATGCGGTCGTAGGCTTCCTGGAAGAGGTTGAGCCCGAGCTCCTTGAACGCCTCGTGCACCGGCCGGCCGTGCAATTGGTGCGTCCACACGCCCAGGATCCGCTCCGCCGACGGGTTGACGGTCGTGATGATGCCGTTCCGGTCGATCGACAATACCCCGGCCGCGATCGTCGCGACGAGCGCCTCGGTGTAGGCGCGCCGCTGGTCCAGCTCCACGTTCGAGCGCCGGAGCGAAATGTTGGCCTCCTCCAGCTTGGATTTGCTGACGCTCAGGTCTTCGGTCATCCGGTTGAAGGAATCCACGAGGGTCCCGATCTCGTCGCCCGCCTTGACGTTGATGCGGACGTTCAGGTTGCCCCGGGCGATGGCCTCCGTCCCTTCGGCCAGGCGCTGGATCGGGACCGTGATGCCCCGCGCCACATAGAACCCGAACCAGCTCGCGCCGAACAGGATGAGCACGGTGATGATGGCGATGATCAGGTACCCGCCGGCCTTGATGGGGTTCTTCATCGTCCGGACCTGCTTGTATTCGGTGTACTGCCGGGCGATCCCCTCCATCTTGGCCAGCAGCGACTCGGGCACGTACTCATCCACGACCACGACCCCGTCGATCTCACCCGCCCGGGCGGCGGAGGCGATCGGGACGGCCGCGCGGACCAGGCGGCCGTTCTGCGCTTCCTGGACCGAGGTCAGCTCCTGGTTGCCGGTCAGGACCTGCAGCACGAGCTGCCCGATGGGCAGCCCCAGGATGGAAGCCGGGACCTGCGGATCGAGCGTCTTCGTGAGCAGCTCCATCTTCCGCGAGAACACCTCCACGCCGGCTAGGTTGTGCTCGGCGCGCTTGCGCGCCATGGCCGCGATCAGCAGCTCCCGCTGCTCGGGCCCCAGCAGCTCCTCCCGGTAGATCTCCCGGCTGATGGCGCGCGCGCTGTTCGTCGCCAGCGCGATGTGCCCTTCGTGGTGCATCACGGCGACGTCGTGCGAGTCTTTCAGCACCTGCTCGATCTGCTCGCTGAACCAGACGTCCACGGCCTTATTGACGAGGCCGCTGGCCACGATCGCCAGGAGCACCGCCGGAATCAGGGAGAAGCCGATGAATGCCGCCACGAGCTTGGCCCGGAACCCGGAGCCCATCAGGTGGTGGCGGCGCTCGAAGTACGCTTTGATCAGGTTCCGGGACAGCAGCAGGATCAGGACGACCAGCCCGACCAGGTCCAGGTTGATCAGCAGCAGCACGAAGGCATAGCTCGCGCTCGGCAGCAGCGAATCCGATTCGACGACCCCGGGACTCGCATACTGCGAGTAGTAGAAGGTGAGGATCAGGCAGGGGATCAACAGGAACAAGACGATCCAGACCGGCCGGAGATGGCGCTTGGCGCTCTCGCGGGCGCGATCGCGGAACGAGGTCCCCGGGCGCGAGCCCGGCTCCTGGGCCGGCGCCGGCCCTGTGAGGGGGGGCGTCCGCTGGTCGTGAGATGGGGTGTCGGTGTCGGTTCGCATGGATGCCATGGGCCGGCCGCTGCGCGGGCCCATTCTAGCGTGTGCCGCTGATGCAGCGAGAGTAAACGATCATCCCCGGGCAATCAAGTCGGGACGCTGAAATCAAGCAGGGGCTCGGGCGGCGTGGCGTATGGGGTCAGGACGGCGAAGACTTGCGTGTTCCGGGGGGAGAGGACAGGTCCACGTATTTCATGCGGAGGGCATAGAGCAGGTCCTCCAGCACCGCTTGTTCCTCTGCGACCAGATTCCCGCGGGTTTTTTCCTCCAGCACGGAGAGGATGTCGATGACTTCCTTGGCCTGCGTCAGGTTCACGGGCATTTTCTGCTGCCGGGGATCGAGCTGCTCCCCCATGAACATGAGCGCGGAGGTGCCGAGCGAGAAGACGAAGGAGGAGAACGTGACCGGCGGAGCGGGCTCCTCCGACGGAGCCTCGACGCGTGCGTCGGCCGCTCGGGGCGGCGGCGGGGCGGAAGGCGGTTCCTCAGTGCGGCCCCGCTTGTCCCGGATGACGAATCCCTTTTCTTCCTCTGCGCTCACGAAGCGCCTCCTGGCGCCCCAAAAAGCTAGCACAGGGCCCGACCGGCGCGCAACTGCGCGATTGCCGCAGTCTCAGAAACCGGTATAATGTCCGCGTCGCGCAGTTCATGGGACGAACCTCACGCCTCACCCCTTACGGGACTGATGGCCAAAGGATTTGATGACCTCGTGCGATTGATGGCGAAGCTCCGCGCGCCGGACGGCTGTCCGTGGGACCGCAAGCAGACGCACGAGTCGCTGAAGCCCTATCTCCTCGAGGAGGCCTACGAGGTGCTCGAGAGCATCGATGCGGGCGATGCGGCCTCGCTCCGGGAGGAGCTGGGCGATCTGCTGTTGCAAGTCCTCTTTCACGCGCAGATCGGGTCGGAGTCGGGCCGGTTCACGATCGAGGACGTGATCGAGGGGCTGGCGGACAAGCTGGTCCGGCGCCATCCCCACGTCTTCGGGAGCGGTCAAGACACCGGCGCAGGCCCGCAGCCGGCGACCGCCGCCGACGTGCTGGCGCGCTGGGAGACCATCAAGGAAGGGGAGCGGCTGCAGAACGGCCGGGAGACCTCCGCGCTGGACGGCGTGCCGAAGACGCTCCCGGCCCTCCTGCGGGCCTTTCAGCTTCAGAGCCGCGCGTCCCGCGTGGGCTTCGACTGGAGCGAGCCCGGCCCGGTGATGGCCAAGGTCGAGGAGGAGCTGGAGGAGTTGCGCGACGCGCTGGCCGCGCCGGGCGGGGAGGCGGGCGGCCGCGATCAGGCCGCAGTCGAGGCGGAGTTCGGGGATGTGCTGTTCGCGCTCGTCAATCTGGCGCGCTTTCTTAAGACCAATCCGGAGGAGGCGCTGCGAAAGGCCACCAACCGGTTCATCGAGCGGTTCCGCTACATCGAGGGGCAGGCGGCGCGGCAGGGCCGCGCGCTCAAGGACATGACGCTCGCCGAGATGGACGTCTGGTGGGAGGAAGCCAAACAGCGGACACGGGAGAGCCAATCCGGTGGACTCTGAGCAGGGACCGTACGAAGAGGGCAAGCGGGCGGGCGCGCATCCGGTCGCGGTGATCATCGGGGTCATCCTCGGGCTCTGGCTGCTCATCTGGCTGTACATCCCGAACCCCAAGCACCGGCAGGGGACCATTCCGGAAGGAGTCCAGGAGGCCGGGAGCGAGAACCCGGACGAGGCGCCGGTCATGTACCAGGTGACCGTGACCCTGCCGGACATGAACGCCATCAGCGTGCTGGTCCCGCCGCAGGCCACCGACAGCCAGATCATCGGGCTGCTGCGGCGCTTCCGGGACGCGCGGCTGGCCAATACGCTCTCGAATCTGCTGCCGCCGACCACGCCCGGGAACAAAATGAGCGAGCACGCCGTCGCCGACATCTATGTGTTCTCGGCCCCGAAGTTCGCCACGCAGGAGGTGGTGGAGGTGCTGGCGCGGGGGGCGCATGCCCCCGGGGAGTTCTATCCGCAGGCGATTCCCTTCGAGGCCGCCATGGAGCAGGTGCGCGGCCACTACCGCATCAATCTTGAAAACCTCGGGAACCCGGACCGCGCATCGTTGGGGTTTGCGGACGAATCCGGGGTGCACTCCCGCCACTTCCACCGCATTTTCTGACGAATGCCGAAGCAGGCCGCCGACTTTGTTCTCGTCGCTCGTCCCCTCTCAACGTACCGACCAGAGTACGCCCGGCCGCGTTGGACGGCCTGTGTGAGCAGTCTCAAGTTCCGACTTTTTCCTTGATAGTCTTCCTGATCTCCTCGGCCGCCGCGGTCATCGCCGCCTCCAGCGCCGGGAACAGATGGACGAGTGGGCCGCTGAACGGGCCGACCATCACGTCGGCCCGTTCCTGAAACATCCCTTCCCGGTCGGCGATCTGGAACTTCCGGTCCGCGATCATCCTGGTGAGGATCTTGTTGATGATCAGTTGCCGTCCCGGGCTGCTCCCGGTGACATCCAGGATCCGGCTCTTGAAATACTCCAGCTCCTCCTGGATCGCGACTTTCACCCGGACGCCCTGGGGCGTGGGCCAGTTCGCCCGCTGGACCGAATAATCGTAGGAGAACGCAGGCTCCCGCGGCTCGCGGTACGGCCCGCTGACGTTGAGGATGCTGAGGGAGCTCGCCATGGCAGTAGAGCCCGATGCGTGTCCAGTGATCAGCGCTCAGCGCTCAGTGTGTTTCTGACTACTGACAACTGACCACTAAGAACTCGCCTCTGTCCTGGGAACTTTCGGCTGGATCTGGATGAGGGTGATATTGCCTTCACCTTCCGTGGGGCCGGGCCATCCCATGATGCCGTCGCGCACGTTATAGAGATTGGTGTAGCCGTGACGGCCCAGGAAGTCGCACGCAAATCGGCTGCGATCCCCGCCCTGGCAGTACACGATCACCTTCTCGGCGGTCTCGGGGATTTCCGCCTTGTACCGGGTCTCCAGCTCGTCGATCGGCACGAGCTTGGCGCCGACCACCCGCTTGGCGGCGTATTCCTTCGGCGTCCGCACGTCGATCAGCACCGTCTTGCCGGGCTGCCGCTCCCCTTGCTGCAGCAGCCGGTGCGCCTCTTCGCCCGACACATCCTGGAAGAGGCGGCCGTCCCGGATCAGGGCCGGCGACACAGGTTTCCCCTCGGCGATGCCCGCGAGCTGCAGCCGGAGCGGCCTGACAGCGTCCTGAATCTCTTCAGGGACCCGCTTCACCCGGCTCTCGGTGTAGTACTGCTCGCGCGAGAGGCGGCTGACATCGCCGGCCACCGTCGAGGCCCGGCGGAATGCCGCCACCGCGATCAGCAGCGCCAGGAGTGTCAGGCCCCACAACAGTGCGTCCATGTTCCTTGTCTCGCATCGCCGGCAATCCGGCCGATCCGCGGACACTATAAGACGGATTTTTCGGATTTCGCAAGCCGTGCCGCCGAAGGCGCTGCAGCCGATGTCGCTAAGCCCGTGCCCCGGAGAGATAACGCACCGCCCCGGCGGCGGCCAGCCCCCCGTCGCGGATGCAGTCCGGGATGCCGATCCCGCGATAGCCGGCGCCGGCCAGGAAGAGCCCGGGATGGCGGTGTACGGCGACCTGGATCTGCTCGAGACGTTGCAGGTGTCCCAGGACATACTGCGGCATCCCGCGGATCCAGCGGCTTACCTCGGCACGCTCCGGCTTGACCTCGATCCCGGCCATGTCCTGCAGCTCCTGCCTCACCGTGGCGACGATCGTGGCGTCATCGGCCTGCAGCAGCTCTTCCCGGCCGGTTCCGCCGATGTAGCAGCGCAGCAGCGCCTGCCCCGGCGGCGCGCGATGGGGCCATTTCAGCGAGCTCCAGGTGGCGGCCAGGAGGGACCGCCGCTCGACCCGGGGCACCACGAACCCGAAGCCTTCGACCGAGGCGCCCAGGCGCGCGCGGTCATAGATCAGGGAGACCGTGCCGGTCGACGCGTAGGGAATGCCGGCCAGCAGTTCGGCCGCCGGACGCTCGAACGGCCGGAGCAGATCGGCCGCGGCGAACGCCGGGGTCGTGAGGATGACCGCGTCGGCGGTGAAGCGCGCGCCGTCGTCCAGCCCCAGCTCGAACCGCGACGCGGAGGCGTCCTGGCCCACCCGGCGCAGCGAGGTGACCCGGCGTCCGGCCTGTAAGATGACGCCGGCGGCCGTGAGCCGCGCTACGAGCGCGTCCACTAATTGGCCGAGGCCGCCCCGCAGGGTGACGAAGAGCGTGTGGCGCGGCCGCCCCTGCCCGAGGGAAGATTCGGCGACGGGTCCCCGGGACCGGGAGGCCAGCATCCCGCGGATGAGGCTTCCGTGTGTCCGCTCGAGCTCGCGAAAGCGCGGGAAGGTCGCGAGCAGGCTCATCTGCTCCGCGTCGCCGGCGTAGATCCCCGCCATCAGCGGCTCGACCACGCGCTCGAAGGCTTCCCGGCCGAGCCGGCGCCTGAAGAACGCGGCCAGGGATTCGTCGGCCTCCTCGCGCCTCGCCGGCAGGACCAGATCCAGGGCCATCCGCGCCATGCCCGGCCCCGACACCAGGCCGCTCCGGAGAAACGGCCCGAGCTTCGTGGGCACGATGACCACGAGTCCCTCCGGCAGCTCCCGCAGGCGGCCCCGCGAAAAGACGAACGTCTTCTTGTGCGCCTCGTTCGTATCGATCAACTCGCCGGTGAGCCCGAGCTTGGCGCACAGCTCGAGCCCTCCCGGTTTCTGCGAGAGAAAGGAGTCCGGCCCTGTCTCGATGATGCAGTCGCCGGCGTGGCGCGTCGCGATCTTGCCGCCCCAGGCCCGGGTGCTCTCGATGAGCGTACAGGAAACCGGCAGGCGCGAGGCCTCGGCCGCGTCATGGAGGGACAGGGCCGCGGACAGCCCGGTGATGCCGCCGCCGACGATGACGACCTGTTTGGCGGGCACGGTCACGGAGAAACGGAGCGCACGGGGGAGGCGAGATGCTCCTCGAGGACAGCCGCCAGGGTGGCGATCAGCGGGCTGGTGGCGTTCAGCATGGCGATGCGCTCCAGGCGCATGCCTTTCGATGCGGCGAGCTGCTTGAACTCCACGTCCACGTCATAGAGGATCTCGACGTGGTCGGAGATGAACCCGATCGGCGCGAGCAGCACGTCGCGGTGCCCCTCCCGGTGCAGCGCCTCCAGCGTGGACTCGACGTCGGGGCCCAGCCACTTCTCCCCGGAGCGTCCCTGGCTCTGATAGGCAAACCGCGCCGTCGCGGGCTTGAGGAGCGCGCACACCGCGTCCATCGTGCCCCGCACCTCCGCGGGGTAGGGGTCGTTGGTCTGGAGGATGCGCTCCGGCAGGCTGTGCGCGGTGAAGATGATCGGCACGCGCGCCCGGACTTCGGCGGGGAACCGCTCGAGCGCCTGCACGATGTGCTCGGCGATCGCTCCGATCAAACCGGGATGTCGGTGCCAGCTCTCCACGTAGGTGATCGGGAAGTCGCCCCCCAGTGCCTGCCGGGCCTCTTCCACCTTCTTAATGTAGGCGCCGATGCTCATCGAGGAATACTGCGGCGCCATGCACAGCCCCACGAGCCGCTCCGGGCGGTCGTCGAGCAGCTCGGCATAGGCGGCCTTGATGTAGGGGTGCCAGTGGCGGAGCCCGACGTAGACCCGGAACCGCTCGCCGCCGGGGCCGTTTAGCCGCTGCTCGAGCCGGCGCGCGACGTCGCGCGTGATGTCCAGCACGGGGGACTTCCCGCCCGTCACGCGATACCGCTCGCGGATCTCCTCGACCAGCTCCGGCGGGGTCGGCCGCCCGCCGCGCACGTCCAGCAGGAACGGCTCCACGTTCTCGAGCGTATCCGGCCCGCCCATGGCCATCAGGAGCACCGCGATCGGTCGCTGCATCTCAAAAACCAGGTGAAGGGTGAACGGTGAAGGGTGAAGGGTGGAACCGAGGATTTGCTTCGAACGTCGGAAGCACCTTCCCCCTCACTCTTCACCGTTTACTGAGTGTGTGCACCAGGTCCACGGCCGCCGCCACATTGTCCATCGGCGTCTGGGGGAGGATGCCATGGCCAAGGTTGAAGATGTGGCCCGGGCGCCCGCCGGCCCGGTGCAGAATATCCTTGATCCGGCGCTCGAGCTCAGGCCGGGGGGCGAACAGGACCACGGGGTCGAGGTTGCCCTGGATCGCCACGTCGTGCCCCAGCCGGCTCCAGGCCTCGTCTAGGTGCACGCGCCAGTCCACGCCGATCACGTCGCCGCCGGCTGCACGCATGAGCTCGAGCAGCGCGGCGGTGCCGGTGCCGAAGTGGATCGTCGGCACGCCGGCGCCCTTGAGCTGCTCGAAGATGAACCGGACATGCGGCATGACGTATTCGGCATAGTCCCCCGGCGTGAGGCAGCCCACCCAGGAATCGAAGAGCTGGACGGCGTGCGCGCCGGCCTTCACCTGCGCCAGGAGATAGGCGCTGACGACCCGCGCGAGCTTCTCCATCAATTGGTGCCAGGCGGCGGCGTCCGCGTACATGAGATGCTTCGTGCGGAGGTAGTGCCGCGATCCCCCGCCTTCGATCGCATAGCTGGCCAGGGTGAACGGGGCG
This sequence comes from uncultured Nitrospirales bacterium, assembly GCA_964373355.1. Lineage (GTDB taxonomy): Bacteria > Nitrospirota > Nitrospiria > Nitrospirales > Nitrospiraceae > CAYJUM01. The sequence continues at coordinate 12,631 of CAYJUM010000037.1, read as the reverse complement.
CCGGCGAACCCGATCAGGGGGACGCGGTCCGCCAAGGCCCGGCGGGCCTGGGCAATCGCCTTTCCGACGTAGCTCAAGGGCTCGGCGTCCACGACGCGCAGGCGCTCGACCGCGCGGCGGTCCCGGACCGGGTTGTGGATCACCGGCCCCTCGCCCTCGGCGAAGGAGAGCTGGATGCCCATGGGCTCGAGCGGCAGCAGGATGTCGGCAAAGATGATGGCGGCGTCGAGCGGGAAGCGGTCGATCGGTTGCAGGGTGACCGTGGCGGCCAACTCGGGGGTCTTGCAGACCTCGAGGATGGAGTGCTTGGCGCGGACCGCCTGGTACTCCGGCAGGTACCGCCCGGCCTGGCGCATGAACCAGGCCGGCGTGCAGTCCACCGGTTCGCGGCGGCAAGCTTTGAGAAACCGATCGTTCATGCGGCGCGCATTCTACTACATCTATATCCAGTCCGTCTCCGCACGGCCGCGCGTCGAGCGGGCGAGCGAGCTGAGCGCGTCCCGGACCGCCCGGCTGGCCTCATCCAGTTCGGCGGCCTCGGGGTCCGAGAGCACCCAGGCGTCGCCCGGCGCGAGCTCGATCCGGTAATGGTTCTTCCTCACCGAAAACCATTCGATGTAGGGATGGGGCGAGAGCATCGGGTGGGGATCGAACGAGATGAGGCTGACTTCACCGACCTGCGGCACCTCAAACTCCGCGAGGACCTGCGCCGCCAGATCGTCGTCCTCGAAGCGGCTGTTGCGGAAGCGGATGGCCCTGCCGGCGATCTCCCCCTTGAAGTCGCCCTGGAGGTACACGTCCACCCGGCCGAGCGCCGCGAACGTGATCCGGCCGACGACGCTGCCCGGCTGGCGGTTGTCCAGGTGGCCTTCCTTCACCCAGCGCGCGTGGCCGAATTTTTCCGCCATTGATGGTCCTGTCAGGCTTTCGGGACGGCCATGAGCGGGGGCCCGGGCTCGGGCCGAGGTCTGATGGGGCGCAGCGTGGAGAGCAGGACGGCGGTGAGGATCAGCCCGCTGCCGACCCAGCCGTGGGGGCCGAGCTGCTCGCCGAGATAGTACCAGGCCAGCCACGCTGCGTAGGCGGGCTCGAGCGAGAAGATCAGCGCGACGCGCTGCGCCGGGACGATCTGCTGGGCCCAGACCTGGATGCCGAATGCCACCGTGGCCAGGCCGCCGTTCACGGCCAGGCCGACGAGCAGGGCGGTGGAGGGCCTGAGCATCTCGGCGGTCGGATGCTCCAGCATCATCGCCGGGGCGATCGGGATGAGCACGAAGAGCATCTGCCATACGAGCAGCAGGGCGGGATCGGCCCGGCGGGTGTAGCGCTCCAGGCAGATGATGTGGAGCGCAAACGCCGCGGCGCATCCCAGCGACCAGACGTCGCCGACGTTCATTGCCATGCTGGGTTTCACGAGGAACCACAGGCCGGTGACCGCCAACGCGACCGACACCCAGGTGCGCCATTCGAAGCGCATGAGAAAGAGCGGCACGAAGATCACGTACAGCGCGGTGAGAAACGCCGAGTTGGAGGCGGTCGTCGAGCGGAGCCCGACCGTCTGCGCCGCATAGCCCAGGAAGAGGAAGACCGTAGCGACGGCGCTCATCCGCAGCAGGTCTTTGGTGAGCCGCAGGCGGGTCCTGAGCAGCCACAGAGCGACGAAGACCAACGCGACGCCGAGGAGAAAACGCAGGAACAGGAAGGTGAAGGGGGGAAGCTGATCCAGCGCGATCTTGGTGGCGGGGAAGGTGGCGCCCCAGATGATCGTGCTCAGCAGCAGCGCGAGTTGCGGCATAGACTCCACGTCAGGCGTCAGGCGTGAGGCATCAGGGGGGGGCGCTGCACGCTTCACGCCTGACGCTTTACGAGCTGCGCCTCACGTCTTACGGCTTGTCAGGGCTTGCAGAGCGGGCACTTGCGCTGGTCGTTCGCGCCGGACTGCTCCAGCGCCGCCAGCGCCCGCTCCTTGTCGGGATAATCGAACCAGCCGCCCTCCCAGAAGTCGCTCTTGTTGTAGCTCGCGGGCACCTCCGAGCAGCGGTCCCGGTGCAGCACGGCCCGGTCGATGGAGCGCGCGATGTGAACCCAGTAGATCATCATCAAGGCCGTGATTAGTGACTTGTGATGAGTGATTCAACGCGTCCGGTCCACTAATCACGGATCACGCATCACACAATCACGTTCCAGGGGTAAGGTCCAGGCGGGCGGTGTTACTTGACGAGTTGCCACTCGTCCTTTTCGATCCACACTTTTTGACCGGCCTGCAGCTTCTTGACGTCTTCCTTCTCGAACATGCCCAGGTACCGGGCGATGCGATCGGGATCGTCGATCCGATCCTCGGTCACCACCCCCGTGGCCAGCTTGTACTTTCGAATCAACACCGACATGCGTCCTCCTCGATGCGTTCCGGATCGGTGACAGATGCGAGGATACCCGACGTCCGGAAGGAGGGTCAAGAGGCCCAGGCGGCGGCGTGCCGCGAGTAGTTTGACAGGGGGCATTCAGGTATAATAGGCCCCGACGGAGGAGGTCCCATGCCGCTCTACGAATACCGTTGCGAGGCCTGCGACACCCGGTTCGAGATCGTCCAGGCCCTCAGCGCCAAGCCGGAGGACACGGTGTGCCCGCAGTGCCGGGCCAAGAAGGCCACGCGGCTCATGTCGGCCTTCGCCTCCAAGATCGTCGGCGATCACAAACCCGGATTCGCCGAAATGAAAGCCTACGACATGTTGAACGAGCGGATGAGCAAGTTCGCCAAGCTGCCGCCGGTCATCGGCAAACGAGCCAGCCCCACACCCAACCTCACCCAGCCGACCGGTTTCAAACCCGCAGACGGCGGATCCAAGAAAGAACAGTGACGCGGTGGCTCCTTTCGCGCGGGCGACAGGAGAAGCATGAAAACCGGTTTCCTGATCATTCTCCTGGCGTTCTGGGTCTCGATCCCGGCCGTCTCCGCTCAGTCGGCCGCTCCGGCGGTCTCCGGCACGCTTGTGGTCGCCGGCAACGGGCCGGAGCTCACGCTGATGGAGCGGTTGGCACGGGCCTTCGAGAAGGTCCATCGCAGCGCCGTCGTGGATGTCCAGTGGGATGAGAATTCCAAGCCAGTCGAGATGCTGAAATCCGGCCAGGCCCACCTCGCGGTGACCGGCAAGGAGGTGCCGGGCCTCAACGCCGTCACGATCGGCTGGGACGGCATCGCCGTCATGGTCAACATGTCGAACCATACCAAGGAGGTCACCTCCCAGCAGGTGGCCGATATCTTCTCCGGCAAGGTGCGGATGTGGTCCGATCTGGGCGGTCCCGAGACCCGGATCCTGATCATCGATCGCCCTCCGAACCGGAACATCCGGGATGCCTTCGAGCGGCAGCTCGGCATCGAGGGCAAGATCCCGGACAACGCGAAAGTGATCGGGCCGGACGACAAGGCGATCAAGACCGTGGTGGGCACCCTGCCCCCCCTCTCCGCGGTGACGTACATTTCGTTGGGGCCGGCCCTGGACGCCGTCAGCACCGGTGTGGCGGTGCGGTTGCTCCCTATCGACAAGGCCGAGCCCGAAGAGCCGACGATCAAGGACGGCCGCTACAAGCTGCGGCGGCCCGTGGTGCTGCTGACCGGCAACGAGAAGACGCCGCTTCTGGAGGCGTTTCTGGCGTTTGCGTTGTCGACAGAGGGACAGAAGATCGTCGATGACGAGGCGTTCATCCCTTATGGCTCCGATCAGAAGAAGTGATCATCAGAAGGAGGGCATTATGTCGTCCGTATTCATCCGCGGCATCCTGGTGCTGAGCATCCTGGGTCTCATGGCAACGGGCATCAATCCCGCGCCGGTTCACCCGGTCTGGGCGCAGGAGGCGGCGCCGGAGTCGGCTCCTGCCCAGCCGGCGCCGAAACCGAAGGTCGGAGAAGGCTCCGACGTGGAAGGCGCGGGCTACAGCCTGTTCGATACACCGTCCATCAAGGGCTTCGACGCGAACAAGGTCCAGTCGGCGCCGATCTGCGATCCCGGCAGGCGCCCGAAGGTCACGAAGGTCGAGCCGGACGAGGTCAAGCCGGGCGACAAGGTCGTGATCAAGGGCGAGAACCTCGGCCCCAAGGAATGCCTGCACACCGTCACCTTCGGCTCGGATGCCGCCGGACAATTTACGCTGGTGGACGATGGCACCATCGAAGCGACGGTCCCCAACAGCAAGGCGGGCATGAGCTTTGTGCGTGTCACGACCGGCGGCGGCAGCGCGCAGTCCAAGCCGGTCCTGATCAAGAAGTAGCAGATGGCCTTTAGCGGCCATCCTTCGGGCGCGCCTCAGCCGGCGTGTGGGGAGGCACGTCCTCACGGCAGAAGGCCTGCACGGCGCTGATCCGTGTGGGCAACGCCGGGTGGTCGCCGAGATAATCCGCCCACCCCTGATCCCCGCTGTGCCGGCGCAAGACCGTCAAGGCCTCGACCATCTGGCCGCATCCGGACGGGCGCCGTAATCCCTGCCAGTGGGCGCTCGACTCGCGAAGCAGCCTTGCTCCCTCGAGATCAGCGGCGGATTCGTCCTCCCTGCTGTAGGCGTTCGAGACGATCTCCGTCGCGAGCGAGCCCACGTTTCCCACGATGGAGCCCACCAGGGTGATCTGCGAGACGACGAGGAAGAAGGCCTTGATCGCCCGCGTGATTTGATGCCGTGATTCATACTGCTCCAGATGCCCCAGCGTGTAGTGCGCGAGCTCGTGAGCCAGGATGGCCTGAAGCTCGGCCGCCGAGAGTGACCGGATCGCGCCTTCCGTCACGACAAGCGTATGGGTGCATCCCTTGTTCTCATCCCCCTCGGGCACGAAGCCGACCGCCGCATTGATGTCGTCCGTCCGGAGCACGGCCATGCAGGCCTTCGGGGGCGGATGGATTTCTGCGATCAGCGGCACGGACAGGTCGTTGACCAAAGCCAGCTCGGATGTGTTCGGGACGCGCGCGGGTGTGGCGCAGGCCTGGAGCAGGAGCACCGGGCCGAGCACCACCACGATGCGGGACATGGCTGCAGGGTACCCGCTCTCCCGGGTCCCCGCAACGTGGCGGCGCGCCAAAACCCCGGCAGCGGCGTCCCGGCGTGCATTGAAAGCCCTCGGTGCGGTGTGTTACCGTACGGGGCCCTTCTAACCGCAGGACCTACCGGCATGATATTCAAGAAGATTCTGGTCGCCAACCGGGGTGAGATCGCCATGCGCGTCATCCGCGCCTGCCGCGAGCTGAACATCGCCACGGCCGCCATCTACTCCGAGCAGGACTCGACCGGCATCTACGTCAAGAAGGCCGACGAGGCCTACCTGGTCGGCCCCGGGCCGGTCCAGGGGTTCCTCGACATGCAGCAGATCGTGGACCTGGCGCGGCGCATCGGGGCCGACGCGATCCATCCGGGCTACGGGTTTCTCTCCGAGAACGCGGACTTTGCGCAGCTCTGCCAGAAATCCGGCATCACCTTCATCGGCCCCTCGCCCGAGGCCATCGCCCTGCTCGGCAACAAGGTCCGGGCGCGCGAGCTGGCCGCCCGGGCCGGCATCCCGATCGTGCCCGGCACGGAGGGGAACATCTTGGGGCTGGAGGAGGCGCTGGCCTTCTGCCGGCGGGTCGGCTATCCCGTCATGATCAAAGCCAGCGCCGGCGGCGGCGGGCGGGGCCTACGCGTGGTCCTGTCGGATCAAGATCTGGAAGTCGGGATCGAGACCTCGGCGCGGGAAGCGCTGGCCAGCTTCGGGGACGGCGGCGTCTTTCTCGAAAAATACCTCGACCGGCCCCATCACATCGAGTTTCAGATCCTCGGCGACCGCCACGGCAACGTGATCCACCTCGGCGAGCGGGACTGCTCCGTGCAGCGCCGTCACCAGAAGCTCATCGAGATCGCGCCGTCCCTTGTGTTGACCCCGGACCTGCGGCGCCGCATGGGCGAGGCGGCCATCGCTCTGGCGCGGGCCGTCAACTACGACAACGCGGGGACCGTCGAATTCCTTCTGGACCGCGAGGGGCGGTTCCACTTCATCGAGATGAATCCCCGGATCCAGGTGGAGCACACGGTGACGGAACAGATCACCGCGGTGGACATCGTGCGCTCGCAGATCTCCATCGCGGCGGGCCGGCCGCTCGAAGTCCGGCAGGAGGAGGTCACACTGCAGGGCCACGCCATCCAGTGCCGGATCAACGCCGAGGACCCGCGCAACAATTTTCTCCCGACCACCGGGACCATCACGTCCTACCTCTCGCCCGGCGGCATCGGCGTGCGGATCGACGGCGCCGTGTACAAGGACTACACCGTGCCGCCGTACTACGACGGGCTCCTGGCCAAGCTCACGGTCCGCGGCCGCACCTGGGATGAGACCGTCAGCCGCATGCACCGCTCGCTCGAGGAGTACGTGCTGCGCGGGGTGAAGACGACGATCCCGTTCCTGAAGCGCATCATGGAGGAGCCGGACTTCCGCGCGGGCCAGTTCGACACCGCCTATCTCGCCATGCACCCGCACCTGTTCAAGTACGACGAAGACATCCAGCCGGAGGACTTGGTCGTGGCGATCTCGGCGGTGATTGCGGCGTACGAAGGACTGTAAACACGTGAGGCGTCAGGCGTGAGGTGTTAGGGGTGAAGAAGAAGACTCACAGGCGCCGAGAGGCCGCGGCCAAGAAGACGGCGCCCGCCGGCCCGGCGTTGCAGCTCGAGCCGGCGCCGCGCAAGCGGCTGCAGATCACGGACGTGGTGCTGCGCGACGGGCACCAGTCCCTGCTGGCCACCCGCATGCGCACCGAGGACATGCTGCCGATCGCCGAGAAGCTGGACCGGGTCGGCTACTGGTCGCTGGAGGTCTGGGGCGGCGCCACCTTCGACACCTGCCTGCGCTTCCTGAAGGAAGACCCCTGGGAGCGGCTCCGCGCGCTGCGCGCCGCCATGCCCAACACGCGGCTGCAGATGCTGCTCCGTGGGCAGAATATCGTCGGCTACCGCCACTACGCCGACGACGTGCTGGAGCGGTTCGTGGAGCGGGCCGCCGCGAACGGCGTCGACGTGTTCCGCATCTTCGACGCGCTCAACGACATCCGGAACATGGAGCATGCGATGCGGGCCGTGCAGGCCACCGGCAAGCACGTGCAGGCCACGATCTGCTACACGACGAGCCCGGTCCATTCTCTCGACCGGTTCGTGCAGCAGGCCAAGCAGCTCGAAGACCTCGGCACCGACACGCTGTGCATCAAGGATATGGCCGGGCTGCTGGCGCCGCTGGACGCGTACCATCTGATCAAGCGCCTCAAGGCCACCGTGCGCGTGCCCATCCAGCTCCACACGCACTACACCTCCGGTATGGCGTCCATGTCGTCGCTGATGGCGGTGCTCGCCGGGCTGGATCATCTCGACACCGCGATCTCGCCGCTCGCGGGCGGGACGTCCCATCCGCCCACGGAGACCCTGGTCGCGGCGCTCCGGAACACGCCGTACGACACGGGGCTGGAGCTGACGTGCTTCGAGCCGATCGCCGAGCACTTCCGGACCGTGCGCCGGAAATACCACCAGTTCGAGAGCGATTTCACCGGCGTGGACGCCGCGATCCTCACGTCCCAGATCCCCGGCGGCATGCTGTCGAACCTCGCGGCGCAGCTCGCGGAGCAGAACGCGCTCGACAAGATGCGGCAGGTGCTGGAGGAAGTCCCCAGGGTCCGGAAGGACATGGGCTATCCGCCGCTGGTGACGCCCAGCAGCCAGATCGTCGGCACCCAGGCGACGCTCAATGTCCTGACCGGCGAGCGCTACAAGGTCATCACGAACGAAGCCAAGAATTACTTCCTCGGGCTCTACGGCCGCCCGCCGGGGCCGCTGAACCCAGAGGTCCGCGCGCGGGCCATCGGCAACGAGCAGCCGGTGAAGGGCCGGCCGGCCGCCGGCCTGGAGCCCGAGCTGGACGCGGTGAAAAAGGAGCTGGCGGGCAAGGTGAGCGCGGTGGAGGACCTGCTGTCCTACGCCCTGTTCCCCCCGGCCGCGCGGCAGTTCTTCGACGAGCGGGAGCGCGGCGAGCTGAAGCCTGAGGCGCTCGAGCCGCCGCCGGAGAAAGGCCCGGCCGTGGCCCACGAGCTGCACCTCGCGCCCGTGGAGTTCAACGTCACGGTGCACGGCGAGTCGTACCACGTGCAGGTGTCCGGGGCCGGCCGCAAGACCGACGGGCGCAAGCCGTACTACATCCGCGTCAACAACAAGCTGGAGGAGGTCTACCTGGAGCCGCTCCAGGAGGTGCTGGCGGGCGTGCCCGAAGCGCCTGAGACGAAACCCAAGGTCGCCAAGCGCCCGAAGCCCAGCAAGCCGGGGGACGTGGCGTCTCCCATGCCGGGCCGCGTGGTCAAGCTGCTCGTGGCGAAGGGGGACGCCGTGAAGCAGGGCGATCCCGTGCTGATCATCGAAGCGATGAAGATGGAAAACCGCCTGCCTGCGCCCGTCGCCGGCACGGTGGCCGCGCTGTACGTCAAAGAAGGAGACGACGTCAAGCCAGACGAGACGCTGCTGCAGTTGGAGTAGGTTGGATTGACCTCCTGGTTATACTCCTGACATTTCTGAGCGCCTGCGTGACCCACCCCGACCTTCCCCCCTGGTTCGACTCCATCCAGCGGATGCCGGTCCGCACGGTCATGGTGAACGGCTTCCGGGTCGCGTACCTGGAGGCGGGCAGCGGGCCGCCGGTGATCCTGGTGCACGGCTTCGGCGGCGCGTGCTGGCAGTGGGAGTACCAGCAGGCCCCCCTGGCCGTCTCTCACCGCGTGATCACGCTGGACATGCTGGGGTCGGGCATGTCGGACAAGCCGGCCCTCGACTACACGCCGGATGAGATCCTGGAGTTCTTCCGCTGCTTCATGGACGCGGTCGGGGTGGAGCGCGCCGCGCTGGTCGGCAATTCGATGGGGGCCGGCGTGGCCATCGGGATGGCGCTGACCCATCCCGAGCGGGTAGACCGCATCGTGCTGGTCGGCGGCTTGCCGGACAAGGTGGACGAGAAGGTGACGAGCCCGCTGATCAAGCGCGCCATCGAAACCCGCGCGCCGGTCTGGGTGGCGGCGTTCGGGAACTGGCTGGCGGGACGCAACCTCACGCGCGCCGTGCTCGAAGAGATGGTCCACGATCACGCGCTGCTGACGCCCGTGGTGGTCGAACGCTCGTACCGCAACCGCCGGCGGCCGGGCCTGGTGGGGCCGCTGCTGGCCTCGGCGCGCAGCCTGCCCGTGTGGGAGGCGGGGCTCGCGAAACGGCTGGGCGAGATCCGCCATCCCACCCTGATCATTTGGGGTGCCGAGGATCAGGTCTTTCCGCCGCAGGTCGGCAAACAGATGCAGGAGACGATTCCAGGCTCGTCGCTGGAGTTGATCCCCGGGGCCGGGCACATCCCGCAGTGGGAGCGGCCGGCCATGGTGAACCCCATCCTGCTCGAGTTCCTGTCCAGGCGGCACGGCCCTTGACATTCGTGAGTCGAAAGTCTGAAAGTCGTCAGTCAAGCAGTCCTCAGTGATCAGTTCTCAGTTCTTACACTGAAAACTGAGAACCGCCGGACTTTTGAGACTTTCGACTTGAAAGACTGAGAGGAGGACCCATGCGAAATGTACGACACCTGACTATGGTGGCCGTCGTGGGACTGCTCGCGCTCGGCGGCTGCGCCAGGAAAGAGGGCGGCGAGTTCATGTACCAGGATTTTCCGACCGCCACCGGCAGCGCCAAGGCCGGGGAGGGGAACACCGTCACGTTCAAGGGCACCCCGCTGGACCTCGTCGGCCCGGAGGTCAAGGTGGGCGACTCGCTCCGGGACGTCCAGGTGGTCAAGGGCGATCTCACGCTCATCAACATCGCGGACACCAAGGGCAAGGTCCGCATCATCAGCATCGTGCCGTCGCTGGACACCAAGGTCTGCGAGCAGCAGACGCACCATCTCAGCGAGAAGAACCGGGGGCTGGACAAGTCGGTCGAGCTGATCACGATCAGCGTAGACACGCCCTTCGCGCAGGGGCGCTTCGCCAGCGAAGCGAAGATCACCAACATCACGTTTCTCTCCGATTACCGCGGCGGGGAGTTCGGCAAAGCGCACGGCCTGCTGGTGAAGAACCCGCACCTCCTGGCGCGGACCGTCATGGTGGTGGACAAGGACAACGTGATCCGCTACCTCCAGGTCACGCCGGAGCTCGCGCAGATGCCCGACATGGAGGCCGCGTACCAGGCCGCGAAGAAGCTGGCGTCATAAAGTTGTCAGTCATCAGTCCTCAGTTGTCAGTTACTGCAAACTGAGCACTGAAAACTGAATACTGAGAACTCCATGGTGAAGTACGACATGCTGGTGATCGGGAGCGGGCCGGCCGGCCAGAAGGCCGCCATCCAGACCGCCAAGCTGCGCAAGAAGGTGGCGATCATCGAGAAGGAGGCCACGGTCGGCGGCGCCTCCGTCAACACCGGCACGCTGCCGAGCAAGACCCTCAAGGACGCCATCTACTACCTGCAGGGATTCAAGCTCCGGTCGTTCTCCAACATCTCCTGCACCGTGAAGAAAGACTTCACGCTGCATGACCTGATGGCCCGCAAGGAGCAGGTCGTCAAGCACGAGCTGGCCGTCATCATGAACCAGCTCGAGCGCAACGACGTGGAGATCGTGCATGGGTGCGCCTCGTTCGTGGATCCCCACACGCTCAAGGTCGTCCGGCGCAACGGCCAGGAGGAGACCTACCGGGCCGACTACATCGTGATCGCCACGGGGTCACGGCCCCGCCTCGGCGAGGGTATCCCGTTCAACCACAAGACGATCTGCGATTCGGACTCGATCCTGGCCCTCGACTACCTGCCCAAGTCCATGGCGGTCCTGGGCGGCGGCGTCATCGGGTGCGAGTACGCGTCCATGTTCGCGGCCTTCGGCATCAAGGTCACTCTGGTGGACCGGCGCAAGGAGCTGCTCCGGTTCGTGGACCAGGAGATCATCCAGGCCCTCATCTACCGCATGCGTACCAATAACGTGACCGTCCAGCTCAACGAGGAAGTCGCGGGGGTCAAGGAGGACGACCGCGGGCGCACGGTCACGACGTTCAAGAGCGGCAAGACCCTCGTCACCGACATGCTGCTCTACACGATGGGGCGCATGTCCAACACCGAGACGCTGAATCTCTCGGCCCTCGGGATCAAGACCGACAAAACCGGCCTCATCACCGTGAACGAGAATTACCAGACCGACGTCCCGAACGTGTACGCGGCCGGCGACGTGATCGGCTTTCCCGGCCTGGCCTCCACCTCCATGGAGCAGGGCCGGCTCGCGGCCTGCCATGCGTTCAAGGTCAAGCAGTCCACGCTCCCCAAGATCATGCCCTACGGCATCTACACGATCCCGGAGATCTCGACGGTCGGGAAGAACGAGGAGGAGCTGACCGAGCAGGGCATCCCCTACGAGACCGGGCGGGCGTTCTACAAGGAGATCGCGCGCGGGCAGATCTTCGGCGATCTGGACGGGCTCTTGAAGGTGATCTTCCACCGGGACACGATGCAGCTCCTCGGCGTGCACATCATCGGCGAGGGCGCAACCGAGCTCATCCACATCGGCCAGGCCGTGCTGACCTACAGCGGGACCGTGGACTTCTTCGTCCACAATGTCTTCAACTATCCCACGCTGGCGGAGTGCTACCGCACCGCGGCGCTGGACGGCATCAACCGCCTGGGAAAAACCTGACCGCGGGCATGTCCTTCTCGGCGCATCTTCGGAGGCTCGCCAAGCCGATCTGGGACGCCCAGCTCACGCATCCCTTCGTCGTCGCCCTGGGGAAGGGAACCTTGCCGCAGCGGAAGTTCCGCTACTACATCCTGCAGGACGCGCTCTTTCTGCGGGACCTCGGCCGCGTCTTCTCCGCGGCGGCGCAGAAGGCGCCGGACACCGAGTCCGCGCTGCGGTTCAGCCAATTGGCCGAGGAGACCGTGACGGTCGAGCGCGGGCTGCACGAGAACTACGGCAAGCAGTGGAAGCTGACCACGCAGCAGATGAACGCGATCCCGATGGCGCCGACGAACTACGCCTACACGCGGCACATGCTCGCGGTCGCGCACACCGGCACAGCCGCGGAGATTACAGTCGTGGCCCTGCCCTGCGCCTGGATCTACTGCGTGGTGGGGCAGCATCTTCTGGAGGACGGTCTGCCGGTGGAAGACCATCCCTACCGCGACTGGCTGCTGCTCTATGCGTCGCCGGAATTCGCCGAGGGCCAGGAGTGGATGAGGGGGCGGATGGACGAGTGGGTGAAGAAGGCAGGGAAGGAGGAGAAGCGGCGGATGGAGGAGGCGTTCCTGATCAGCTCGCGGTATGAGTGGATGTTCTGGGAGATGGCCTGGAGGGAGGAGAAGTGGCCGGTGTGAAGAGCGGCTGGCTTGGGGGAGAGCGCGGGGTCAGGCTTTGCTATCTTGACAAGCTGGCGAGCTGGGAAAGCGGTGAAAAAAGGGTCGGGAATCTTTTCGTCGTTCAGCTCTTCCCTTGCCGGGACTCCCGCCAGAGGCCGTAGGCGAGGCCGCCGGCGATCGCAAAGCCGAAGTAGCTCGCCCACATCGGAATCGTCGCACCGGCGATCACCACGTCCCAGCCGTACCACATGCGACACAGGTGCGTCAGCGCGACGAG
>CAYJUM010000036.1:0-23084 GCA_964373355.1 uncultured Nitrospirales bacterium | reverse complement strand
GGTTGTCGCGCCCGTACAGGAACTCCCCTTCCGGCACCAGCACCATCGGCGCGCCGTCCTTCCCCGTGATCTCGCGGCCGGCCTGGCGCGGCGCTTCAAAGGCCGGCGCCTTGGCCACCTCGAGCTTCTTTTTTCGCTCTTCGATCCGCCGCTTCTTCTCCTCGATCTGCCGCTGCAACTCGGCTTGTCTCGTCTGCTCCTCGACCAGGCGCTCTTGCGCCTCCAGCGCCTTGAGCTCCCGCTCCAGTTGGCGCAAGCCCGGGCTCGGCTCCGTCTGGCCCGGCGTCGAGGCGGCGCCCGGCGCCGCCACCGCACGCGCCAGCGGCAGGCCGGCGCGCGGACCAAGGGCATCTTCCCCCGGAATCAGCACCGGCGTCTGTTCCCGATTCAGCTCCTCCACGGCGGTGTGGGCCACGCGCTCCTTCACATACGGGACCAGCTCCCGCAGCGTGACGATCTGATCTTTGTCGGCATCCGCCTCGCCTTGCAGGCCGGTCAGGAGATAGTACGTGAAGAGGCCGTGCTCGGCCTTGTCGTAGTCGGAGCTGATTTGCGTGCCGGTGGCGGCAGCCAGGATCATGACTTCCCCGGCGCTGAGCACGGGATAGGATAACCCCATCGGGCGTCCCCCTTTCGCGAGCACAGACCGACCGGCGGAGCCGGAAAAGCAGGAATCCAGGAAGACGACCACATCCTTGGTCGGCAACTTGCTGAGCGTGTCTCCCAGTTCCTTGAGCGGATACAGGCCCTCCGGAAAATCCGGGTGCCCGTCCCACGGCACGATGGACCCGGACTGGGCTTGCAGGTTCGGCGTGCCGTGCCCCGCGTAGTAGACGTACACGGTCGAGTCCGGCTTGACGCGCATGCGCAACCACTCGCCCAGATGGTTGCGCAGATCGCTCAACGTGACCTTGGTGTCGGTCAGCAGCTTGATATGCGTCTTGGGGACGCCGGCCTGGGTTTCCAGCAACTTGGCGACGGCCTGGGCATCCTTGACCGCATAGGCGACCTTCGGGATGACCTCTTCCCGGTACTGGCTGATCCCGATCACGACGGCGTAGGCGTTGGGCTGCTTGAAGTCCTTCACCGCGCCGTGGGCCGTGACGGGCAGGCTGACGGACAGGAGAATCCACGCGAGAGCGTCGTGCCGCATGGGACGCCTCCCTGATTCAGCGACGGGGGAACAGCTTACGCCGGCTTGCCACAAAATTCAATGCCTGGAACGCGAGCGCCGGGGGCGGCTGAGCCGGGCGGGCCTGGCTCCCCCGCCCTGGCGATTATTTCGCTCCGACGGAGGTTTCGTAGATGAGGTCGTGGATCTTCGGGCGGAAGTCGCGGATCAGGTTGTTCTGGCGGGTGGGATGGACGCGGTTGGAGAGCAGGATGACTTCGAGCTCCGGCACCGGATCCACCCAGATGGACGTGCCGGTGAACCCGAGGTGGCCGAAGGCCTGATCCGAGAAATACCGGCCGGAGGAGGACGGCGGCGAGGGCGTATCCCAGCCCAGGCCCCAGCTCGAGCCGGGCGTCTGCGCCTGCCGCGCGACGAATCGCCGCACGAGGTCCTGCCGGAACGGCGACGGCCGCCCGTGGTAGCCCGCGAGCCAGGAGCCGGTCACCGCGGCGACCGCGGCGGCGGTGCCGAACAGGCCGGCGTGACCGGCCGCTCCCCCCATGGCAGAGGCATTCTCGTCGTGCACCTCGCCGCAGAGGATGCGTCCGCGCCAGGAGTCCTCCTCGGTCGCCGCGACCAGCGACGCGTTCATGCCCTCCACCGGCGGGTAGCCGAGCGGGCTCGCGCCCAATCGCGCATAGAGCTTGCGGCAGTATTCCTGCAACGACTCGCCGCTACGCTCCTCGACGATCCATCCCAGCAGCATGAATCCCAGGTCGCTATAGACGCTCCGCGCGCCGAGCGGCGACACCAGCGGTTCCTGCCGGATGAGCTCCCGCATCATCTGCGCCGCCCGCGCGCGCCGCAGCAGGCCCGGTGACGTCCGATCTTTTTCCGCGATGATCTCGTAGAACGGACACCAGGCCGGCAGGCCCGCGCTGTGGTTCAGCAGGTGAAAGACGGTCGCGGCGCCGGCCGGCGCGCCCTTGAAGTCTCTCAACAGCTCCTGCAACGACGTTTCCAGGCGGAGGCGTCCATCCTGAAGCAGGTGAAGGAGGGCCGTGGCGGTGGCCAATGGTTTGGTCAGCGAGGCGAGATCGTAGATCGTGTCCGGATTCGCCGGGCGTCGCTTCGGCAGGCGCGCGGCATCCCCGACCGCCCGATGGACCATCACCTCGCCGCGAAGCCGGACATACAGCACGGCCCCAGGAAAGACGCCGGCGTCCACGGCCGCCTGCATGGCCTTGCCGATGGCGTCCGGTTTGTTCATGAAGGGAATGGTGCCGCGGCGAGGGGTTAGCGGTCGCCGCTCGTGTCGGGACGGGCCAGCGGGTCGGAGGTGTCCTCGGCGCCCTCCTCGATCTCCAGCATGCGTTCGAAGCTCCGCAGCATCGAACGCAGCCGCTCGACGGCCAGCAGGCGCAGCTTGCGGAGCTCGATGAGGTCGCGCTGCGAGCGGGCCAACTCCTGGTGCGCTTCGCGCAGCACCTCCTCGGCCTTCAGCTCGGCTTCCTTCATCATCAAATCGGTGTCGCGCTGCGCCGCCTGCTTGAGCTGGTCGGTCAGGGCCTGCGTCGAGACCAGAGTCTGGGTGAGGGTCGCTTCGGTCTTCTTGAGCTCTCCCAGCTCGCGCTCCACCGCCGAGAGCTTCTCGCGGAGCGTGGAATTGTCCTTCGTGAGCGTATCCACGGCCTGGGCCACTTCGTCCAGAAACTGATCCACTTCCTGGCGGTCGTAGCCCCGGAACCGGACCCGGAACTCCATCTGCTGGATGTCGATCGGCGTAATCTTCATGGCGTCCTCTCTTCCTGCAGCCTCGCGCTTGTGTTCTGATCAATGCATGCGCAGGGCCAAATCTCGCAACGTCTGGACGAGCGCCACCTGCAAGAAAATGATGATGAGGATGGCGATGATCGGCGAGATGTCGACCCCCATCCGCCAGCCGAGCCGGCGGCGGATCGGGTACAGGACCGGCTCCGTGGCCTTCTCCAGAAACCGCACGATGGGATTCCAGGGATCCGGGTTCACCCAGGAGATCAGCGCCCGGGCGATGATGACCCACATGTAGATCCACAAGACATAATCGGCGACGACCGCCAGCGCCTGCAGCACGTTTCCGAGCACGAACATGCTACCCCCGCTCCAGTTCCTGCGCGCGTTTCGTCGCGGCCTCCACGGCCGCGATCAACGCCGCCCGGAATCCGTCCCGCTCCAGGCAGTGCAGCCCCGCGATCGTCGTCCCGCCGGGCGACGCGACCCGGTCCTTGAGGCGGCCGGGATGCTCCCCGCTCTCCAAGACCGTCTTGGCGGCGCCCAGGACCGTCTGCGCGGCCAGCGCATCCGCCGTCGCCCTCGGGAGTCCCATCTTCACGCCGCCGTCGGCCAGCGCCTCGAGCGCCACGAAGACGAAGGCCGGGCCGCTGCCGCTCACCGCCGTGACGGCGCTGAGGAGATGCTCGTCCACGGTCACGACCCGGCCCACCGCTTCGAAGATCTTCCGGACGAGCGCGAGATCCTGCTCCGTGAGGCTCGGCCCGGCGGCAAGCGCCGCGACGCCTTCCCGGACCATCGCCGGCATGTTGGGCATGGCCCGGGCGACCCTGGCCCCCGGCAGCCGCTCCGCGATCGTGCGGATCGGCACGCCCGCGGCGATCGAGACCACCAGCCGGCCGGCCGCGGCGGGCCCGATCTCATCCAGGACGGCGGACATGGCCTGCGGTTTCACCGCCAGGAGCAGAGCCTCGGCCCAGGCGACCGCCTCCCGATTGTCGGCGCCCACCCGAACGCCGAACCGGCGCTTCATGAGGTCCCGCCGCTCCGCGCTGACGTCGGTGGCCCAGAGCTCGGATGGCCCGAATGTCTTCGAGGCCAGGAGGCCGTCAATCAGCGCCTCGGCCATCTGGCCGGCTCCTATGAACGTCAGCTTCATGAGACGTATCTCGTATCTCGTCGTTCGTCTCTCGCCCTGACACAGAACGCTTCACGCTTCGTGAGGGACACGTCACGCATTGGATCGCGCTCCAAAGATCGCGGTCCCGATCCGCACCATCGTGGCGCCTTCTTCGACCGCGATGCGGTAATCCTGGGACATGCCCATGGACAGCTCCTCAAGTCGGACCCGCGTCAGCCCCAGGCCGGCGCAGGACCCCGCGAGCTCGCGCAAACGCCGAAAATGCGGGCGGCTGGCCTCCGGATCGTCGGCAAGCGGCGGAACCGTCATCAGGCCCCGGACGCACAGGTGCCGCAGACCGTCCAGCGTCGTCAGGGCCGTGGGCAACTCGGCCGGCGCGAAGCCCGCCTTTGTCGGCTCGCCGGCGATATTCACCTCCACCAGCACCGCCTGCTCGATCCCCGCGGCCTCGGCCCGGCGGTCCAGCTCAAGCGCCAGTTCGAGGCTGTCCACCGAATGGATCAGGCCGAAGCGTCCGACAGCCGCCCGGGCCTTCCGGCGCTGGAGCCGGCCGATAAAATGCCAGCCGACATCGGCGCGCGATCCGAAGGTCTCCATCTTCTGAAGCGCCTCCTGCACGCGGTTCTCCCCCACGGTTCGGATCCCGGCGTCAACGGCTTCGCGGATGCGCTCGACCGCGACCGACTTGGTGGCGGCGATCAACTGAACGGCAGCGGGCGGGCGCCCTGCACGGGCGGCCGCGAGCCGGATGCCTTCCAGGATCGCGCGGACGTTGTCCCCAATGCTGAACGATGGGTACGGGCTGCTGAATTCATCCTTCATCTCTCATGGTTCTTCGCTTAGGCGTGGCCCGCATTTTATACCATTCCGCATGGGGTTTCGCCGCACCCCTGACGCCTGACGCCTCACGCCTCACGGCTTTTCGTCAGCATGATCCCGCTCACCATGGTCCCGTCCACGGTCCCGTCGCGGCGGTAGGAATAGAACCGCTCGGGATCGCACGCCGTGCAGGCTTCGACGGTCCGGATCTGCTCCTCGGCGACGCCGGCCGACAGGAGCTGGCGGTGAATCATCGCGCGCAGGTCCAGCATGGCGCGGCCGGGCCGGGCGTTTTTGACCACGGAGCGCCAGTCGTGACGGCAGGCGCGCACCCGCTCCAGCACCGGTTCATCCACCTCGTAGCAGCAGACGCCGATGGACGGCCCAATGCCGATGCGAAGCGATGCCGCCTTGGAGGCGAACCGGCGTCGCAGCACGGTGACCGTCTTGGGGACGATCCCCGCCACCGCGCCCCGCCAGCCCACGTGCACCGCCGCGACGACCCCGCGATCCGGATCGTGCATGAGGACCGGGACGCAATCCGCGGTCCTGACGGTGAGGAGGAGGCGCGGCTGGTCGGTCACCAGCGCATCCCAGCCTCCCGGGAAGGTCTCGTTGGGCCGCAGCGGCCGGTCCAGCACCAGGACCTCTGTCCCATGGACCTGCTTGACCGAGACGACGGTGGCGCGCCACTTCGGACCCGCGTCGTGGCGGGTTCCAAAAAAATGCCGCACGCCTTCCGCGAGGGCCGGCACTGTCATGAGCTGTCCCATAAACCTCGGGAGTGAGGTGTGAGGAGTGAGGGGAAATAACGTCATCCCCGCCTGGCACTCGGCCTGACCTGACCTCACCTCACCCCTTACTCCTCACTCTTCACTCCTCACTGGCTAGTCGCCCTGTTTCCGCAGAAACGTGGGCACGTCCCATTCATCGTCCGGCACCGCCGCCCGCTCCGGCTCGCGCTGGCCGCTCAAGCGGCGCAGGAACGTGGGCCGCTCCAGGTGTCTCGGTGAGGGCTTGGGGGTACCCGGCGTCAATGTCAACTGCGAGACGCCGACGCCCACCGGGACCGGCTTCTCCGCCGCCTTCGAGGCGAGCGAGTCGCGCTCGAACCCGGTGGCGATCACGGTCACCACCAGCTCATCCCCCATGTCGGCATCGATCACCTGACCGACGATGATGTTGGCCTCCGGGTCCACCGCGTCCTTCACGAGCGAAGACGCCTCGTCCACCTCGCGCAGCGAAAGGCTCGGCCCGCCGGTGATGTTCAACAGCACGCCCCGCGCCCCCTCCACGCTGCCGTCCTCCAGCAACGGGCTGGCGATGGCTTTTTGCGCGGCGTCGATCGCGCGGGTCGTCCCGCGCGAGACGCCCATGCCCATGACGGCGCGCCCGGTAAAGCTCATCACGGTCCGGACATCCGCGAAATCCACGTTCACGTGGCCGGGGGTCGTGATGAGATCGGCGATCCCCTGAATCGCCTGCCGCAGCACATCATCCGCCACTTTGAAGGCCTCCAGCAACGGCGTCGCCTTGTCCACGATGCCCAGCAGCCGCTGGTTGGGAATGACCAGGAGCGAGTCGACGTGCTTCTTCAGCTCGCGAATGCCTTCCTCGGCATGGCTCATGCGCCGGTGCCCCTCGTACTGGAAGGGCTTGGTGACGACGCCGACGGTCAGGGTCCCCAGCTCCCGGGCGATGCTCGCCACGACCGGCGCCGCGCCGGTGCCGGTGCCGCCCCCCATCCCGGCGGTCACGAACACCATCTCGGCGCCCGTGAGACAGTCCCGGATCATGTTCTGGCTCTCCAGCGCCGCCTCCCGTCCGATCTCCGGCTTGGCGCCGGCCCCGAGGCCGCGGGTCCGCTCCGGACCGAGCTGGACCTTGAAGGGCGCCTGGCAGCGCCCCAGGGCCTGGATGTCGGTGTTCGCCGTAATGAACTCCACCCGCTTGAGGCCGGAGTTGATCATGGTGTTCACTGCGTTGCAACCGGCCCCTCCGACGCCGATCACCTTGATCCGCGCCGGCATGACCTCATCCTCGGAAAAAGAAAACATGCGCTCCTCCTTTCAGGTTGGTGCCGCCCGGCGCTGCCCCGGGGCGCGCCGATGGCACACTGGCACGGCTCAGAAGAACTCGCTCATCCAGCTCCGCATCCGGTCCATCACCCGTCCGAACTTCCGTCCGTTCCGGTATCCGGCCGCTTCTCCCTCCTGCTCGAGACGCCGGGCGTGCAGGATCAGCCCGACGCCGGTCGCGTGCTTGGGGTTGCTCACGATGTCGCGCAGGCCGCCCACGCCGCTCGGCGTGCCCCGCCGCACGGGCAGGTCCAGGAACTGCTCCGCGGCCTCGGGCATGCCCTCCAGCATGGAGGTGCCTCCCGTGATCACCACGCCGGCGCCCAGCATGCCTTCGTATCCGGTCCGGATGATCTCGCGCTTGATCAGATCGAAGACCTCCTCCACCCGCGGCTCGATGATCTCAGCCAGCAATTTGCGCGGCACCTGACGCGAGGCGCGCTCCCCGACGCTGGGCACCTCGACCATTTCGTCGTCCTTCGCGAGCTCCATCAGGGCGATGCCGTGCCGGATCTTGATCTTCTCGGCCTCCGCCCGGGGGGTCCGCAGGCCGTACGCGAGATCGGTGCTGAAGTGCTGGCCCCCGATCGGCAGCACCGCGGTGTGGCGGATGGTGCCCTCGGCAAAGATGGCGAGGTCGGTGGTGCCGCCCCCCAGGTCCACCATGGCGACGCCCAACTCCTTCTCCTCGAGGCTGAGGACCGCTTCGCTCGAGGCCAGGGGCTGGAGCACGATGTCGATCACGTCCAAGCCGGCGCGGTTGACGCTCTTGATGATGTTCTGCGCGGAGGTGACCGCGCCGGTGATGATGTGCACCTCCACCTCCAGGCGCGTCCCGGACATGCCGAGCGGCTCCCGGATGCCGTCCTGGTCGTCCACCATGAACTCGCGCGGCAGCACGTGCAGGATGCGCCGGTCGTGGGGGAGGACGGCGCCGACCCGCGCCGTTTCGATCGCCCGCTGGACGTCGCCGCGTGTCACCTCGTGCTTCTTGAGTGCCACCACCCCCTTGGAATTTTCCGCCGCGATGTGGCTGCCGGCGATGCCCGTATAGACGGAGTTGATCTGCACGGCGGCCATCAGCTCGGCCTCCTCGACCGCTTTCTTGATCGACTCCACCGTGCTCTCGATGTCCACCACGACGCCCTTGCGGAGCCCGCGGGAAGGGCTCGAGCCGACTCCCACGATGTTCACCTGGCCGTCGTCGGTCACTTCCGACACGATGGCGCAAATCTTGGTCGTCCCGATATCCAAGCCCACCACGATGTGATCCTTCCTGGCCACGCGGGTCACCCCCTTTCGCGGACGATCACCTTGTTGTGAAACCGCAGATCGATCTCCCGCCGTGCGTCCGCCGTCGCCGGACGCATCACCGGCTGGAGCTTCCGGTACCGCTCCCATTTCTCCTCGAACTCAGACCGGCCGAATTGAAACCGCAGCCCGTTCACGGTGGCGGTCACGTTGGACGGATCGCTCCAGTCCAGCTCCGGCCTCCCCGAGAGATCCTGTCCGACGAGGGCCGCGAGCCTGATGCCGGCCTGCGCCTCCAGGCGTGATCCGGCCTCGCCGGTGATCACGCGGCTGGCATTCAGGCCGGTCAGGAGCGGCAGCTCCGGCTCCTCGCCCGGCTGCAGCACCGAGAGCACCTGCCCGTCCTCGTCCAGCAGGAGCACCATGGACGATCCCCGCAGCACGGCCGCCGGCTGCCGCTCGGTGATGACGACCGACAGCGCGTGGGGGAACGAGCGGCTGATCTCGGCCCGCTTGATCCAGGGGTGCGACTTCAGGCGCTCGGCCAGCGCGGAGGTGCTTATTGACAGCAGCGAGTCGTCGGGCGCGAGCCCCAGCCGATCCAGGACCTCGGTCTGCGCGACCTGCACGGTGCCGGACACGGTGACCTCGTGGATCTGGAACCAGCTCCGCGTGAGCGGGGTCAGCTCGCGATGCGCCAGCAGCACGCCCCACCCCACAAGCCCCAGGGACGCTCCCCAGATGAGCGGCGTGAGCAGACGACGGGCGAACCGCCAGCCGGTTCGGGATGATCTCGCAGGCTTGGGTCGGTTGGGACGGACCTTATTCATGGCGCTTGGCTCGTTCTCGCCATCGTCTCGGACCGTTTCAGCGCGGAATGAAGAATTCGCTCGGTCAGGACCCCGTACTCCAGGCCGGCTCGCGCAGCCGCCATCGGCAGCAGGCTCGTCTCGGTCATGCCCGGCACGGTGTTGACCTCCAGGACGTAGGGTCGTCCCTGCTTGGAGACGCGGAAATCGACCCGTGCCGCGCCTTCACACCCGATCACCTGATAGGTCTTGACCGCCAACTCCTTCACCTGCCGCGCGACCGCCTTGGTCACGGGAGCCGGACAGAGATAGCTCGTGCGGCCCTTCTCGTACTTCGCGGCGTAGTCGTAGAAACCGGACGGCGCCACGATCTCCACGGCCGGAAGCGGGACGCCGTCCAGAACCGATACCGTCAGCTCCCGGCCGGGCACGTAGGTCTCCACCAGCGCCTCGGGGTCGAACTGAAACGCCTGCGCGAGGGCGCGCCGCCAGCCGGACGGGGACCGGACGATGCTGACGCCGATCGTCGAGCCCTGCGCCGCCGGTTTCACGACGACCGGGAAGCGCAATCCCTTGGGAATGGGACGAGGGGCGCGGTCATCGGATCGCAGCACTGTCCCGCCGGGCACGGGGATCCGGTGCTGGGCCAGCAGGCTTTTGGTGACGCCCTTGTGCATGGCGATCGCGCTCGCCCGCACGCCGGAGCCGGTGTACGGAATGCCCATCATCTCGAGCATGCCCTGCAGCGTGCCGTCCTCTCCCCCGGGGCCGTGCATGGCCACGAAGGCCAGCTCGACGTTGTTGGCCCGCAGGCGGTGGGGGAGCGAGCGGTCCACGTCGATCGTCACCACGTCATAGCCTCGTTGCCGCAAGGCATCGGCCACGGCCTGCCCGGTCTTCAGCGAGATCGTCCGCTCGGCCGATTGGCCGCCCATCAGCACCCCGATGCGCGCCCTGGTCAACATGGTTGCCGTGAAGCGTCAGGCGTCAGGCGTAAGGGGTGGTGATGAAAGCGGCCATCTTCTTGAGTCACACCTCACGCTCCCTGGCTTCGGGGGCTTCGCCTCACGCCTCGCGCCTGACGGCCTCACGTCTTCTAGGCTCGTCCGACAATCTTCAGCTCCAGCTCCAGCGTCTTGCCGGTACGTTCCTCCACGGTCCGGCCGACCTTTTTGATCAACGCGATGACATCCGCCGCCCGGGCCTGGCCGAGGTTCACGACAAAATTGGCGTGCTTGGTGGACACCTGCGCATCCCCGATCCGCGCGCCTTTCAGCCCCGCCGCTTCGATCAGCCGGCCGGCCGAATCGTGGCTTGGATTCTTGAAGACGCACCCGGCGTTCGGCATCGTCAACGGCTGCGTGTCCTTGCGGTAGCGCAGATACTCTTTGACCGTGGTCGCGATCTTCGCGCGGGCCGCGGGCTTCAACTGGAGCCACACGCCGGCCACGATGCCGCGGGGAAGCAGCGCCCGGCGGTAGCTGAAGCGGATGTCCGAGGCCGGGCAGGTCACGACGCGGCCGGTCGGGTCGACGACCTTGACCGCTTTGAGCGCCTCGCTCATCTCGCCCAGCCGCGTGCCGGCATTCATGACCACGCACCCCGCGACCGTCCCGGGAATGCCGGCCGCCCACTCGAGCCCGCTCAGTCCCTTGCGGATGGCGTGCTGAATCAGGACCGGCATTCGCACGCCCGCCCCGGCGTACACGACGTCGCCCGGCTCGTCCGTGATCGTGTTGAGCTTGGCGAGGCTCACGACGATCCCGCGGATTCCGCCGTCCCGGACCAGTACATTCGTCCCGCCCATGACGAAGAGGGGAACCTTCTTGGCGCGGGCCTGCCGGACCAGCCGGATCAGATCGCCCTCATCGGCCGGCACCACCAGCACGTCGGCCGGGCCGCCGATCCGAAAGGAGGTCAGCTCCCGCAGGGGCGCGTTGAACCGGACCTCTCCGCGGATGCCGGTCATCACTGTCCGAAGATCACCCAGTCGCACGATGCCAGACTCATGCTCTCTTGTTCGGGTGCGCTCACAACCGCTCCAGCAACTGCGGCCCCGCCTTCCAGATGTCGCCCGCCCCCAGCGTGAGCACGAGGTCGCCGGCCTTCAAGGTCGGCAGCACGCGCTCCGCGAGCAGCTCCTTCCGCTCGATCCAGGTGACCGAGGGATGCCCGGACGTCCGGATCGCGTTCGCGAGGCCTTCGCCCGAGACGCCCGGAAGGGGGCTCTCGCCGGCCGGGTAGATCTCGGTGACGAACACCACGTCGGCCTGCGCGAAGGCCGCGCCGAACTCCGCGAGCAGGTCCCGGGTGCGCGTGTAGCGGTGCGGCTGGAAGAGCACCACGAGCCGGCGGTCCCAGCCCTGCTTGGCGGCCGCCAGCGTCGCTTTGATCTCGGTCGGATGATGCCCGTAGTCGTCCACCACCATGACCCCGCCCTTCTCGCCGCGCAGGTGGAACCGCCGTTCGACGCCTGTGAACGCGGCTAAGCCCTTGCGGATTAGATCGGTCGGTACGTCCAGCTCCGTGCCGATCGCGATCGCCGCGAGCGCATTCGAGACGCTGTGGATGCCGGGAATCGAGAGGCGGAAGGGCCCCAGCGTCCGGCCGCGGTACTGCGCCCGGAACTCCGACTCCCATTTCTTGAGGCTGATGTCCGTCGCGCGGAAATCCGGCGGCGGCGCGCCGGCGTGCTCGTGCAGGCCGTAGGTCTGGTAGCGTTTCACCACCCGCCCGAGCAGGCCCCTGATCCGCTCGTCGTCGGCGCAGAGGACCGCGAGCCCGTAGAACGGCACCCGGTTGATGAACTCCACGAAGGCCTCCACCAGGCGGTCCATGTCTCCGTAGTGATCGAGGTGCTCCCGGTCCAGGTTCGTAACCGCGACGATGGCCGGCGAGAGCCGGAGGAACGACCCGTCGCTTTCGTCCGCCTCGGCCACGAGCAATTCGCCACGCCCGAGCCGGGCGTGGCTGCCGAGCGCATTGACCTTGCCCCCGATCACCACCGTGGGGTCCAGGCCCGCCTGCGCCAGCACGCTCGCCACCATGGAGGTGGTGGTGGTCTTGCCGTGCGCGCCGGCGATGGCGATCCCGTACTTGAGCCGCATCAGCTCGGCCAGCATCTCGGCGCGCGGGATGACCGGAATCACCTTGGACCGGGCGTACAGGACTTCCGGATTGGTCGGGGCGACCGCCGAGGAGATCACCACGACCTGCGCGTCGCCGACATTGGACTCGTGATGCCCGATGAACACCCGCCCGCCCAGCTCCTCGAGGCGCCGGATCGTGTCGGAGTACTGCAGGTCGGAGCCCGTCACCTGATAGCCCATGGTCAACAGCACTTCGGCGATGCCGCTCATGCCTGAGCCGCCGATCCCCACCAGATGGATATGCTGGATTTTCCTGAACATCATCACTTTCCGTTAGGCGTCAGGGGCGCATGGTGCGATGAATAAAGCGCACCACGTTTGTGCGCGCCGCCGAGCCGGTGAGGCGGCCGGGGCTCCCTTTTCAACATTCCACCTAACACCTCACGCCTGACGCCTCACGAGTTCCATGCATTCCCGCACGATCTCTTCGGCCGCCTGCGGCCGCCCGAGGGCCCGGCTCCGCTCTCCCATCGCCCGCAACCGGTCCGCATCGCAGAGGAGCGCGGCCACGGTCTCCGCCAGACGCTCCCCGGTCGCGTCCCGCTGCTCCAACACCACCGCCGCGCCCGCCTGCTCTAGCGCCTTCGCGTTCGCTCCCTGATGCCCATAGATGGCGTGCGGCAGCGGGATGAGGATCGCGGGCTTGCCGGCCGCAGTGAGCTCGGCCAGGGTCACCGC
Organism: uncultured Nitrospirales bacterium; assembly: GCA_964373355.1. Taxonomy (GTDB): domain Bacteria; phylum Nitrospirota; class Nitrospiria; order Nitrospirales; family Nitrospiraceae; genus CAYJUM01. Next base: position 10,275 of record CAYJUM010000036.1, on the reverse strand, counting down.
GCCGGCCCGGCAGATCACCAGAGCGGCGCGGCGCAACGCCTCCGGCAGGTCGTACAGATAGGGCGTGACGGTCGCCGCGATGCCGGCTGCCCGGTAGGCGGCCGCGACCGCAGGGCCATCCGCCTCGCCGGTCTGATGGATCACCGTGAGCCGGTCCCGCAGCCCGGAGAGATGCGGCAGCGCGTGGACCATCGCCGTATTGATCGCGTGCGCGCCCTGGCTCCCGCCGAAGATCAACAGCGTGTTTCGGTCTCGGCTCGTTGCGGGTGTCTGAGCGGTCAGAAACTCGCGCCGGACCGGAATGCCGGTCACGGTCGTCTTGCCCGGAGCAAAACAGCCTTTCGCCGAGTCAAACCCCAGAAAGATCCGCTGGGCGAGCGGCGCCATCATGGTGTTGGCCTTTCCCGGCACGGCGTTCGGCTCCAGGATCACGCGAGGCGTGCCCAGCAGATACGCCGCCGTGACGACCGGCGGGCTCACGTAGCCTCCCGTGCCGATCACGAGGTCGGCCTGCCGGGCCCGAAGAATCTTCACCGACTGCAGGATGCCGATGGGCAGTTGCAGCAACCCTCCGATTGCGCCGAGCCTCCCGCGTCCCATGACGCCCGATGCCGTGATGGTCGCCAGCTCGAACCCTTCGCGCGGCAGGACCTTCGCTTCGAGACCGCGCCGCGTGCCGATGAACAACACCGTCGTGCCCGGGTCCTGCCGGAGAAACTCGCGGGCCAGCGTCAGGGCCGGATACACATGGCCCCCGGTCCCGCCGGCCGCCATCACGACATTCACGCAGCCATCCCGGCCGCCCCGGTCAGCCGAAGGCCCCCGCGTGGCTCTCGGCGTGAGCGAGTCGTCCTCCCTGCCGGTCCCGTCCGATACTCAGCAGGATGCCGATGCTCAGCAGGCTCACGAGCAGCGAGGAGCCCCCATAGCTGACCAGCGGCAGCGTCAAGCCCTTCGTCGGCAGCAAGCCCGTCACCACGGCCGCGTTGATCAGGGCCTGCAGGCCCAGGCTCAGCGTGATGCCGAGCGCCAGATGCCGGCCGAAGGGCTCGCGGGCGCGGGCCGCGATCTGAAATCCCTTGAGCACCAGGATCGCGAACAGCACGATGATCGCGCTGGTGCCGAGCAAGCCCAGCTCCTCCCCCACCAGGGCCAGCACGAAATCGGTATGGGCCTCGGGCAGAAAGAACAGCTTCTGCTTGCCCTCCCCGAGCCCGACGCCGAACGGCCCGCCGCTCCCGAACGCGAGGAACGACTGCGTCAACTGAAAGCCGGCGCCGGTGGGATCGTTCCACGGCGCGAGATAGGTCATCAGCCGCTGCCGGCGGTAGGCGGAGCCGAGGATCAGCGCGATCCCCAGCGGCGCCGCCACCAGCAGCAGGCAGAAGAGGTGGCTCAGCCGCGCCCCGGCCATGAAGAGCAGACCCATCGCCAGCGCGCCCAGCACGACGGCCGAACCCATGTCCGGCTGCAGGAGGATCAGGCCGGCGATCACGCCGATCACGATGAGCGGCGGGAGGAATCCGCGGCCGAATTTTTGGATGACCGATTCCTTCTTCGCGAGGTAGGCGGCCAGGTACAGCACTGCGGTGAGCTTGGCCAGCTCGGCCGGCTGGATGGACACGGGCCCCAGACGGATCCATCGCCGGGCGCCCTTGGCCATCAGCCCGACGTGCGGGATCAGGACGAGGATCAACAACACGGCCGTCAGGACGAGCAACGGCGCGGCCAGCTTCCGCCAGACGGTGTAGTCCAGATGCGTGGCGATCAGCAGCAGGGCGAACCCCAGGGCGAGCCAGGTGAGATGGCGCTTGAGGAAGAAGACTGAATCGTGGAAGCGGTTCCCGGCCAAGACGGCGCTGGCGCTGAACACCATGATCAGCCCGACCAGCGCGAGGACCACCGTTGCCATCAAGAGCCCCCGGTCGATGCCGGACTGCTCCCGGGTCCCCGAGGACCAGGGAAGCGCAAGGCTTACCGCCTCGATTCTCCGGCGTCGCATTCAATGGAGTGCATCGGTGGCCATCACAGGGATGCCACCAGTTGTTTGAATTGGCGCCCTCGGTCCTGATAATCCCGAAACATGTCGAAGCTCGCGCAGGCCGGCGACAGCAGGACGACGTCGCCCGACACCGCCAGCGCCGCCGCCGTCTTCACCGCCTCCTCAAGCGTCCGCGCGCGCGTCATCCGCGTGCAGTCCGCCAGGGCTTCCTCCAGGCGCGGAGCCGCCTCCCCGATCAGAATCAGCGCCTTCACGCGGCGCCGCACGGTCTCGCGGAGCCGCGTGAAATCCCCGTTCTTGTCACGGCCGCCGGCGATGAGGATGATCGGGGCGCGGAAGGCCTCCAGCGCCTTCAGCGTCGCATCGACGTTCGTGCCTTTGGAGTCGTTCACAAAGCGCACGCCCTGATGCTCGCGGACGGGCTCCAGGGCATGCTCGACGCCGGGGAACGTCTTGAGGGCCCCGGCCACGGCGGCGGCCGGGCAGCCGCAGGCCAGCGCGATCGCTCCCGCCGCCATGCCGTTCGCCACGTTGTGCGCGCCGAGCATCCGCAGCTCGTCCGTGCGGCAGATGGCTTCGGGCCGCGGGCTCATCGTGCCGATATTGGCCATGATCGTGTCGCCCGCCAGATGCACGCCCCGCTCCACCGGGCGTCGCAGCGAGAAGCCGAGCACGGTGCCGCGGTGCCCCCTCGCCATGTCGGCCGTCACCGGATCGTCCGCGTTCACGATGGCCCAGTCGCCGGCGCCCTGGTTTTGGAAGAGCCGGGCCTTCGCCGCGCGGTACTCCTCGAAGGAGTCGTACCGGTCCAGATGATCGCGCGTCACGTTCAAGATCGCTGCCACCCAGGGATGAAAACGCTCGATGGATTCGAGCTGAAAACTGGAGATCTCCGCCACGACATAGTCATAGGGCCTCGCGCCCGGACGGCCTCGCAGGACGGCGAGCGCGGCCTCGGCCAGCGGCGTGCCGAGGTTGCCGCCGACAAACGTCCGTTTGCCGCTGCGCTCGAGCATCAGGCCCGTGAGCGTCACCGTGGTGCTCTTGCCGTTCGTGCCGGTCACGGCCAGGATCGGCATGTCCAGAAACCAGGAGGCCAGCTCCACTTCGCCGATCACGCGGGCGCCGCGCTGCCGGGCTTTCGCGAACGCGTCCAGCCGCAACGGCACGCCGGGGCTCACCACGAGAAAGCCGGCGTCCTCGATCGCGGCCTCGTACCCGGGGCCGAGCTTGAGGGTCAGCGTGCCGCGGTCGAGCTGCTCGAGCGTCGGCGACAGTTCTGCGGCCGGTCTCGCATCGCTGACGGTGACGCGGGCCCCGATTTCCTGGAGCAGCCGCGCAGCCGCCACGCCGCTCCGGGCCAGCCCCACGACCGTCACCGCCTTCCCCGCCAATTCTCTCGTCGCCGTCACAAAATCCGCCTTCGCTTGGCCACCAGAAGTCAATAGTCATTGGGCATTGAAATTCGACTCATGGGCCCGCGAGGCTCCAATGACGAGTGACCATTGACGCGTCACCGCAGTTTGAGGGTGCTCAGGCTCAACAACGCCAGGATGATGGCGATGATCCACAAGCGCACCACCACCTTGGGCTCCTCCCATCCCTTCATCTCGAAGTGGTGATGGATCGGCGCCATCAGGAAGATGCGTTTGCCGCGCGACTTGTAGGAGGCCACCTGAAAGATGACCGAGATCGCCTCGATGACGAATACGCCGCCGACGAGCAGCAGCAGCAGCTCGTGCTTGCTGACGACCGCGACGGTCCCCAGAGCCGCCCCGAGCGGCAGGGACCCCACGTCGCCCATGAACACCGAGGCGGGGTAGGTGTTGAACCACAGGAAACCTAGGCTGGAGCCGAAGATGGCCGCCGTGAAGACCGCCAGCTCGCCGGCTCCCTCGATGTATGGGATCAGGAGGTATTCGGACGCGACGCGATTTCCGGCCACGTAGGCCACGATCGTGTAAGCCAGGGAGGCGATCATTACCGGCCCGATCGCCAGGCCGTCGAGGCCGTCGGTCAGATTGACCGCATTGGAGGCGCCGACGATCACGAGGATCGCGAACGGGATGTAGAACATCCCGAGGTCCGGCGTGACATTCTTGAAGAACGGGACGTTGAGCTCCGTCGAATACGCGGGCAGGAAGTAGAAGAACAACCCGATCGCGAGAGCCATCACGCCCTGAGCGACGAGCTTCTGCGTCGCGGTCAGGCCCTTGGAGCGCCCGTGCAGGTACTTGAAATAATCGTCGAGGAAGCCGACGAGCCCGAAGCCCACCGTGGCAAAGAGCGCCAGCCAGACATACTCGTTCAGGATGTCGGCCCAGAGGACCGTGGACAGTACGACCGCAAAGACGATGAGGAGCCCGCCCATGGTCGGGGTCCCGGACTTGATCACGTGGCGGCTGGGCCCGTCCTCACGAATGTGCTGTCCGAGCCTGATCTCCTGCAGTTTGCGGATCATCGGAGGAGCCAGCACGAACGCCACGAGAAAGGCGGTGACGGCCGCATAGATGATCCGAAAGCTCAGGTACCGGAAGACATTCAGGAACGAGAATTCCGTGTGGAGCGGGTACAGCCAGAGATAGAGCATTAGCGGGCGGCTCCGTGTCGATCGGGGCGCAGAGCTCCATTGCGCGGTGGAATGGAGCCGTTGGCCGTGGGAAGCCCCGCCGGCGCGATGCGCCTCCTGGTTTCGTAGACGACCATCGGCTCTCCGAGCACGGAGCCCGCCGGGACGCCCCGATGGTGCTGCGCGGCCGTGGCCGCGCACGCCGTTCTGATGCCGATGATCACCCTGCGGCTGCTAGGCTGTGCCATTTCTCCTCCTCAGTGTGTGGACATCCGTGGCTTGCCGGTTAGCGCCGTGACGACCTGCTCCAGGCGCATCCCGCGCGACGCTTTCACCAGCACCACATCCCCCCGGCGGACGACCGCCCGGAGCGCCTTAGCTGCGCCGGCGGCATCAGGCACTTCCCGGACGCGGTCTGCCGACATTCCGGCGTCACGCGCCCCCTCCGCGATAGCCCGGGCCAACGATCCGCAGGCGATCAGGTGGGTGATGTCGCGCGTCGCGAGGTCCCTTCCGACCTCCCGGTGCAGTGCCCGCGATGTCGGCCCCAGCTCGAGCATATCACCCAGCACCGCGATCGTCCGGCGACCGCCGCCGAGCTCCGCGAGCAGGTCCAGCGCAGCGATCATCGAGGCCGGGTTCGCGTTGTAGCAGTCATTGATGATCCGGATGCCGTGGTGCGTGCTCACCTGCGAGCGCATGGCCACCGGCCGGAAGCGTCCCAGTCCCCGCACGATCGCGGCGGCCGGGATGTCCAACGCATGGCCGACGGCGGCCGCCGCCAGGGCGTTCGAGACGTTGTGGGCGCCGTAGGTCCGGAGCTTCACGAGCAGCCGCCGCGCGGTGCCGGGGAGCGCGAGCCGGAAGGCAGCGCCGCGCCGTCCGTCGGATGACAGGTCGGTCCCGCGCACCCGCGCGCGGGGCGCCACCCCGAAGGACACGACCCGGCACCGGGCCCGTGAGGCCAGCCGCATGAAGTAGCGGTCATCCGCATTGAGCACGGCGGCGCCGCGGCGCGGCAGGAGATCCAGGAGCTCCCCCTTGGCGTCGGCCGAGGCCAGGATCGAGCCGAAAAACTCCAGATGGTCGGGCCCGATGTTGGTGATGACGCCGATCGTCGGCTGCGCGATCTCGGCCAGCCGGGTGGTCTGCCCCTTGGCGTCCACGCCCATCTCGATGACTGCGGCCTGATGGCGGGTGGTCAGTCGCAGGATGGTCTGCGGGACGCCGATGCGGTTGTTGAGGTTGTCCTCCGTTTTGAGCGTCCGCCAGCGTTCCGCCAGCACGCCGGCGGTCATTTCCTTGGTGGAGGTCTTGCCGTTGCTCCCGGTGATGGCCACGACCGGGATCCGGAACCGGCGCCGGTGGTGCGCGGCCAGGTCCTGATAGGCCCGCAGGGGATCGGGGACCGCCAGCAGTGTCGCGGCCCGCGAGGCCGCAGGCAACCGGAAGCCCGTCCGCACTAGGGCCCCGAGGGCGCCCTGCCCGAGGGCGTTCCCGACGAACCGGTGGCCGTCGAACCGCTCCCCGCTCAGGGCGACAAACAGGTCGCCCGCACGGATCGAGCGGGAATCGGTCCACAGCCGCCGGATGCGGCCTGTCCGGCTTCCCGAGAGCAGACGCGCACCTGTGATCCTCATGACCTCATCCACCGTGAACATCGTTACGTGAATCGTGAGTCGTGAAGCGTGAATCGCAGCCGAATGCGACACTCATGTGACGTTTCACGTCGAACGATTATCGTCTCAGCTTTCGGATCGCCTCGCGAGCCACGTGCCGGTCGTCGAAGGGGGACTTGACGCTCCCGACGATCTGGTAGTCCTCATGGCCCTTCCCGGCGATCACGACCATGTCGCCCGTGCGCGCGGCCGACATCGCCGCCTCGATGGCCGCGCGGCGGTCGGGGATGATCAGGTAGCGCACGCGCGGCTCCGCCGCCTGACGGACTCCCGCTTCGATCTCGCGCAAGATGGCCAGCGGATCCTCGGTGCGCGGGTTGTCCGACGTGAGGATCAACAGGTCGCTGCGCTCGGCGGCGGCCCGGCCCATCTTGGGACGCTTTCCCCGATCGCGATCCCCGCCGCAGCCGAAGACGGTGATGATCCGGCCGGTCTTCAACGCCTGCGCTGTGGAGAGCAGCCGGACCAGGGCGTCGTCGGTATGGGCATAGTCCACGATCACGGTGAAGTCCTGCCCGGCCTCCACACGCTCAAAACGGCCCGGCACATTGGTCACGCTGCGGATCCCCTCGCGGATGGTCTCCGGGGCAAGCCCTTCGTGCAGCCCCACGCCGATCGCGGCCAGTACGTTGTACACGTTGTGCTCCCCGACCAGCCGGCTGCTCACCGGGAAGCGGCCCGCGGGCGTCGCCGCGGTGAAGCTGGTGCCGGACAGGGAGAGCGAAACGTCTTCAGCCCGGATGTCCGAGTCCCGTTCGACGGAATAGGTCCAGACGGGCACCGGGCTGGCGCCGCAGACGAGATGCCCCCGGGGATCGTCTACGTTGACGATGGCCCGCTTCGGGTGTGGCTTCACGCCCGCGTTCAGCTCCGTGAACAGGCGCAGCTTCGCCTTGAAGTACTCTTCCATGGTGCCGTGGAAATCCAGGTGGTCCTGGGTGAGGTTCGTGAAGATCGCGACGTCAAACTCGCATCCGGCGGTCCGGTCGAGCGCCAACGCGTGGGACGACACCTCCATCACGACCGAATCCAGCCCGGCGTCTCGCATCCGCGCCAGCAGCGACTGCAGCTCGATCGCCCCGGGCGTGGTGTGGGAGGCGCTCACGCGCTCCCGCCCGATCTCATAGGCTACCGTGCCGATCAGGCCGACACGCCTGCCGGCGGCCTCCAGCACGGCCTTGCAGAGGTACGTGACCGTGGTCTTCCCGTTGGTGCCGGTGACACCGACCATGCCCAGCCCCCCGGAGGGATTCCGGTTGAAGCGGCTCGCCAGAAGGCCCACTGCCCGCCGGGAGTTGCTCACGCGGATCACTGGGAGCGAGCGCGGCGCCTGCGCGGCGTCTTCGACCACCAGCGCCGCGGCGCCGGCGGCGACCGCCTCGCGGAGATAGGCATGGCCGTCCACCCGCTCGCCTTTCACGGCCACGAACAGGCTTCCGGGCTCGACCCGACGTGAGTCGTCCGTGAGCGCCGTGATCTCCACCTCGAGCCTGGCCGGCCGATCCAGGATCTCCAGGGGGGTGACGAGCTCTGCGAGCGTCATGGCACGATCCCCTTCAACGACCGGCCATCGCCAGCCGGATCGGCTCGCCTGACGAGATGCCGAGATACGGCAGCGCCTGCTCGGCGATCCGGCGAAAGACGGGCGCCGCCACCACGCCGCCCCAGGACTCGCCGACCGGCTCGTCGATCACCACCACGATCGCCAGCCGCGGCTCCTGAACCGGTACGAACCCCACGAATGAGCCGACGAACAACGTCGGCGAGTAGGCGCCGGTGTTCGGGTCGATCTTCTGGGCGGTGCCGGTCTTGCCGGCGACGCGATAGCCCTGGACGGCGGCGCGCGTTCCGGTACCCTTCGTCACGACGCCCTCGAGGATGGTCGTGAGGATCTGAGCGGTTTGCGGCGTGATGGGCCGGCGGCGGACCAGTGGCGCCGTATGCGCCACGATGTGCCCGGAGGCGTCCCGGACTTCCGACACGACGTACGGCCGCATCAGCCAGCCGCCGTTCGCGACGGCCGACATCGCGGTGACCATCTGGAGCGGCGTGATGCCGATTTCCTGACCGATGGCCATGGAGGCCAGCGACCGCCGGCCCCAGTCGCTCGGCTCTTTCACCAGCCCTGGGGTCTCCCCGGGGAGATCGATTTCCGACCGCTCCCCGAACCCGAAGGCTCTGAGATAGCGGTACAGGCGCTCATCCCCGAGCGCCAAGGCCGTCTTGACCGCGCCGATGTTGCTGGAGCGCTGGATCACCTGCGCGAACGTCATCCAGCCGTTCTTGTCGTGATCATGAATGACCGTGTCGGCCACCACCATACGGCCGTCCTCCCCGTACACCGGGGTGCCCGGGTCCATCACTTTTTCTTCCAGGGCGGCGGCCGCCAGCACCACCTTCATGGTGGAGCCCGGCTCATAGGTATCGGTCAAAGCGCGATTGCGCCACCGCTCGGGTGGAATATCGCGCATCTGGTTGGGATCGAACCCCGGCCGGAGCGCGAACGCGAGCACCGCGCCCGTATTCGGTTCCATGACGATGACCGTCCCGGCCTTGGCCCGGCTGGCCGTCATGGCGTTCTCGAGCTCCTTCTCGGCGATGTACTGGATCACTTCATCGATCGTGAGCGTCACGTCGTGGCCCGGTGCAGGGCCTTCGCCGGTCGGGCCCTTGGGGAAAATGGTCCGTCCGAGGGCGTCCCGCTGCAGGACCACCGTTTGTTTCTCCCCGCGCAGGTATGCCTCGTAGCGCCGCTCGACCCCTTCCAAGCCCTGGCTGTCCATCCCGGCGAAACCCAGGACGTGGGACAGCAGCAGCCCCTTCGGATAGAACCGGCGGCCTTCCATGACCACGCCGATGCCGTCCAGCCCGAGGCGTTCGAGGCGGCGTCCCTGCTCGGGATCCAGCTTCCGCCCCAGCCAGACGAAGCTCCGGTCCTGCCGCAGCTTGCGCTCGATATCGGCGGCTTTGACCCGCAGGACTTGGGCGACATCTCGCGCAACGCCGCTCGGATTGCTCAAGGTGGCCGGCACGCCGAACACCGAGGGGACATCCATGTTCATCGCCAGGACCTTGCCGTGGCGGTCGTAAATCGTCCCGCGATTGCCCTCGACGACCACGGCCTTCCGGTGCTGCCGGTCCGCCTTGGCAGTCAGCTCGGCGGCCTGGAGGACCTGAAGGTTGAACAGGCGGAACAGCACGATGGCGAACCCCAGCATCAATGCTAGGGCCGCCGCGACCCGTCTCCAGCGGTGCTCAGGGACCATTAGGGCCGACGCTCACCCAGCTCGTGCCTGGCGAGCCTGATCTCCGGGCGCGGCGCCTGGTTCTCGACAGGCGCCTCGAGGCGGACCAGCACGACCTGACCTTGCTGCGGCGGGATCATCCCAAGCCGCTCGTTGGCGGCACGGGCGATCCGGTCGGGTGCGGTCAGGCTCGAGACCTTCACCCGCAGCTCATCGTGCTCCCGTTGCAGGATGAGCTTCTGGGCCTTCAACCGCTCCGTCTCGTAGCCGACGCGGACGATGTCCACCCGCTCGCCCACGTAGAGCAGCAACAGCGCGATCACCGCAAGACCTGCCAGGGTTCTCATGAAAGCCTCCGTTCGGGCAGGCGCTCCGCGACCCGCAGCTTCGCGCTGCGGGCCCGGGGGTTGTCCTGCCGCTCAGCCTCTGAGGGAATGACGGGTTTTTTCGTCGCAACCAAAAGCAGAGCCGCCGGGCCGCTCGAGAGCGCTTTGAAGGTACGCTTGACGATGCGGTCTTCCAGCGAGTGGAACGAAATAACGCAGAGACGCCCGCCGGGCGCCAGGACATCGGCAGCGTCGCGAAGTGCGCCTTCGAGAACCTCCAACTCCCGGTTCACGGCGATCCGAAGCGCCTGGAACGTTCGTGTCGCGACATGGATCCGGCCGTGGCGATAGGCCGCCGGCACGGCGGCGCGGATGACCGAGACAAGCTCGGAGGTTGAGCGCAAGGGCCGCACGGCGCGGCTCCGGACAATGGCGCGGGCAATACGTCGGGAGT
>CAYJUM010000035.1:0-24108 GCA_964373355.1 uncultured Nitrospirales bacterium | reverse complement strand
CTCCTTTCGATGCGCCATCGCGCCGTCGTGGATGCTAGCACAGCCCGAAACCTTAAGCATGGTTTCTTTACGGCGCCGTCCCGGTACTGGATGTATCCCGCCCGGCGCGAATCCATCCGGAAAAAATTCCGGCCCGCCTGGGCTGGCGATGCATCCAGGCGCTTCCCACCAGCGTATTGTTGTATAATGCGGCTCCGCATCGCTTGAGAGGGCTGTCCTGCCTCCCAAACCCGCTGAGCCCGAATGACGCTCTCAGCCGAACGCCGGTCGCCGCTGGACCCCGACCTCCTGAGCCGCGTGGCCAGGGGCGACGAGGAGGCCTTTGAGGATTTGTATGGCCTCTCCAGCAGCCTCCTGTACACGCTCGCATTGCGGATCCTGCGCAACCCGGATGAGGCGGCCGATCTGCTTCAGGAGCTGTACCGAGACGTCTGGCAGAAAGCGGCGGCCTACGACCGGCGGCGCGGCACCCCTATGGCCTGGCTCGTGATGATGACCCGTAGCCGCGCCATCGACCGTCTGCGGTCTTCCTCTGCTGAGACCCGCAAGCGGCCGCAAGCCCTGGAGGAGGAGCTGCTGGCGGACGTCCGGAGCGACACTCCGGACCCCTTCCAGATCACCGCCGATCAGGAACAGCGCGAACTAGTGGCCATGGCCATGGCGGACCTCCCGGCGCCCCAGCAACAGGCGCTGGAGCTGGCATTTTACGAAGGACTGACGCACACGGAGATCGCCGCCCGGCTGAGCCAGCCGGTCGGGACGATCAAGACGCGCATCAAGCTGGGGTTGGACAAATTGAGAGCGGCCTTACAGGGAAAATGAAGTTCTCAGTTGTCAGTGCTCAGTTCCAGAAACTGACAACTGACCACTGACAACTGAGGACTGCCCCGATATGAGTCACGAACCATTCGAGGAAGCGCTGGCGTTGGAAGCCGTGGGCGTCCTGGAGGGGGGCGAACGGCAGGCGCTGATGGCGCACCTCCGCGACTGCCCAGAGTGCCGGGCCGCGCTGGCGGCCTATCGGGAAACCGCTGCCGCCATGCCGCTGGGGCTGCCGTCGGCGTTCCCGTCGCCCACTCTCAAAACACGCCTGCTCGGCGCGTTTCGCAACGAGTTCGGCCCTCCGACTGCCGCGTCGTTGGCCGCGCAGGCCGTGCGCGCGAAGACCCGGGCGTCTGTCAGGCCCGAGCGGCGGTGGGCCCTGGCGCTGCTGCCGCAGTGGGTCCAGCCGTCGCTCGCCATCGCGGCCGTGGCGCTCGTGGTGATCACGGGAGTCTATGCCCTCTGGCTCCGCAGCCAGCTCGCCAGCGAGCAGACCGAGCGCCAGCGGCTGCTCGCGGCGGTCCAGGAGGCGACGTCGCACCATACGTCGGTCCAGGAACAGGTCGCCGGCCAGGAGCAGGCCGTCAAGGCCCTGCGGACGGAGCTGACGAACGCCGAAACCGACCTCAAGATGCTCCAGGGCGCGCTCGCTCAGCGGGATGCCGAATTGCTCCGGCTGCGGCCCAAGGTTGCCGAAGGCGAGCGGGAAATGGCCAAGCTCCGTACGGCGGTCGCCGAACGAAACGACCTGCTGACGATCCTACGGTCCGCGCAGGTCACGGTCGTGTCGCTGGGCGGGCTGGAGCGGGCCAAGTCCGCCACCGCGTTCCTGCTGTATGACCGCAGCAGCCAGAAAGCGTTCTTCTACGGCTTCAACATGCCCCCGCTGCCGCCGGGGAAGACCTATCAGCTCTGGGCCATCGTGGATCGTCCGGTCAGTGCCGGCACGTTCCAAGCCGATCTGGGGCAGACCAGCCGGCTGCTGATCCAGAGTATCCCTCCCTTGCAGTCCATCAAGCGGTTTGCCGTCAGCGTGGAACCCCAAGGCGGCCTGCCCCAGCCCACCGGCGACATCTACCTCGTCGGAGAACTCTAGTCTCGTCAGGCGTCAGGCGCGACCCGTCAAGGGCCTGAGGTTGCGATTGATTTACATGGCCTCCCCGGCTATAGTCGCACCTGCAAGTTATTTCAGAGTGATCGTTCAAGATGACATGAGGGCAATCTTGAATCGACCTGCTCAACGCCTGACGCCTGACGCCTTACGCCTCGCGGTCGTACTGGCCGGCCTGCTTGCCGTCGTCCCCTGCGCGATCGAGGCGGCCCAGCCTCCCTCGCTCGAAGCCGCCAACCGGCACTACCAGGCCGGCATGAAACATTTCCGGCAAGGCAGCTACACGGAGGCGATCGCCGCGCTGAACAAGGCCGTGGAGATCAACCCGACGTTTGCGGAAGCCCATTATCTGCTGGGAATGGTCTATTTTTCAGGGAAGAAGGAGCCCGGCGAGGCCATTGAATCACTCAAGCGCGCCCTCCAGATCAAGCCGAATTTCCCGCAGGCGCAGTATGACATCGGAATCATCTATGTCACGCTGGGAAAGACTCGGGAGGCGGAGGAAGCGTTGAAACGCGCGGTCGACATGGCGCCGCGCAATGAAGAATCGTATTTGGCGCTCGGGAAGCTCTATGACGATGTCTCGGAAGAAACAAAAGCCATCGAGGCCTACCGCCAGTTGCTGGCCATCAAGCCCGATCATCCGGAGGCACTCTACAACCTGGGCCACCTCTATGACATGCAGGGCGATACGCGGCGGGCCCGGGAAGTCCTGATCCAGTTGATCAAGGTCCATCCCCGTCACGCCGACGGCCTGTATCTGTTAGGCCGGATCTCCGAGCGCGAGAACGATCTTCCCGAAGCAACCCGTTCCTACCGCCAGGCGATCGCGGCGAAGCCTGGCTTGGTGGACGCGCATTACAATCTCGGCTTCATCTACCGGAGCGAGGGCCGGCTCCAGGAGGCGCTGAAGGCCTTCCGGGAGGTCATCCGCCTGAGGCCGGAGTACGCCGAGGCGCACATGCAGCTCGGCATGGTCTACGCCAACCTCAGCCAACTGGACGACGCCGAGTATGCCTACCGCACAGCCATCCTCCTCAAGCCCAACATGAGCGAGGCCCACTACAATCTGGGCCTGTTCTACGAGATGCACCAGAAGGACATGGTGAAGGCGCTCGTGCAATATCGCAAGTATCTGGAGCTGGGCGGGCGGGATGCGCGGGTGGAGCGGATCGTACGCTCGACTGGACCGTGACAGACGGTCACGTGATAGAGTGATTCGTGATTCGTGATTTTTGACGATCTATATTTGAATCACCCGATCACGAGTTACGAATCACTGGCTTCATTACCACCAGTACGGAGAGCCCCACCGGTACGGATACGGACCCCAATACGGCCCCCACGGTCCCCAGTAGGCATACGGGTAAGGGAAGCGGTACGGATAGGCCTGCCGGTACTTCGGCCAGACCTTCAGGTTCTTGACCTCTAGGGTGGGGTAGTTGTATTCCGTCTCGTCCAGTGGCAAGGTGGTGACGCCGGTGACCTCGCCGGCCACGGTGATGCGCGTGCCGGGCGGGACCGTCGCCGGATCCAGGAACTCTTTTTGAACAGCCAGGAAACGGCCCTCGGATCTGGTCAGGTCCAGGGAGGGCTCCTGGGAGCCGTCCAGCGGAAGCTGCAACACCTCGATCCGCGTCCCGATCTTCAAGCGTTTCGCGCTGAGCACTTCACCGCCGAGCACCAGGAGACGACCCGAATAGGATGACGGCGACTCCTTGAGCTGGCTGAACTCCACCGAGTGGTCCACCTGACTCTGAAGGGACTTCGGCACCACGCCGCTGTCATAGGCACAGGCGAGCGGCAGGAGCATGGCCAGTCCGACGAGGAGATCGCGAGCCCGCATACGAGAATTATACCAAACTGCCGGCAGCAACAGCGCGTTGGAGGATTTCTATATGAAGAAGCGCAGCGAGAGTGTCCGCCGGTGGACGGCGATCCTGGCGGTGGTGATCACGGTGATGACCTGGAGCCTGCCGTTCGCCTCCGCAGAGAAGACCGGTCTGAAGGGCAAATTCGTGGAATTGAAGGAGCCCTCGCTCCACACGCCCGGAAAGGTGAAGCTGTTCGAGTTTGCGGATTTTTATTGCCCGCACTGCCATCTGTTCGAGCAGACGGTCGTGCCGGCTCTCCAAAAGGAGTTCGGCGACCGGCTCGAAGTGACGATGGTGGGCTTCCCGGTCATCCCCGCCAAGCTGCCGACGGCTTTCGAGATGTACGAGCAGGCCAAGGTGATGGGCAAGGGCCCCGAGATGAAACGCGTGCTGTTCCGGACCATCCACAAGGACAAGCTCCACGTCCTGGACCGCGTCATCCGCGAATCGCTGGCCCGGGAGGTCGGCCTGGATCCGGTGGCGTTTGAAACAGGCCTCGCCAGCGGGAAACCGGTGCAGGCGCTCGAGCACGGCCGCGAGTGGGGCAAGCGCATCCAGGTTCAGCAGACGCCGACGGTGCTGCTCGACGGCAACATCAAAGTCGAAGTCCTGGACCCCGAGAATTTGAAAACCGTGATTCAGAGCATTCTCGATAGCGACAAGAGACGATAGATGGGGCCGTCGCTCGTCACTCGTCATGCGCCACGCGTTACGCGTTACGCGTTACGCGTAACATGTCACTTAGTTCTTGTCCTCATGTCGGCCGGCACGGCCGCAAGCGCGGCGGCAGCCGGCACGAGCGCGACGGACCTCCAGGCGCAGATCCGGGCCACCGCTGGCCGGGTCATCCCCGCCATCGTAAACATCAGCTCGACGGTCGTCGTGCGTGATCCGGCCCTCACCGAAGAGGCGCTGCCGTTCGGCATGACCCCGCCGCCGCCGCGCCGGCAGTACGGCCAGGGGTCCGGGGTGATCGTGTCGGCCGACGGCTACATCATCACCAACAACCACGTCGTCGCCGACGCGCCCACTGTGGAAGTCCTGCTGGCCGACCGCCGCCAATTCAAGGGGCGCGTCGTCGGGACCGACCCCAAATCCGACGTGGCGGTGGTCAAGATCGAGGCCAATGGGGCCCTGCCGGTGGCGCACTGGGGAGACTCCGGCCAGCTCGCGGTGGGGGACTTCGTCCTGGCCATCGGCAACCCGCTCGGTCTCAACCAAACCGTCACCTTCGGCATCGTGAGCGCGGTCGGGCGGGCCGACATCGGCATCGCCGATTACGAGGACTTCATCCAGACCGACGCGCCGATCAATCCGGGCAGTTCCGGCGGGGCGCTCGTGAACATCAAGGGCGAGCTCGTGGGGATCAATACCGCCATCGCGAGTCCGACCGGCGGCAGCATCGGAGTGGGCTTTGCCATCCCCAGCAATATGGCCAAGGCCGCCATGCAGAGCTTGATGAAGACCGGCCGCGTGGTCCGCGGCTTCCTCGGCGCCTCGACCCAGGATGTCACTCCGTCGCTCAGCCGGCTGTTTAAATTGCCGGACGTGAAGGGCGTCATCATCACCGACGTGCAGGCCAAAGGACCGGCCGAGACCGCCGGCCTGCGTCGCGGCGATGTCGTGGTGCGGTTCGACGGCAAGGACATCGTGGATTCCGGCCGCCTGCAGAATCTGATCGGGAGCGCCCCGATGGGGAGCCGCCACCGGCTGGACATCATTCGCGACGGCAAAGCCGAGCATCTGGAGATGGCGATCCAGGAGGCGCCCCGCGACCTGGCCCGCCGCCAGCCGCCGGGCGCCCGCGCCGGCCCGGACAGTCACCCGCTCGGCGGGATCATCGTGGATGAATTGACGCCGGCCGCCGCTCGCCAGCTCGGCATTCCGCAGACCGCCAAGGGCGTGGTCGTGGTGAATGTGGAGGAAGGCAGCCTCGCCGACGCCGCCGGCGTGCTTCCAGGTGATCTCATCCTGGAGGTGAACCGGCAGCGCGTCACCAATCTGCCCGCCTACCAGCGGCTCGTCGAGCCCATCAAGCCGAGACAGGCCACGCTGCTGCTGATCAGCAGGCAGGGGACGGTGCTCTACGTCCCCCTCGAAGGGGAGTAGGGAGTCTGGCGTGGCGAAGGAAGCCGCTCCAGGCAAAGGTGAGTGGTGCGACGCTGACGCCTTAGCCTCACGCCTCACGCCTGACGGAAGTAAGAGTTACTTCGTTTCGAGGAGGCGGACGGGGCCTTTGCGGACGGCGTCCTGGCTGGCGAGTAGTTGCGGGGTCTGTTCGGTATTGTACTGCTTGCGGGCGACCCGCTGCACCTGCGGCTTCACGTACTGATAGAGCTCCTCCAGCTCGATCACGCCATCTTTGTTGGTATCGCCCTCGCCCTGCAAGCCCTTCAGAAAGAAGTAAGTCAGCAAGCCATGGCCCTTTTCGTCGTAGGTGCTCGAAATCTGATCCCCGCTGCTGGCCGCGAAGACCACCGCCTTCCCCGTTGACGCCACGGTATTCGCCAGCGCAATCCCCATGGGCCGCGCGCCCTTGGCAAGCACCGACCGACCTCCCGCACCGGAGAAGCAGGAATCGAGCACCACGACAATCTCCTTGGCGGGAAGCTTATCCAGCGCCGCGTATAGCTGCTTCACGGGGTAGGCCGTGGTCTCCACGAAGCTGGGATCACCATCATAGGGCACCAGATAGGCTTCGCCGGTCTTGGTATTGGGTGCACCGTGACCGGAGTAATACACGAAGACTGATCCATCAGCCTCCACGTTATTGCGCAGCCACTCTTCGAAGTACTTCGCCAGGTCGGTCCGAGTCGCTCGCTCGTTCAGCCGGATGACGACGTTCTCTTCGGGATACCCCAGAACCTTGGTCAGGTACTCGCCCATGAGCGTCGCGTCCCGCGCGGCAAAGTCAGCCTTGGGCAGCTTCTCGCGGTACTGCTCGATGCCAACGACGATGCCATAGGCATGCTTGTTCACCCGACTCGATGCAGGCGGCAGTCTCTCGATATCGCTGCTTGTCACAGTAGACGATCCTGTATCCGGCGGAGAGCGGGCGCCGACAGCTTTGTTGGCGTACGTTGCATGAAACGCGATCAGTTTTGGAGACTCTTTGATGCCCTTCTCTAATTTGGCAACTAGGTCTTCCGTCACTTCAGCGATCCGATCCCTGGTCGGGTTCATTGAGGAAAAGATAGAGCCATCTCCTATCGCCTGGAACCGTACGAGCTCGATTTGGACGTCGCTTGGAGACAGGAATAGAAGATTGAGATCAATGGTGGCTTTGCCACCAATCCCATGAGCGTTGGGGAAATCCATGTACATATCCAGGACGGCGACCAGGTCGACGCCCAGAGTCTTCGCCTCTTTCGTGCTTTCCACCCGTTTCACTTCCTTGAAATTGTTGCGAAAGACCTCGGCCACCCGATCGAACACCTTATCGCCTCCCATCGGTGGCCCAAGCGGCGGCCGAGTGCTTTCCCACTGCTGGCCATAGACAATCGCCTTCTTTGTATTTTCAGACAATACGAGTCCGAGTGTGAGCTCCGAATAGGCCCGTCGATGTACGCTGAGCTCTGCAAATGGATCGCTTCGTTCGGGTACCGGCACGCACCCTGGCGACGAGATCGCCGTACAGCCTAGCGACAAAAGAATAATGCAGGTGCGCATACCGGAGAGCTGCCCTTGACTCAGCAGGGAAGTTTAGGCTTTTCAAACAGGGAAAACAAGAAAGCAAAGACAGAGGCGAACCGCTGAGATCTGGAGTCACAAAGGAGCCGTTGACGACGGATCGGCGGGGCTGCTAGAGTCGTGGCACGTTTTATGAATCCGTGACACGGAGGCAGCCATGAAGAAACTGGTGCGGTTTGGGGTGTCGCTGGACCACCACTTGCTCGATGACTTCGATCGCGTCATTGCCCGCAAGAACTACACGAACCGCTCGGAGGCGCTGCGCGACCTGATTCGGGACAACCTGGTCGGCCAGGAGTGGGATGAGGACAAGGAGACGGTCGGCACGATCACGATCGTCTACGACCACCACGTCCACGATCTGACCGACAAGCTCACCGACATCCAGCACCACTATCACCGGCTCGTGTTGTCCGCGATGCACGTCCACCTCGACCACGACCACTGCCTGGAGGTGCTGGTCGTCCGGGGGAGAGGCTCCCAGATCCGGAAGGTGGCGGACATCTTGATCGGGACCAAGGGCGTGAAGCACGGGAAGCTCACGGCGACCACGACGGGCAAAGGCCTCAGTTAGCCCACTGAGCTACTGTCGTGCGTCGGCGACTCGTTTTTCAACTCGGCATCGTTCTGCTTGCAGCATCCCCCGCCCTGGCCCATGAGCCCGGGGAGTCGGTCACGGTGCGCGAAGTCAGCGTGACGGCCGACCGGCCGGTCGCCGCCTCCTCGCAGCAATTCATTCCAGACAGGGAAATTCTGCTTCAGCCGCAGGGCCGGCCGGCCCAGATCCTGCGGCTCATCCCCGGCTTTGTCACCGTCGAGCATTCCGGCGGGGCGGGGAAGGCGGACCAGTATTTTCTCCGCGGCTTCGACGCCGATCACGGGACCGACGTGGCCTTCTTTGTGGACAATATGCCCATCAACCTGCGTAGCCATGCGCATGGCCAGGGCTATACCGACCTGAATTTCATCATCCCGGAAACGATCGAGGGCGTGGATGTCTACAAGGGCGCGTACCATCCGCAATTCGGCGATTTCGACACGGCGGGCGCCGTCAATTTCGTCACCCGCGACATCGTGAAAGAAGGGCTGGTCCAGCTCGCCGGCGGCATGTATGAGACCCAGCGCCATCTCCTCATGCTCTCGCCGACGAAGGACAGGGTGCGCACCTTGTTCGCGGCCGAGGGGTATTACACGAACGGCCCGTTCATCAACGAGAACCGGTACTTCCGGTTCAATGGGCTGGCGAAGGCCACGATGAACCCGACCACGCGCTCGGAGGTGAGTCTCTCGGGCACGTTTCACAAAGCCCGGTGGAACGGGTCGGGCGAGATCCCGGTGCGGGCGGTGGCCGACGGCAGCCTGGATCGCTTCGGCTCGGTAGACCCTTCCGAGGGCGGCAAGACCACGCGGGCCACGGGGCGGCTGGATGCGCACTACGACACGGCCGGCGGTGGGAAGGCGTTCGCGAAACTCTACGCCCAGTACTACCGGCTGGACCTCTTCACGAACTTCACCTTCTTTGTAAACGATCCGGTGAACGGCGACGGCATCATTCAGGCGGACCGGCGCGTATTCTATGGCGGGGATGTCGGTTGGCAGCAGAGCGGCGAGGTCTTCGGCATGGGGAGCGTCGCGGCCATCGGGGTTCAGGCGCGCGTAGACGACATTCACACCCGCCTCGGCACGCAGGTGCGGCGGGCGCCGCTCGGGACCACCACCGACAGCGACATTCTGGAGGCGTCCTATTCGCCGTATGCCAAGCTTGACGTCCAGCCGTTGCCGTGGATGCGCCTGGCCGGCGGTCTGCGGGCTGAGTTCTTTACCTTCGACGTCCGCAATCGCTGCCCTGCCTGCACGACCCAGCCCGCCGGCCGCGCGGACTCGGCTGCGCTGCTCCCCAAGGCCAACCTGATCCTCGGCCCCTGGCTCCGGACCGAAGTCTTTCTGAATTACGGCCAGGGCTATCACAGCAATGATGCGCGCGGGGTGGTGTCCGGAGGTGGCGTACCGTTGGCACGGGCGCAGAGTTATGAGGTCGGACTTCGCCACAAGCCCTGGGAGCAGTTCGAGTGCATCACCACCCTCTGGGCCTTGGACCTGCAATCCGAGTTGGTATTCGTCGGCGATCAGGGCACGACCCAGGCCCGGGGACCGACCCGGCGCTATGGCCTGGAGGTCGGCGGGCGCGGGCAGGTGCTCGGGCCGCTGTATTTCAACGGCAGCGTTACCTGGACTCATGCTGAATTTCGCGACACCGGACAGGCGGTCCCGCTTGCTCCCGAACATACCGGCTTTGCCGCGGTGCTGCTCCGCCTCCCCGAGGATCTCTTCTCGCAGTTGCAGATGACGTACCTCGGCACCCGGCCCTTGACCGGGAACCGCACGGTGAATGCGCCGTCCTGGACCGTGTTCGACCTGATCGAGCGCTACCGGCTGCCGGTCAAGCTCTCGCGGGGACGCCTGGAAGCCTTCCTCAGTGTTCAGAATCTCCTGGACACGCAATGGGAGCAGGCCACGTTCTTCTTCGAGTCCCGGCTGCGGAATGAGGCTGCTGGCGTCGAGGACATCCATTTCGTGCCGGGTATTCCGCGGTTTGTGATGGGCGGCGTCGCATGGTACTTTTAACAGGCTGCTGAGAACGACCACCAACTTCGTTCTCGGTCGCTGCAATGCCTGCGACGTACAGAACCAGTACGCCTCGGCATTTCGCTCTCTGTGGCCTCGTTGGAGGGCCGTTTTGAGCAGCCTGAGATCGGGGGAAGCGATGCCGAAGATTTTAGAGCGGGAGTTTTTTGAGCGGCCGACGGTGGCTGTCGCGAAGGCGTTGCTCGGAAAATACCTGGTGCGCCGGCTGGACGGCCGTGTGGTCGCCGGCCGCATCGTGGAAGTGGAGGCCTACGTCGGCCCGCACGATCTGGCCTGCCACGCGTCGAAAGGCCGGACGGCCCGGACCGACGTGATGTTCGGGCCGGCCGGCATGGCCTATGTGTACCTGATCTACGGCATGTACCACTGCCTCAATGTGGTGACCGAGCGCGTGGACTACCCGGCCGCCGTCTTGATCCGGGCGATCAATCTCAGTGGGATGGGGCCCCGCGAAACGCGTCCCTCCCACACTCACGTCTCTAGCGTGATCGATGGGCCGGGCCGTGTCTGCCGCCTGCTTCAGATCGACCGGACCTTGAATCGGCTGGACCTGACGCTGGGGGAAAAGCTCTGGATCGAAGATCGTGGCGACCGCATCCCCAGGACCGCCATCGCGGCTTCTGCGCGGATCGGCGTGGACTATGCGGGCGCGTGGGCCAAGAAACCGTGGCGCTTTCAGCTGAAAAGAGCTCATGGCTGATAGCCTGTGGCCTATAGCCGGAGCTTCTGGGCAAAAAAAAGGGAGGCCCGAAGGCCTCCCTTGTGTACCCAGTGCGCGGCTTATTGCTTCATCTTGGTCGCTTCTTTGACCGGGGGCTCGATGCGGATCTGCGGCCCCTGGACCTTCGGCAACTGGCCGGCGCCCTGCTTCTCGACCAGCCGTTGATTGTTCGAATCGGTCAGATTCTGGACCGTGTGTTTGTCCTCGGCGGCGGCGGCTTGCTGCAACGCCTTCTCCCCGCCCATGTTGGTCTGGCCGATATCATTGGCGTTGCCGGAGGCCGGGTAGCCCGGATGCTTCGGGAGCATCGCCGGGTTGGCCAGCGCGAAGGAGGCGACGAACGCCACGGCGAACAGCCCCGCTGCCATGCTGATGACCGTTTTCATAGCGCGTACTCCTTATGAAAAGTGTGGGTGAAAGAGATCGTGATTACGGGTGTCCAAAAGAGGGCAGTATCTTAGCCGTGCCTCCCGAGGCTGTCAAGGGCGGCTAGGCCCGCCCGCCGCGAGGCCGGCGGCCCCGTCCCCGGCGGTGATAGCCCGGCCGCTGCAGCGCCGGGAGGCGGATAATGACCGCCGTCCCCTGGCCCGGCCCGCTGGCGATCGAGATCTGCCCATGGTGCTCTTCGACGATTTTCTTCACGGTGGCGAGGCCCAGCCCGGTGCCCGTCCGCTTCGTGGTGAAGTACGGCTCGAACACCTTCCCCACGTGCTCGGTCGGGATGGGCTCGCCGTCGTTCTTGATCGTGATCTGGACTTCACTGCGGGGCCCTTTCGGGTGGGTCGTCTCGATGTGCAGGTGGCCGCCGGGATTCATGGCTTCGAGAGAGTTCTTGAAGATGCTCAGGAACACCTGCTGCATCTTCGCATCGTCGCACCGGACCTGCGGAAGGTTCGCGGCATATTCCTTCGTGACCCGGATCCGGTTCATGTCCAGATCGGTGGCCACCACCGTCAGCGCGCTTTCGATCACGTCGGGGACGCGGCACACCCGACGGTTGAGCTCCAGCGGCTTGGCGAAGTCCAGGATCTCGTTCAGGATCATCTCGACCCGGATCAGGTCGCGCATGGCATTTTCGACCCTCGTCTGGGGATCGAAATCCAGGGTGCCTTCCCCCGTGATCTCCTCCAGTTGGGCGCGGATCGAGGCCAGGGGTTCCCGGACCTCGGTGGCCAGGAAGGAGCTGAACTCGCCCAAGGCGGTCTGGCGTTCCTGCCGGCGGATCAGCGGCTCCGGAATGGCCGGAGGCTGCGACACCGGCGACTTCCCCGGAGACACGAACTCCGCGGGCGCCGGACCCGGCAGCGGCTCCTGGAGCAGTTCGGCCAGCTTGAGGGTCAGGGGCTCCAGGACTCTGACGTCCGAGAGGCTGTACTGCATCGGGGCTCTGGAGGCCAGCGTGATCGTCCCGCCCACCTGGCCTCGCACGAAGAACGGCACGACGAGCGCCGACTTGAACTTGTCTTTGAACAGCTGCTTGTAGTCCTGGAATCGCCCCTGGGTCGAGGCGAGGTCATGATCCAGCCGGGCTTTGCGGTGCCGCACCGCCCAGCCCGACGCCGACGCATCCAGAGCCAGTCGTTGTCCCGGCTTGAGATCACGTTTTTGCTCCGCGGGCTTGTGCTCCGTGATCATGCCGGCGACTTCCACCGCCGCGGCCACTGGATCGTAAATGGCCACCCAGGCACGCTCGAACGACATCGTGGGCTCGATCTCCCGCAGCAGGTCCGCCATCCGGTCCTGCACATCGGGGGACGACAGGCTGGCCCGCGCGGGCTCGACGCCCGGGGCTTGGACCGGTTCCTGCGAGACCAGCGGCCGGCCGAGGATGATCGGAGAGCCGAAGAGCTGCGCCCGCTCCAGGGCCGACGTAATGCCCTCGGCAGACGTCTCCAACGCCGCTTTGTCTTTCTTGGAAAACCCGGCGCTCTCTTTCTTGCCGACCACCAGCGCGCCGTAGAGCATCTGCTTGTAGCGGAGCGGAATCCCCAGCAGCGACTTGGGCCCCGCCGTGATCATGCGGAGCCGGACCGCCTTCAAGTCGCCCTGCTCCGACACCGGGACGACGGCGCGGGACTGCAGCAGGCCGTTCAACTCCCGGGCGGACAGCGTCCTGACGACCGCCTGCACCTCTCGGGGTGAGAAACCCCGGTAGCCGTGGGCGACGAGGGGGCCGTCCTGGCGGTCGAAGATGGCCACGAGGGCCGCTTCCATGCCGAGCTCGTTCAGGGCAGAGGTGAGGGTCTTCTGCAGCGTCGTCTGTTTGGAGGTCCGTTCCTGCTCGATCGCCACGTGCGCCATGGGCTCCTTGAGGGGACGTGAGGGGTGGAGTCGCGGATTGTATCAACGCGGTCCGCGGTTTTCAATTGATGATTCGCGGCGACCTGGGGCGGGCGGTGACGACTTCCACCGTGCCGCGCTCGGAGATGAACAGATTCAGGACCGTGCTCACCACGCTGATCAGGATGGCGCCGAGGACCGACGCCCAGAATCCCTCGACGTGGAACCCCTTCACCAGCCAGGCGGCCAGCTGCAGCACGAGCGCATTGACGATCACCATGAAGAGCCCGAGCGTGACGATGATGAAGGGCAGGGTCAATAGATATAGGACCGGACGGACCAGCGCGTTCAGCAACGCCAGCACGACGGCCGCGGCGATCCCTGCCGACAGGCTGTCCAGCGAGATGCCCGGCACGACTTCACTGGCCACCAGCACGGCGATGCCGGTCACGATGAAGCGGATCAGCAGTCCTCTCATCGGAGCACCAAGAGCCGATGGCTTATAGCTTATAGCATGACCGGATCTGACCATACGCTATACGCCATATGCTCTTTCCCCCTATGCTATCAGCCATACGCTATAGGCCATTAGCTCCCTTCAGGAGACGACGAGGTCCACGGCAGCTTGCCGTTTGGTGACCTTGTCGTTGGGGTCGTAGTTCGCGACGACTTCCTGCTGTGCGGTGCCGGCCGACACGGCGATCTTCGTGCCGTTGTCCTCGTTGTGCAGGTGCAGGAAGAGCTCGTAGTACCCTTCCTGGTTCGTTTTTCCCCTGGCCGCATGCGCGTCCGGCTTCAGGGGCTTGGCCACGACCTCCGCATTCGGGACCGGGGTTCCACCGGGAGTGCGGACGTAGCCATAGACGATGAAGCCGTGCTCCACCTTGGTCTTCACGAAGACCGGCTTGGGCGTCTCCACGGCGGGATTCTTCAGGGTGCTCAGATAGGCAGCCACCGCCGAGAGCTCTTCCTCGGTCATCAGCTCCCTGTACTTGTCCGGCATCAGCCCCTTCTTGTGCTCTTTCTCGAATCCCTCGGCATAGAGATAGGTGGGATCGAAGATCTTTTTCTTCATGTCCTCGATGGTCAGGAAACTCCCGACGTTGTCCAGCACGGGTCCGCGTTTCTTGACGCTGCCCTTCCCGCCGATCGTATGGCAGTTGTAGCACTCGTAGAGGTCGTACACTTCCATACCGCGTGCGATCAGGTTCGTGCCTGAGGGCGGCGGACGGGACGGGGCCGCCTCTGGGGCCGTGGAGGCGTCCGGCGCCACGCGGCTCAACCGAGCCGTCAGGGCCTCGATCCTGGACTCCAGCGCGCCGGCCTGCTGCAGGAGAGCCTCGACCTGATGGGATTCCTGGGCCGCCCGGTCCTTCTTGGCTTTGAGCAGTTTTTCGATCTTCCCTTTTTCATCCTCCGGGTCGTACTGGGGCAGGGCCCCAGCCCCCAGGATATAGACCGCCGACACGAGCGCGTAGAATCCGAGCAGAGCCAGGCCGGCCCCCCATCCGGCCAACGGCCGGAGCGACGGCGCATCCAGGAGCAGGAAGATGAGGAGCCCCAGCACGGCATACAGGACGAACATGACCTGAAAGACGCGCGGGAACTCCAGCCAGCCGCTGACGAACCAGGCGGCGGCCGCCACGATCGCCGCGACCACGAATTTTCTGACCATGGGATCAACCTTCGACCGAGGAAGTGACCGGCCTGTAGTATACAGCGGTGAGCGCCCGTTTGCCCGCCAGATTTACCCCGGGCGAAGCACCCCTCCCAGCTTCAAGAGCAAGAGCGCGGTGATCGGGAGAAAGATCAGCATGCCGGTCAGACCGAGCAGAAATTCTCCGATCCAGAACGTGACGGCCAGGTTGAAACAGAGCACGCCGTAATAGAGCCCGCATCCGATCAGCACGTCGGCAGCGGCCAGCCATGGCGGCCGGTCGCCAGTCTGCCCGACGACGGCACGGTAGACCCCCAACGCGAGCAGGCCCACGATTCCCCACCCGACGAAATTCGCCAGTGGCACGCCGAAATACACGCCGGGCTCCGGGTACCCGTAGATCTGGCCGAGGAACCACCGATCTCCTCGCAACGCCACCGGATCGATGACGACATCGATCAGGGCGAAGAACAGCGCGCTGAGCGCGATCACCGGCCCGGAGGGGCGTGGCTCGGCTTCGAAGCTGACGTGCCACCGGGCGCGCTGCGCGGCCGCCGGCGACGGGCCTTCCGGCGCCGCGCCGCGCGCCGGCAGCAGAAATGCCAGCGCCAGGCAATACGACGCGTACAACAGGAAGGTGAAGGACAGGGAATCCATGAACGGGACGTTGGAGAGATACAGCTCCTGCCCGACGGTGGACCCGGTGTAGTAGTACCAGCCGAACGGCACCCCGGTGCGCGTCGAGGACCATTCGCACGCGAACGCCGTCACCCAGGTGATCGAGAAGAACAGGGCGGTGCGGCGCCAGCCCAGCACCCGGTGCGCAGACGCGAGTGATATCAACAGAAACAGGAAGACGTAGGGCCGGAGCAGGACGGTCTTGAGGAGAAGGGTGAGCAGATCCACCGATCGTCAGGCGTGAGGCGTCAGGCGTAAGGCGTAAGAACAGAAGCGAGTCATTCCCATGTTCATCCACGCCTCACGCCTCACGTCTGCTAGGCATAGCCATGGTCGCGGAACCACCGCACGGCTTTCTCCAGGGCCGTCTCGACCGGCGTCTGCGGCAGGTCGAGCTCGCGGAGCGCCTTGCTGCAGTCGTAGTGCATGCGGTGCTTCGCCATGCGGACCGCCTCGACCGGAATGCGCGGCGGGCGGTGGGTGACATAATCGGCCACCCAGCAGTCCAGGTGTGCGAGCGGCAGGATCGCCTGCCAGGGCAGCTTCAGGCGCGGCGCCCTGACGCCCGTCAGCCGGCTCAGGGTCTCGAAGATTCCGCGCAGCGACAGGTTCCGGTTCCCCAGGATGT
Organism: uncultured Nitrospirales bacterium; assembly: GCA_964373355.1. Taxonomy (GTDB): domain Bacteria; phylum Nitrospirota; class Nitrospiria; order Nitrospirales; family Nitrospiraceae; genus CAYJUM01. The sequence continues at coordinate 8,001 of CAYJUM010000035.1, read as the reverse complement.
ACCGCTCGCCCGGGCGTCCCCGTTCCATCGCGCGCAGATGCCCGACCGCGACGTCGTCCACGTCCACGAGATTCATGCCGGTGTCCAGGTAGGCCCACATCCGCCCTTTCATGAAATCCACGATCATCTGCCCGGTGGGGGTCGGCTTGATATCGCCCGCGCCGACGGGCGCGCTCGGGTTCACGATCACGACGGGCAGGCCTTCCATGGCCAGGCGCTGGACTTCGACCTCGGCGAGGTACTTGGAGCGCTTGTAGTGCCCGGCCATCTGGGCGAGCGACACCGGGGTGTCCTCGCAGCCGGGTCCCGTGGCGGGAAGCCCGATCGCGCCGATCGTGCTCGTGTACACGATCCGCTCAGTCCCCAGGTCGCGGGCCGCCTCGAGCAACAGGCGGGTCCCCGTGACATTGACGTCGTAGAAGACGGACGGATCCCGCGCCCACAGCGCATAGTGCGCCGCCACGTGGTAGAGCCGGCGGCAACCGCTCAAGGCCTGGCGCAGGGACTCCCGGTCGCGCAGATCCCCGAAGGCCTGCTCGACCTTGAGCCCTTCGAGGTTCCGGAGGTCGGCGTCCCGCCGGACGAGCACGCGCACCTCCGCGCCCGCCGCGACCAGGGCGCGCGCCACCGCACCGCCGATGAACCCCGTCGCCCCTGTGACCAATGTCTTCATAAGGCCGTGAGGCGTGAAGGGTGCAGGGTGCAGGGTAAGGGATGGGGAATCAGGAGAGGACTTTTCGCCTGACGCCTCACGGGTTTAGTTTTTTCTGGTCGTGATGTACCGGGCGATCTCCCGCAGCGGATCGGCCTTGCCGTCGAACTCCGCCAGGCGCTCGATCGCCCGGTTCACCGACTGGGTGGCCAGTTGCCGCGCGCCGTCAATACCGCAGAACGCCGGATAGGTTTTCTTGCCGCGCTGGGCGTCCGTGTTCGGATCTTTGCCCAGCTCTTCGCGGGTGCCGGTGACGTTCAACACGTCATCGGCGATCTGGAACGCCAAGCCGATGTCCTCCGCATAGCCGGTCAGCCGCTCCAACTGCTCCCGGGAGGCGCCCCCGAGGAGCGCGCCGATCCGCACCGCCGCCCTGATCAATTTGCCGGTCTTGTGGGCATGGATGGTCTGGAGCGCCGCGAGGTCGATGTCCCGGTTCTCCGCCTGAATGTCGAGGACCTGCCCTCCCACCATCCCGAGATGGCCGGAGCCATCGGCCAGCTCCTGGATGATGCGCACCTGCCGGCGGGGATCGAGGTGATCCGCCAACTCCGGCCGGCTGCACAAGGCAAAGGCCATCGTCAGCAAGGCATCGCCGGCGAGGATCGCCATGGCTTCGCCGTAGACCTTGTGATTCGTCGGCTTTCCCCGCCGGTAGTCGTCGTTGTCCATGGCCGGCAGGTCGTCATGGATCAGCGAATAGGTATGGATCAACTCCAGGGACGCGGCGATCGGGAGAACGGCCGGCGTGGCCGGGCCGAGCGCCTCGGCCGTGGCGATCGCCAGGATCGGGCGGATCCGCTTCCCGCCTGCCAGCAGGCTGTAGCGCATCGCCTCGTGCAAGGTGGCCGGCGGCGTGCCCGAGTCCGGCACGACCGTCTCCAGGAACCGGTCGACCTCCGCGCGCTTGCGGTCGAGATATGTGGCAATCTCCATCGTGTCTCTTGCCGGGCCAACGGCCGCGAGAGCCTAACAAATGGGTGTCGAAAGGTCAAACACTCCGTCGGCATTCATCTACGGGATTACCCTCAATGGCCGTCGCGCCGCACAAGTTGTATTTCGGTGCAGGGCTTCGGTATACTCCCCGGTCATGAGTTGGCGAAAAGCCGGCGGCGAGTGGGAGCCGCTGCTGCTGGGCATCGAGCCTCGGGCCTGCGCCGTCTGCGGCAAGGGTCTCTACCGGAACATCACCTTTTTCCGTGGCGGCTGGTCGCGCTGCACCGTATGCGACCGCTTCGTGCACTACTCCTGCCTGGCCAGAGGCCGGTCGTGGCTCCTCAAAAAGCGCCCCCGCGTCTGCCGGCATTGCCAGGCGCAGCCCGCGGCGCGGCGCCGCGCAGTGGAGACGGCCTCCGGGGTGCCGGTCGCCGGCGCATGACGTCCGGGCAGGCCGACCGCATGAACCAGGCCGCATCGTGGAGCCGGTGGCCCTCGGAAGTCGTCCGGATCGTCATTGCTCCCCTTGTGATGGGCTTCAGCGGGTTCGTCACCGCTGATTTCATCGTCAGCGGCGTGTACGGTTGGCCGCGGACCAGCCGGATCCTGATCCTGACCCTGACCGTGTCGGTCCTCGCGTATGAGTTCGTGTACAAGGAGCATCGCGCGCCGTACAAAGCCCTCCTGTACTCTTGTATGATCCCGTACGCGGTCGGTACGCTGGTGGTCCTGACGCTTCTGCGAATCCTCTAGACTCCCGTCTAGCCTCTCAGGAGTGCGCATGCCTGTGTTCAAGAGCGGTGCCTTCGCCCAACAATGCTTTTCCTCTCATCCGCTCTGCTTGAGCCTCAAGAAGATGGACCCGGCGTGGATCGTCATCAGCTGCAGCTCATGCAACATCCTGCATCGCTTTCGCGTCCGGTCCTTCACCGTCCAGGAGCCGGCACTCCGGGCCGTTCCCCCCGCCGGGGAGACAGCCGGCGGGACTGCACGCGAGTCGGGAGAGCGAACGGCGGACGACCTGCTGCAGGAATGCTCGACGGCCCACCAGCCTGCCGTCGGCGTCGCGACGATGGATGTGCTTCAGGACAGCGTCGGCCTGCGGTGCGCAGATTGCCACCGCGCGTACGCGCTGGCCGTGGACGAGTTCGAGACGTTTCAACGGTGACGGCTGAAGGGGAATCATGATCGTCCGGGTGCTGGGCTCTCATGGGTCGGAACTCACCGTGACCGGCGTGCGGGGACCGCACGAGTGCCGGACGTGCGGGTTTCTGGTCGACGACACGGTCATGCTGGATGCCGGCACGATCAGCGCGGCGCTCGTGGAGGACGAGCAGGCCAAGATCCGCCACGTGCTGGTGTCCCACACCCACATCGACCACATCAAGGCGCTGCCGCTGCTCGCCGACAACATGGCGGGCTTCACCGCCAAGGGCCCGATTCAGGTCTGGAGCGTGCCCATCGTCCTCGAAGGCCTCCATGACCATATCTTCAACGACGTCATCTACCCCGACTTCACGTGCCTGCCCACCGCCGCGGACCCCGTGATGGCGCTGAAATCCCTCGAAGAAGACATCCCCAGCACGCTGGACGGGTACGACATCACGGCCGTGCCGGTGGACCATATCGTGCCGGCCGTCGGGTTCATCATCCGCGATGGCGATGGGGCGCTGCTCTACAGCGGCGACACGAGTGAAACCCGCCGCATCTGGGAAGCGGCCCGGGAGGAACGCCGGCTCAAAGCCGCCTTCATCGAGACGTCCTTTCCCAACGAGCTCACCGAGCTGGCCAAGACGAGCGGCCATCTCACCCCAGAGATGCTGGGCCGGGAATGGCGGAAGCTCGGACGTCCCGACATCCCCATCTACATCTACCATCGCAAACCCCCCTACCGCGACCTGATCGCCGAAGAGCTCGTGCGCCTGAACCTGCCGAACGTCTCCGTCCTGGAAGAAGGCCAGCGCATCCGGATTTGAGGCCAATCCGGCGGGTTTTCGCCCGGAATAGGCCTCCCGGCAAGCCGGCGTCCCAATGGCCCTATGCGGGTGAGCCCTTTTGCGCCGGCCGGACGGGCCTTCCGCCCGATGGAAACTGGCGCCCGCGGGTGTTACCTTGAACCCATGACACGTTGCGACAAATGCAAAGGGTCCATGTTCCTGGAGCGGGCCGTTGATCTCAATGCCGGCTTGGCCATCGCGGTGTTCGTGTGTTTGAACTGCGGCCGCCGCCGTGACGCCGAACCGGAACCGCGCCCGCTGACCGCCGCCCGACGCTGACCCGCAGCGGAGCTGACGATGCGAACGCCGACTCTCACGAACGACCAGCGGAAGGCGGCCGAGGCCGCGTTCCAGAAACTGCCCTTCAATCCGGCGTGGTCCGAGGAGGCCTGGGAGGTCTATGACGGGATCTCCGCGGCGCTGCGCAAGATCGAGCTGGAGCGGGGCGAGCCGACGCCCGCGTCGGACGAAGCGGCGGAGCTGGTGGTGTGCGGGGAGACGAGGTACGGGGCCGGCGTTATTTCGTCGGGGCCGAAATCTTCTTTTTGACTTCGTCGGTGAGAGGAACGGCCTTGGCGGGGTTGATCTTCGGGGCCAGCCCGGACAACAGCTCCTCCAGTTCCAAGCGGTAGTTCTGCTCGGTCTTCTTGCCGGTCGACACCAGCCTGATCAACCCGATCGGACGCGCTTCATCGCTCAGCCAGAATTCCAGCTTCTGATCCGGCCGCTCCATCTGATACTTCGTGGACATGACGGCGCCGGCCGCCGTGCTCACTTTCTCCTGGCCCAGCCGTTGAATGTGTTTCTGCTTCCCGTCCCGGAGCTCGGCTTCGGTCAGCAGGAACATGTTGATGTCCAGACTGTCGGTGCCGGCCAGGTACTGGGCGGTGAGAATCATCGGAGAGCGGGAGCCGACCTGCACGTAGCCGGCCTCGATCGCGGGGCGGTCGCCTTTCATCCCGATGATGAACTGCTGCCACATGGGCTCGGTGTAATCGGACTTGGCGAAGACCTCCAGCACGACCTTCTGCGCGGCCGGGTCCACCTTCATGAGGCCGACGTGCATATCGCTGGAGCTGCCCTGGAAGTGCAGTTTGAAGCGGGCGCCGCCGCCTTGATCTTTGGCGAGACTGTCGAGCGCGCCGCCGGCCCCGAGCGCCGGGCTGACGGCGAGGAGCAGGGCGGCCAGGCAGCCGGGGATCGGGAGGGCTCGCCTCACTTCGTGGACCCCGGCATCAATTGCTCGAGGGCTTCATCGCGCTTCTTGATGTTCTGTTTGAGCTGCTCGACGGATTTCATCAATTCCTCGTACATCTGCTGCTGCTCGGGCGTCAGGCCCTCGCCCTCCCCGCCGCCCCCGCCGGACATCGGCTGACCCTGCATATCGCGGCGCTTTAAGGACCCCTGGCTCTGAGCAGGGCCGTGCCCTTTGACATCCTGCATCTTTTTTTGCAAGGCCTCGAGCTGCTTCACGTTCTCGGAATCCGCCGCCGCAGCCTGCGCCTGCCACGGCGCTCCCGGCCAGAGCAGCAGGCCGAACACGCCGATTGCGATCAGCTGTCTCATACGACATCCTTCTTGGGTGAAGTGCGAGACGGACGACAGGTTTGCTGGGAGAGCAGCTTAGGCTGACGGGGACGGCGTGTCAAGAAAAGCGATGATTTTCCAAGGTCATGGCCGCTGTTGACTTCGCGGCCCGGCAGGCGCATTCTTTTTCCAGGAATCGGGCAACTCATCGTTCCTCCCGGCGGTCAGGCCGGGAGGTCCTTTACGGGGAGGTCTGTATGACTCGTGCCCTCAGCATCCTCTTGGGATCGGCGCTTGCATTGTTTCCGGCCGTGGCATTCGCCGAAGGCGCCGCTGGATACTCCAGAGGCAACGCCATCCTCTATTTCTCGGCCATTGCCGTCGTGCTGATCTACGGCATCAATGACGTCTTCCACAAACGGTGGCTCACCTGGTCGAGCGCCGTGATCATCATCGCGTTCCTGTACCTGAATCTGCCAAAGGCCTAACCGCTCCCACAGCTCGGTGTCTTGTTGCTACCCCTGCCTCTGATGACGTGATCAGTGATTCGGAATTCGTGATTCATAATCACGGATCACTCCTCAGGACGCAGGGGTAGCCTGTCTTTGCCGAGGCGCTCATGCGAGCCATGGTGCTTCAACGACCCGGCGCCGCCGCGGGCGCGCCCCTGGGATTGCAGGACCTCCCGGTGCCGACACCCGCAGACGGGCAGGTCCGGGTGCGCGTGCACGTCTGCGGCGTCTGCCGGACCGATCTGCATATCGTGGAAGGCGACCTGCCCCGGGCGAAGCTGCCGGTCGTGCCGGGCCACGAAGTGGTGGGGACCGTCGAGGCGACCGGCCGCGGGGTGCGGACCATCAAGGAAGGCGATCGGGTCGGCATCGCCTGGCTGCAGCGGACCTGCGGTGTGTGCGACTTCTGCGTGAGCGGGCGAGAGAATCTCTGTCTCCGGCCGACCTTCACCGGCTACCACGTGGACGGCGGCTATGCCGAGTACGCGATCGTGCCGGAGTCCTTCGCCTATCCTCTTCCGACCCCCTTCAGCGACGAAGAAGCCGCCCCCTTGCTGTGTGCCGGTATCATCGGCTTCCGGGCGCTCCGGCTCAGCGGGATCCGGCCCGGGCAGCGTCTCGGGCTGTACGGGTTCGGGGCCTCGGCGCACCTCACGATTCAGATCGCCCGGCGCTGGGGCTGCACCGTCTACGTCTGCTCGCTCAGAGAAGAGCACCGGCGCCTGGCGAGGGAGCTCGGCGCGGCTTGGGTCGGGGCGGCGGCCGAAGCGCCGCCGGACAAGCTCCATGCCTCGATCCTCTTCGCGCCGGCCGGCGACCTGGTCCCGCCAGCGCTCCGGGCGCTCGACCGCGGCGGGACGCTCGCCATTGCCGGCATCCACCTGACGCCGATCCCCCAGCTTGACTATGACCGCGAATTGTTCGGCGAGCGCGTCATGCGGAGCGTGACGGCCAATACCAGGCAGGACGGCCTGGACTTCCTGAGCGAGGCGGCGGCGGTGCCTATCCGCACCCGCACCTGCCCCTATCGGCTGGAGGACGCCAATACGGCGTTGCAAGCCTTGAAAGCGGGGGAAGTCCAGGGGGCGGCGGTGCTGGTGGTCGGGAAGGCTTAGGCGACGCGGCGCGCAGCCTTGCCCTTCTTCGCCCGTTCAGGGCGTTTCTCGGCCACCTTGCGGGCCTCGAGGCTCTGCCGCAGACGCTCCAGACGGCATGAGCCATAGCGAAACCTGTGATTGGTGATTGAGTGATTCAAAGCAGCAATCGGTGATTTCGCAGACCATCACGCATCACTCAATCACCAATCACTGCTTTATATAAGAAACGCTGGTCGGAGGGCGAAAATGCTGTCAAGCCATCTTTCGTGGGAGAGGTCCGGGGGCGTGGGTCACTTCAGCTCCAGCACATCCTGCATGTCGTAGAGGCCCGGCGGCTGCCGGAGCACCCAGCGGGCGGCGCGCAAGGCGCCCCGTGCAAAGGTGTCGCGGCTCTGCACGCGGTGCGTGACTTCCACGCGCTCGCCCATCCCGCCGAACAGCACGGTATGGTCCCCGACGATGTCGCCCGCGCGGATCGTCTGAATGCCGATCTGCCCGCGCGGCCGCTCCCCGATCAGTCCCTTACGGGCGTAGATCCCTACCTGATCCAGGTTGCGGTTCAAGGCCCGGGCCAGAATCTCGGCGATCTTCAGGGCCGTCCCGCTCGGGGCGTCCTTTTTCAGGCGATGATGGGCCTCGATCACTTCCAGGTCGTAGTCCTCCCCGAAGGCTTTGGCCATCTGGGCGATGACCTTGAAGATGACGTTGACGCCCACGCTCATGTTCGGGGAAAAGACGCAGGGGAAAGACCGGGCCAGCGTCCGCAATTCGCTCACCTCCTGCGCCGAGAGCCCGGTGGTGCCGATCACCATCGCCCGCCGGTGCTGCGCGGAGAGCCGGGCGTACCCGACAGCGGCCTCGGGCACCGAAAAATCAATGATGACCTCCCCACGGTCCATCACGGCCGAGAGGTCATCCACGATCAGCACGCCGGTTTGGCCGCAGCCCGCCACCTCGCCGGCATCTTCTCCGACGGACACGTGCCCCTTGCTCTCGACCGCGGCGACCAGCGTCAGCGCCGCGGACTCCTTCAGCAGCGCGATGACCCGACCGCCCATGCGGCCGGCGGCCCCTGTGACGATGACCTTAATCATCAGAAACCCCGTAAAGCGTCAGGCGGGAGGCGACCCGCTCGGATATGCCCGGAATTCCCCGCATCATACCCCTTACGCCTTACGCCTCACGTTAGATAAGTCCGTACTCTTTTAATGCCTGCGCCA
>CAYJUM010000034.1:0-24838 GCA_964373355.1 uncultured Nitrospirales bacterium | reverse complement strand
GTCACGATGTAGCCGTCCGGCGGCACGTTTTCGCCGGAGCCCATGCCCTTCTCGCGGCGCTCCCGCGGCGCGCGAAACCGGCGCTCGAACTCCTCCCCGAAGAAGCGCCGGAAGAAGGGATCGTCGAAGAAAGGATTCTGGAACTGCTCAGCGCCCTGTTTGACTTTACGGACCGCCGAAATGTTCACCACCGGCCCCCGGGCCTTTTTCGCCACCGCAACGAAGGTCTCGTTGGCCTGGCCGATGCCGACCGGCTCCGGGAGGATGGGGGCCGCGGTCGCGGTGCCGCGGGAAATTTCCGGAGGCGGGGCGGTCACGGAGCCGCCTCCCGGTTCCTGGGAACAGGACGCGGACACCAGGAGCATGGCGACGCCCAGCAGCTCGAGGCGCCGGAGTCGGCGGAGACCAGCGGACGGTGAAGCCATGGCACGCTTCATGAGGAGAGTTTTCACGTGATCAGAAAGAGACTACTAAATAGCCATGGCCGGCACGGAGTCAAGGGGAGCCCTCTTCCCGCATGACCAATTCCCAGGAGGCATGATCGAGGTCGTGCCGCAGGACATACCGATGGCCGTCCTCCGCCAGGACCTTGAAGTAGCTGTGCCGCTCGGTGTCCCAGCGCTCCAGAATCTCCCGGACCTGCCGGCGCGCCCCCTCGTGCACGAACGCATGGGGCGTTTCTTCGCCCTTGTACCCGAGATAGACTTCCACGGCGACGTTGCTGCGAGGAATGGCCGGCCGGCTGCCCATGGCCCGACGATAACCCGGTGCTGTCGGGCTGTCAACGCCGGCGTCCTGCGCGAGGGCTGTACGAAAAAGGCCTTGAGCCGGTGGGGGGTTGGTATTAAGATGGCGGCCTCCTGCGGAGTGGACAAGACGAATCAGAGAGGAGCCCAGCCATGCCGATCTATATCAGCCTGGTGAAATTCACGGAGCACGGCATCTCAACCATGAAGGACAAGGGCATCAGCCGGTCCGATGCGGTCCAGCGGAACATCGAGTCCCTGGGCGGACGCTTGCTGGATGCCTACTATTGCCTGGGAGAATACGACGTCGTCGCAATCCTCGAGTTTCCCAACAACCGGGCGGCCATGAAGGCGGCGGTGCTCAATTCGGCGCTGGGCCACATCAAGATCTCGACGATGCCGGCGGTCTCCCGCAACGAGTGGCGGAACCTCTTGCGCGAGGTGTGGGCCGGGCGTGCCAAGCGGGGAGCCTGAGTGCCGCCGCGCATCCGCCCCCGGCAGATGACGCGGTCCAGAGTGTCATTTTTCGGGTTGATGGTCGGTTTCCCCGCGTATCTTGCGCTGGCCGCACCGTCGTCCGGCGCAGACCAGCCGCCGCTCCCGTCCCCCCTTCCTCCCGTCGCTGACCTGCCCTCACGAATGTTCCAGGAGCCGCTCGCGGCCCATGAGACCATTCGCATCACCCGGCTCACGGAAGACGCGGAGATGAGCGCGTTGCTCGTCCAGATCCGCGGCACCTTGCCCCTGCACCTGCATCACCGGATTCGGGAGGTCCTCTATCTCATCCAGGGTGAGGGCGTCTTCCGCGTAGGGGATGCGGACATCGCCATGCGTCCCGGGTCGGTCGTGCGTGTCGAGCCCGGACAGGCGCACACCTTTATCGCCGGCCCCTCCGGCCCAGCCGTCTTTCTGGTCGTGACGTCCCCGCGATGGGATGAAGCCGACCGGGTCATGCTGCACCGCCCTGTCCCCCCCCTTAAGTAGCCGACTCCAGGCTTGACGGGGGTTTTTGACAATCAAAACTGGGCCGTGCTACATTCGCCGGAAATTTCGATTTTGCCCGAGCCAATGGCTTCGAAAGCCCCCACAACAGGCCATCTCATCATCGTCGTCGGAGCAGGACCCGCGGGCATGGCGCTGGCCAACCTCATGTCCAAGGCCGGTCATGAGGTGGTCATCCTCAACCGGGACATCAAGTTCGGAGGGCTCGCAGAATACGGCATTTTTCCGAGCAAGCTGAAGCTGCGCGGCGGGCTACGGAAGACCTACTGGGAAATCCTCGACCGTCCGAACGTGCACTACTTCGGCAACGTCGTCGTCGGCAAGGGGAAGGACTTGACGCTGGAGGACCTCCGCAGCCTGGGCGCCAGCGCCCTCGTGTTCGCGACGGGCGCGCAGGGAACCAAGACCATCGGCGTCGAAGGGGAGACGGCGGCGGGCGTGTACCACGCGAAGGACGTCGTCTACCACTTCAACCGGCTCCCGGGGTTCGGCGAGCGGCCGTTTGAGATGGGACGCCGCGTCGCCGTGATCGGCGTCGGCGATGTCATGGTGGACATCGCCCATTGGCTGATCCGGTACAAGCAGGTGGATGAAGTCACGGCGATCGCCAGACGCGGCCCCGCGGAGCGCAAGTACAATCCGAAGGAGATCCGGGCCGTCTGCTCCAACATCGATCAAGAGGCGCTGGCGAAGGAGTTCGGGCGGGTGGGCCCGCGGCTGGCCGCGGTGGGCCAGAATCCGAATGATATCTTGAAGGTCATGACCGCCGAATTCACCAAGTGCGACCCCCAGACGAGCAAGACGAGGATGGCTTTCCGGTTCCTGGCGTCTCCGCGCCGGGTGCTGACCGACGCCCAGAACCGCGTGCGTGCGCTGGAGATCGAAGAAACGAAGCTGGAGCCGAAAGGGCAGGACGTCGCCGCCGTGGGCCTGAAGCAGTACTATGAATTGCCGTGCGACAGCGTCGTCTTCGCGGTCGGAGACAAGGTCGACGAAACGTTGGGCCTACCTTGTAAGAATGGGGCCTTCTTCACCAACCCGGTTCCGAGCGGGCATGACCCGGACGATTCCCTGTTTCAGGCGTACGACGAGAGTGCGGGGCGGGTGATTCCGGGGGTGTTCCTGACCGGGTGGTCCCGCAAGGCCAGCGAAGGGTTGGTCGGCATCGCCAAGCGGGACGGCGAGTGGTGCGCCGAAGTCGTCACGCGCTATCTCGCGACGCACCCGGCCCGAGGCCCCGCGGGGACCCACGCCGCCCTCGCGAAGCTGCGGAAGATGCTGGAGGAACACCATGTCGCGGCCGTGGATGCGGAAGGGCTCCGGCTGTTGGAGAAGGCCGAGAAGGATCACCCACCGGACAGCGACTGTATCGGGGAGTTCAAGTTCGTCTCGAATCAGAAGATGCTCGCCATGATCCAGAGCCAGCGCGCAACGCAGACCTTGGCCCGTTAGCCGTCCCCCCACCGCAGCTTCCGTCTCAGCACCTCAAAATAGGTTCGATCGGGAAAGCGGATGAGCTGCGCCCGGTGCGGCGAGGCCTGGATGGCCACGGTGTCGCCCTGGTGGATCGTCACGCTGTCCTGGCCGTCGAAGGTGGTGATCGCGCCCTCTTCCCGGCCGATGACCCGCGCCTCGAGCTGGCCGGTGCTGGGGATGAGCAGCGGACGGTGGCTGAGCGTGTGGGGACAGATGGGCGTGAGCGTGATCGCGTCGACCGACGGATGGACGATCGGACCGCCGGCGGAGAGGGAATAGGCGGTGGACCCGGTCGGCGTGGAGACCAGGAGCCCGTCCCCCCGGAGGTTCGTCACGAACTGCCCGTCGATCCGGATCTGGACCTCGATCATGCGCGTGTGGACGCCCTTTCCGATCGTCACGTCGTTGAGTACCACGGCCTGCTGCGTCTCGGCGCCGCCGCTCCGGATCGTGGCACGCAACATCAGCCGGGACTCCAGCACGAATTCACGCGCAAAGATCCTGGTCAACGCCTCCTGGATCTGGTCCTGGCCGACCTCCGTGAGAAACCCCAGCCCGCCCATGTTCACGCCGAGGATCGGAGTGGACTGCGCCTCCACCAGCCGGGCCGCGCTGAGCATCGTGCCGTCCCCTCCCAGCACCACCACCATGTCGGCGCGCGTGGCGATGTCGGATTTCTGCGAGGCGGGGAGGCCGAGAAACGCCGCGGCGTTGGCATCCAGCAGGACTTCGCACCGCCGCTGCCGGAGCCGGGCCACCAAAGCGGTCAGGAGGGGCTTGACGTCGGTCAGCGTGGGCTTGGTCAGGATGCCGATGGTGTTCATCGTCGTCGCCTCGGAAGCGTGATGGAGGCAGCAGGACGGAAGTGGGGTGGGATTCTACCGGCCGCCTCTTTTTCTTGTCAACGAACCCGGGGGACGGCGATGACTGACCAGAATCGGGGATGAGCTCGTCCCCGATCCGCGCAAGGTCCATCCCTTGACAGCCAGTGACCTCCAAGATAGAATTTGGACACCTTTCCGTAAGCTTCGGTGATTTCCGCGCCAGTAGGACGCCCGCTACCAAGGAGGAAGGATGTTCGAACGATTCACGGATAAGGGTCGGAAGATCATCATCCTGGCCAGAGAGGAAGCTGAGCGCCACCAGAACGACTATCTCGGGACGGAGCATCTGGTGCTCGCCATTCTCCGTGAATCGGACGGGATCGCCCTGATGATCATCAAGAAGATGGGGCTGTCTCCCGAGCAGATCCGCCTGGAGATCGAGCGCAACCTGCCCGGCGGCGGCACCACGATGACGTTCGGGGAGATTCCCTTCAGCCCGCGCGTCAAGAAGGTCATCGAGTACGGGGTCGAAGAGGCCCGGTTGCTCGGCCACAACCATATCGGGAGCGAGCACCTGCTGCTCGGCCTGCTGCGCGAAGAGGAAGGCATCGGCGGCAAGATCCTGAGAAGCCTCGGCGCCAACCTGCTCACCGCGCGCCAGCTCACCGTGACGTTCCTGCGGAAGTCCGCGCCGCGCGAGCGCGATCGCAAGAGCAACACGCCCGCGCTCGATGAATTCGGGCGCGACCTCACGGCGCTCGCCCAGGAGGGGCAGTTGGACCCCGTCATCGGGCGCAGCGACGAGATCGAGCGCGTGTTGCAGATTCTGAGCCGGCGGACCAAGAACAACCCGGCGCTGATCGGCGAGTCGGGAGTCGGGAAGACCGCCATCGTCGAGGGACTGGCCCAGCGCATCGTCTCCTCGGACGTCCCGGACAATCTGCTCTCCCGCCGCGTCATCGCGCTCGACCTCGGCTCGCTCGTAGCCGGCACGAAATACCGGGGCCAGTTCGAAGAGCGGCTCAAGGTCGTGATGAAGGAGATCGTCCAGGCCGGCAACATCATCATCTTCATCGACGAGCTGCACACCCTGGTGGGCGCGGGCGCGGCGGAAGGCTCCATCGACGCCTCGAACATGCTGAAGCCGGCGCTGTCGCGCGGGGAGATTCAGTGCATCGGCGCCACCACGCTGGACGAATACCGCAAGCACATCGAGAAGGACGGCGCGCTGAAGCGGCGCTTCCAGCCGATCTACGTGCAGCCCCCGAGCATCGATGAGACCATCCGGATCATCCAGGGCCTCCGCGATCGCTACGAGGAACACCACGGCGTGGAGATCACGGAAGAGGCCATCGTCGAGGCCGTCAAGCTGTCGGACCGGTACATCACCGACCGGTTCCTGCCGGACAAGGCCATCGACCTGATCGACGAGACGGGCTCGCGGGCGAAGCTGCAGACCTACGCGCTGCCGGCGGAGCTCAAGGCGCTCGAGCAGGAGCTGAAGAAGGTCTCCCGCGAGAAGGAGCTCGCCATCTCGCTCCAGAATTTCGAGGAAGCGGTGAAGTTCCGCGAGGAGGAAGAGCGCCTCCGGAAACTGCTGGACGAGTCCAAGCGCGATTGGAAGAAGCGGCAGGAGAAGAGCAAGCCGGTGATCACGAAGGAGGACGTGTCCTACGTCGTGTCGAAGATGACCGGGATCCCCCTCTTCAAGCTGGAGGAGGAGGAGTCCAGCAAGCTGCTGCACATGGAAGAATTCCTGCACAAGCGGATCGTCGGGCAGGAGGAAGCCATCTCCGCCGTGTGCCGGGCCATTCGCCGTTCCCGGGCCGGGCTCAAGGAAGCCAAGAAGCCGATCGGCTCCTTCATCTTCCTGGGGCCGACCGGAGTGGGCAAGACGGAGCTGGCGCGGGCGCTCGCGGAGTTCCTGTTCAACACCGAGGACGCGCTCATCCGCATCGACATGTCGGAGTACCAGGAGAAGTTCACGAGCTCGCGGCTCTTCGGCGCGCCGCCGGGATACGTCGGTTACGAAGAGGGCGGCCAGCTCACGGAGAAGGTCCGCCGACGGCCCTACTCGGTCGTGTTGTTCGATGAGATCGAGAAGGCGCACCCGGATATCTTCAACGTGCTCTTACAAGTCCTCGACGACGGCGTGCTGACCGACAGCCTCGGGCGCAAGGTGGACTTCAAGAACACCGTGGTCATCATGACGTCGAACCTCGGCACCAAGCTCATCCAGAAGGGCGTGTCGCTGGGGTTCCACCGCAATGATCAGGGCGACCACGAGCAACGGATGAAGGACGAGGTCCTTGCCGAGCTGCGACGCGCGTTCAGCCCGGAGTTCCTGAACCGGATCGACGAGATCGTGGTCTTCCACCAGCTCGAGAAAGAACACCTGATGAGCATCGTGGACATCCTCATCCGCGAGCTCAACGGGCGATTGGTAGAACGCGGCGTCCAGCTCGAAGTCGGCGAGGAGGTCAAGCAGTGGCTGATCAAAGAGGGCTACCAGCCGTTGTATGGCGCCCGGCCGATGCGGCGGACGATTCAGAAAAATATCGGCGATCCGCTCTCGGAAGAATTGATCAGGGGCCGCTTCAAGGACGTGCGGCGGATCAAGGTCGTGCTGAGAGACGATGCCCCGGTGTTCGTCGAAGAGGAGGCGATGGCCGGGGTCTGATGCCGGCTCCTACCTGGACCGACCGCCCAAGGCGTGAATGAGTCTCGTAGTCGAGGCCCTGAAAAAAGCGGCCAGGCTCGGAGATCGAAGCCAGCGGTCAGGTCAGATCCTCGAAACAGCCATTGCCGGCGGATCCACCCGGAGCCGGTCCAGAGTCCTGATGTTCGCGACCCTCGTGGCGGCAGCCGCTGCGGGGGTCGTGCTGTATCGGGCGCCGGTCACTCCTCCGGAGCCGACGCCCACCGCCTCCGAGCAGGCCCAGACTACCTCCGCGCCACCGGCCGTGGATTCCGCGCCCAGGGCCCCGGCCGCGGGAGACTCCGCCGACGCGCTCCTGACCACAGGCATCGGCCAACTGCGCGAACAGCAACTGACCGAGGCACGCGACAGCTTCCAGGAGGCCGTGCGGCTGGCGCCCGATTCACCCGAGGCCCACACCGCCCTAGGGTTGTCCCTGAGGCGGCTGAAGGCTTACCCTGAGGCGGAGAAGGAATACCGCACTGCCTTGCAGTTGAACCCCGCCTATCCGGAGGCGATGAACAATCTGGGCCTGCTGCTGGACCTGTCAGGAAAGATCGACGAGGCCATGGCTTGGTACCAAAAGGCGCTCGAGCGGAAGCCCGGCTACCACGAGGCGCACTTGAACCTCGCGATCGCGCTGGAGCGGAGCGGGAAGCTGCAGGACGCCCGCGAGCACTACCAGGCGTTCTTGAAATCGCCCCCGGCCGAACTGGCTGACGTGACCAAATTGGTCCAGCAACGGCTGTCGGCCTTGTAGCGCGGCATCTCCATGACAGAACCCGTCATGCTCGGCATTGAGACCTCCTGCGACGAGACCGCGGCCGCGGTCCTGCGCGGGCCGGCCTGCGTCTTGTCGAGCGTCGTGTCCTCTCAGGAGGACCTCCACGGGCGCTTCGGCGGCGTCGTCCCGGAGCTGGCCTCCCGCCGCCATATCGAGGTCATCGAGCCGGTCGTCACGGAGGCCCTGCGACGCGCGGCAGTCACGCGCGCCGACTTGACGGCCGTCGCCGTCACGCGCGGACCGGGCCTGGCGGGCGCGTTGCTGGTGGGCGTCAGCTACGGGAAGGCGCTGGCCTATGCGCTCCGGATTCCCGTGATCGGGGTCCATCATCTGCAGGGCCACATCGCCTCGGCATGGCTCGAGCGTCCGGAGTTTCCGATCCCCTGCGTCGTGCTGGTCGTCTCGGGTGGCCACACCCATCTGTACCTGGTGGCGGCCCCGGGCCGGTATCAGGCGCTGGGCCAAACGCTCGATGACGCCGCCGGTGAAGCGTTCGACAAGGCGGCCAAGATGCTGGGGCTCGGCTACCCCGGGGGGCCGGCCCTCGACGCCCTCGCGCGCACGGGCCACCCGAAGGCCGTGCCATTCCCGCTGCCGTACCCGACACGCCGGCGGCTGGACTTCAGCTTCAGCGGGATCAAGACGGCCCTGCTGTACTATTTGCGCGATCTCGACCGCCGGGGCATTGCCCGCCCGGTCGCCGACATCGCGGCCGGGTACCAGGAAGCCATCGTCCGGGTGCTGGTGAGCAAGGCCTGTGAAGCGGTGCGCCGCAGCGGGGTCCGGGCGCTGGCGGTCGTGGGGGGCGTGTCGGCCAACTCGCGCCTGCGCGCGCTCCTCAGCGCCCGCGCGGCTGAGGAAGGGATCGACTTGGCGATCCCCAGGCCGGCCTTCTGCACCGATAATGCGGCGATGATCGCCGCGGCGGGTTACCAGTCCTACCGTGCGGGCCGGACGGACTCGTGGGACCTGGAGGCCAGCGCAGGGCTGGATCTGATCGAGAGCATCACAAGATAACACAGTCACTTAGCAGATAAGTCTCACGTGATACCTGCACTCATCCGGAGGACGCCATTCCGACCATCTACGGAAACCTGACAGGGCTCAAGGCCAGCCAGATCGACCGGCTGGAGCGGCTGTATCGGAGGCGGGTGCCCGTGAGCAAGGTCATCTCCCCCGAAGCGGCCCGGGCCTGCACGGAGCTCTCGCAGGAGATCCGGCGTCAGGTCGGCCTGCTCATCAACCGGCGGGGCGCGATCGAGCAGGTCCTCGTCGGCACTGGACGGGAGCTGGACCTCAGCGGGCTCTCCGGGTTCCGGCACGGCCGGCGATTCTTGCGCGGCGTCCGCCTGGTGCACACCCACCTGTCCAATGAGCCGTTGACGCAGGATGACCTGACCGATCTCGCTTTCCTGCGGCTCGACCTCATCGCGGCCGTCGGCGTCGATCATCACGGCGGGCCGGCGGACCTCTACGTGGCGCACCTCTTGCCGCACAACCTCCAGGGCCGGACGTACGAGCTGCTGGAGCCGCGCCCGTTCCATCTGTTCCAGCTCGATTGCGGCGAGTTCATCGAGTCCCTGGAGTCCGAGGTGGCGCGCGAGATCGTCCGGCACAGCGTGGGCGACCGGAAGGAGACCGCGTTGCTCCTCAGCGCGTCGAAGCGCAGCCGGCTGGAGCAGGAGGAGCGGCTGGAGGAGTTGGCCGAGCTGGCGAAGTCCGATGATCTCGACGTCTGCGAGACGGTCGTCCAGCGCCCGCAGGAGATCCATCCGAAGTATCTCCTGGGCAGCGGGAAGCTGAAAGAGGTCGTCATCAAGGCGTTGCAGCGCGGCGCCGATCTGTTGATCTTCGACCAGGACCTCACGCCGGCGCAGGTCCGCGCCATCGGCGAGGCGACGGAGCTCCGGGTCATCGACCGCACGCAGCTCATCCTCGACATCTTTGCGAGGCGCGCCCACAGCCGGGAGGGCAAGATCCAGGTCGAGCTGGCGCAGCTCCGCTACCTGCTGCCGCGGCTGAGCGAGCGCAGCACGGCTCTCTCGCGGCTCGGCGGCGGAATCGGGGGACGGGGCCCGGGCGAGACGAAGCTCGAGACGGACCGACGGCGGGTCCGGCAGCGGATCGCCCATCTCGAGCGGGAATTGGAGGCCACGGCCCGCCGCCGCGATCAACGACGGGCGCTTCGCCTCCGGGAGAAGATCCCGATCATCTCGATCGTCGGCTATACCAACGCCGGAAAGTCCACGCTGCTGAACGCGCTGACCGACAGCCGGGTGCCGGCCGAAAACCGGCCGTTCGAGACGCTCGATACTTCCAGCCGCCGGCTCCGGTTTCCCCAGGACCGGGACGCCATCATCACCGACACGGTCGGCTTCATCCGCGACCTGCCGAAGGACCTGATGGGCGCGTTCCGCACGACGTTGGAGGAATTGCGGGATGCCGACCTGCTCCTGCACCTCGTGGACGCCAGCTCGAAGCACTTCGAGCGGCAGATCGAGGCCGTGGATGCCATCCTGGCCGAATTGGACTTGAAGGAGATTCCGCGCGTGCTGGTGTTCAACAAGTGGGACCGGCTGCCACGCGAGGAGTTCCAGGCGCTCTGCCACCGGTACGGGGCCATCGGCGTGTCCGCGCTGCGTCCGGACACCTTGCGGCCGCTCGTGGAGGTGCTCGATCGGGTCCTGGCCGGACTGCCGCCCAGGCTGGCGAGCAACGCAGAGCCCGCTGTCACGACGTCGCTGGCCGGCGTCCCGGGGGGGACAAGTTGAAAAAGGTCCTGGGCGCCGGCGCTCCCACGGCCGCGGCCAAGCGCCGCGCCGCGCGCATCCTTCGCGGATTGGAGAAGCAGTTCCCCGAGCCGCGGGTGGAGCTCGGGCACGCCTCATCCCTGGAGTTGCTGATCGCGACGATTCTGTCGGCGCAGTGTACGGACCGTCGCGTGAACGAGGTGACCCCGGCCCTCTTCCGGCGCTACCGGCGGGCCGCCGATTATGCCCGCAGCGATCCGGCTGAATTGGAGTCGATGATCAAGTCGACCGGCTTCTTCAAGAGCAAGGCCAGGAGCATCATCGCCTGCGGGCGGATGCTCGAAGAGCGGTTCGGCGGCCGGGTGCCCGACACGATGGAGGCTCTGGTGACGCTCCCGGGGGTCGGCCGCAAGACGGCGAACGTCATCCTGGGAGGATACTTCCGCCGGCCGGCGGTCGTCGTGGACACGCACGTCAAACGCGTGGCGCAGCGCCTAGCCCTGTCCTCCAGCGACGACCCTGAGCAGATCGAGGAGGATCTGCAGCGGCTGCTCCCCGTGAAGGACTGGACCTCCGGCTCGCAGCGCCTGCTGCTGCACGGCCGGTACATCTGCGTGGCGCGGCGGCCGCGGTGCGAGGCGTGCCCTGTCTATGCGGAATGCCCCTGGGAAGGAAAGCCGCGGCTGCCGGCGCCGAGCGCGAAGGGAGCGCGATGATCCGGAGCATGACCGGGCACGGCAGGCGGGAAGGGATCTGGAGCGGGATGTCCGTCGTGGTGGAGGCCCGCTCCGTGAATCACCGCTTCTGCGAGGTCGTCACGCGGGTCCCGCGAGTCCTCGGCTTCCTGGAGGACGACCTCAAGCGTGCGGTCCAGGGACGCTTTCAGCGGGGACGGTTCGAGGTGGCGGTCTCTCTGGCCGGTGAGCAGGAGAGCCTGAAAGTCCCGCGCCTGGATCGAAAACTGGCCCGGCACTACTACGACGTGCTTCGCGAGCTTCAGAAGGAGTTTCATCTCTCCGGGACGATCGACGTCGCGCTGCTCGCGGGATTCCGCGACATCGTCACGGTGGCCGAGCAGCCGGCCGACCTGGGCGGCGCCAAGGCGGTCATCACGCGGCTGCTCACGGGGGCGCTCCACGACCTCGAAACCATGCGGAAGCGCGAAGGCGCGTCGCTCGCCAAGGACATCAAGCGCCGGCTCACGGCCCTCCGCGAGGGGATCACGGCGATCAGGGCGCGTGTGCCCGCGGTCGTCCAGGGCTATTTCGAACGCATGAGGGCGCGGGTGGAGCAGGTCCTCGGGGAGGCGAAGGGGGATGACGCGCGCTGGCAGCACGAGCTGGCGCTGTATGCCGACCGCTGCGACGTGACCGAGGAGCTGACCCGGCTCACGTGCCATCTCACGCAGTTCGAGGCCGCGCAGCGGAAGCAGGACTCGGTCGGGCGCACGCTGGATTTCCTGATCCAGGAGATGGGGCGGGAAATCAACACCATCGGCTCGAAAGCCAATGACTCCGACATCACGGCCCACGTCGTCCGGATGAAGGCTGAACTGGAAAAGATCCGCGAACAAGTGCAGAATATCGAATGAACGAAGAAGCTCGCAGCGGTCGCCGTCGGCTTTTGGCGAAATGACTTAAGCTTTCAGCCGAAGGCTGATGGCTGAAAGCTGATCGCTCAGTAAGGGAGCTGATGGAACGACGAGGAATACTCTTTGTGGTCTCGGCCCCATCGGGGGCCGGCAAGACGACCCTCTGCCAGCAGATCGTCTCGGCGGTGCCGGGCCTGAAGCACTCGGTTTCGTACACGACCCGGCGTCCGCGTCCCGGGGAGCAGCACGGCCGGGAGTATTTCTTCGTGGATGAGCCGGCGTTCCGGGAGATGGCCGCCCGGGGCGAATTCGCGGAATGGGCCACCGTGTACGGGAACCTCTACGGCACGCCGAAGCGCCTGCTGACCGACATGATGGCAACCGGCACCGATATCCTGCTGGACGTCGACACCCAGGGGGCCATGCAGATCAAGGAACGGTTTCAGGACGCCATCTACATCTATATCCTCCCGCCCTCGCTGCACGCCCTCCGCTCCCGGCTGTTGCAGCGGGCCGGAGATGCTCCGGACGAGATCGAACGGCGGTTGAAGAAGGCTCGAGAGGAGGTCTGGAGTTACCGGCACTATGATTATGTGATCAGAAACGAGGATGTAAAGCAGGCACTGAAAGAGCTCGAATCCGTCATTGTGACGGAGCGGATCAGGACCAAACGTCTGGACCCGGCCTGGCTCGACGCGGAATTCCGTCCGGAATGAGCGGCGTAGCGGCGGGGTCGAACCCCCAAAGGAGATCGTCCCGATGATCGATGCACTGGCATTGCTCCCCGACAACAACTCGAAGCGGTTTGACTCACGGCACCGTCTGGTCATTGGAGCCTCGCAGCGCGCCAAGCACCTCATGCAAGGCGCGCAGCCGGTGGGTTCCTCGAAGTTCACCAAGGAGACGACGATCGCGCTCGATGAGATGCTGTACGGCCGCGTCGAGTTCCTGACGGGGAAAGATGCGCGGCAGGCCATGAAGGACGCGAAGCGCAGCAAGGAAGGCGAAGTCGAACGGATGGCGGTCCTGGAATCGGAGGAAGACGCGCAGGCCATCAAGAAGGACTTGAGCGTCTACGTGGATGACTCCACGACGCCGGGCGCGGAGGGCGAAGCCGAAGAATGACCACGCCCGCACTGTCATCGGGCCGGTTTGCCGGCAAGCGGATCGTGCTGGCCGTGACTGGCAGCATCGCCGCCTACAAGGCGGTGAGCCTGCTCCGGGCGCTCGTCCGGGAAGGCGCCGATGTCTCGGTGGTGATGACCGAGTCGGCGAAGCGGTTCGTGGCGTCCCTGACGTTCGAAGTGCTGTCCGGGCATCCGGTCGCAAGCGATCTGTTCGCGGCCCACGAGGCGATGCTGCACCTGTCGCTCGCCGAGCAGGCCGATGCCGTGGTCATCGCGCCGGCGACGGCGCAGACGCTCGCGCGCTGCAGCCTGGGACTGGCCGACGACCTGCTCGGCACGCTGCTCCTGGCCGCCGGGTGCCCGGTCGTCGTTGCACCGGCGATGGATGGCGGCATGTGGGATCATCCCGCGGTCCAGGCGCACGTCGCCGCCTTGCGGGCACGCGGCGTGACGATCGTGGAGCCGGAGGAGGGGCCGCTCGCGTCGGGACGGGTGGGGAAGGGCCGGCTCGCCGAGGAAGCCGCCATTTTGTCGGCCGTCGCGGAGCGGCTCCGCATCCGCAGGGATTGGGCGGGGCAACGGGTGCTGGTCTCGGCCGGGCCGACGCTCGAAGCGCTCGACGCCGTGCGGTTTCTCTCCAACCGCTCATCCGGCAGGATGGGATACGCGCTGGCCGAGGCCGCCAGGGCACGCGGAGCCGACGTGATTCTCGTGAGCGGCCCGACCGCGCTGCCGGTGCCGCCCGGCGTGGAGTGCGTGCCGGTGGTCACGGCCGAGGAGATGGCCAAGGCCCTCTCGTCGCGATTCTCCTGGTGCACGGCGTTGTTCATGGCCGCCGCGGTGGCCGACTTCCGCCCGCGCCAGACGTCGTCGGCGAAGATCAAGAAGGGCGGAGCGCCCGGACTGACCCTGGAGCTCGAAGCGACCGAAGACATTCTGGCGACCCTGGCCGGACGCGCCACGCATCAGTTGGTGGTCGGCTTTGCTGCGGAGACGTCGGCCCTGCGGTCGCACGCGGAGGCCAAGTTGAAGGCCAAGGGTCTGGACCTCATCGTGGCCAACGACGTGTCGGCGCCGGGATGCGGCTTCGGCTCGGAGACGAACGCTGCCCTGGTGATGGACCGCGACGGGCGGATCACCGAGCTGCCGCTCATGCCGAAACCGGCGCTCGCCGGGAGGATTCTTGACGTGGCGGCCGCGCTGCCGCCGCGGCAGGCCCGCGGGCGGCGCCCCGCGCCCGATCCATCATGACCGATTCTCCCTCCGCCGAAGGCGAGTTCTCCCCCGAGAAGTTCAAGCTGGCCCAGACCCTTGCCAGGGACCCGCGGTCGGTCTTGTTCCTACCCCTGGCGGAAGAGTTTATGAAGGCGGGGCGGCTCGCGGAAGCGACCCTCATCCTCGAAGAAGGGCTCCAGACGCATCCGACCTCCCATAGCGCGCGGGTCGCGTTGGGCCGGGCCTATTACCAGGCCGGGAACAACGCGAGGGCCAGGGGTCTCCTGGAAGAGGCGGTGCAGGCGAGCCCCGAAAATCTGCTCGCCCATCGCACGCTGGCGGAGATCTACGTCGAAGAGAATGCGCTGGGCCCAGCCATGCGGGCCTGCGCCATTCTGCTCGCCGCCAACCCGAAGGACGAAGAGGTGCAGGCCTTGCGGGCGGTCATCGAGCGGCGGCTGCAGCCGCCCTTGGAGTTTGACGTGCAAGGGCTCCGTCAGGCTTCCCTCTCGACCTCATCCGTACCGCCGGATGACGGCTCACCGATCCCCGCCGTGATGCCGCCGGGTCCTCCGGATGCCTTGTCGTGTTCCGCGGACGAGGCGACCCTGGCTGGACACGTCCCGCCCTCCGAGTCGCGCACGCCTGCCGGGAAAATTGCCGAGCTCCGGCGTTGGCTCGAGCGGATCGAGCAGCGCAGCACGGGGCGTGGCCGTTCGTAGTCCTTCTTCTCTAGGTATAGTGCTTCCGCGCTGTTTGACCGTTCCGGCCGGAGGCTGCTACAATGACCCGTTTTTTTGGCCTGGAGAACCGCGGGTCGATGGCGCACATTCTGGTCTTGCACGGGCCGAACCTCAATCTCCTGGGGAGCCGTGAGCAGGCCGTCTATGGAGACACCACGCTCGAGGAGATCAATCAGGCCATCCGGACCCTGGCAACGCAGGAAGGCGTGACGGTCGAGATCCGCCAGTCCAACATGGAAGGCGAGCTCGTGACATGGATCCAGGAAGCCCGGGGACGGTTCGACGCCGTGGTACTCAACCCGGCCGGGTTGACGCACACAAGCGTGGCGCTTCGGGACGCCGTGGCGGCCGTGGGCATCCCGACCGTTGAGGTGCATCTCTCGAACATCTACAAGCGGGAAGAGTTCCGCAAGCATTCCTACATCGCCGGCGTGGCGCTCGGGCAGATCTCCGGCTTCGGTCCTGCCGGGTATCTGCTGGGGATGAGGGCCGCGATCGATCATCTGAAGACCAGCCGCAGGCCGGTCGCATCATGAGACAACACCGCACAGAGGAAGGAGCCGAAGTTCGTGATCTCAACAACCGATTTTCGCAATGGAGTCCGTCTGGAGCTGGACGGGGAGCCGTATTTCATCGTGGAGTTTCAGCACGTGAAGCCGGGCAAGGGCGGCGCGTTCGTGCGGACGAAGCTCAAGAGCTACAAGACCGGGAACGTCCTGGACCGCACCTTCCGCTCGGGGGAGCGGTTCGAAGAGCCTGACCTGGAAGAGCGGGAGATGCAGTTCCTGTACGCGGCGGGCGAGAGCTACACGTTCATGGACACCGAGACCTTCGACCAGTTCACCTATGAGAAGAAGGATCTCGGGGAGAACGCCGATCTGCTGAAGGAGAACATGACCGCCAAGATCCTCATCCACGAGCATCACCCGATCGCGGTGGAGCTGCCGATCTTCATCGAGCTCAAGGTCGTGGACGCGGAGCCGGGCGTCCGCGGGGATACTGCGTCAGGCGGGACGAAGCCGGCGGTCGTCGAAACGGGCGCGGTGATCAAGGTGCCGCTGTACCTGGAGGTCGGGGAGACGATCAAGATCGACACCCGGACCCGCCAGTACGTGGAGCGTGTACGGTGAAAAAGCCTCCTGCGCGGTCGCGGCCCAAGACCGCCAACGGTCCCCAGACCTCTTCCCCGGGCCACGAGTCGGTGCTCGATTCCAGGAAGGAGATTCAGGGGCTGGTGGAGCTCCTGAACGAGACGAACCTGGTCGAGCTCGAGGTGGAGCGCGCCGGGATCAGGATCCGGGTCCGGCGCGAGAGTGCGGCCCAGCCGGTCGTCGGGGAGCGCCGCCGTGCCCAGGGGACCAGCCAGCCGGTCCCCGAGCCGCCGCAGCCGGCGCCCGCGGGCGACCGGAACGGGCTGGTGGCCATCAATTCGCCCATCGTCGGCACGTTCTACCGCTCGCCGTCGCCGGACGCCGACCCGTACGTGGAGGAGGGCGATCTGGTGAAGAAGGGTCAGGTCCTCTGCCTGGTCGAAGCGATGAAGCTGATGAACGAGATCGAATCCGAAATCGATGGTCGGGTGGTGAAGATCCTCGTCGAGAGCACCAAACCGGTCGAGTACGGCCAGCCGTTGATCCTGATCGATCCCACCCCCGCCCCCTGAACCCGGAGGCCGGTGTTCAAGAAAATCCTGATCGCGAATCGCGGTGAGATCGCCTTACGGGTGATCCGGGCGTGCAAAGAGCTCGGGATCAAGACCGTTGCGATCCATTCGGAAGCGGACGCGAACGCTTTGCACGTCCGGTACGCGGATGAGCATCTCTGCGTAGGGCCCGCCGAGGACGCGCTGAGCTACCGGAATATTCCGAACGTCCTGAGCGCGGCGGAAATCACCGGGGCCGAGGCCATCCATCCGGGCTACGGCTTCCTGGCGGAAAACGCGCACTTTGCTGAAGTCTGCGAATCCATCGGGATCAAGTTCATCGGCCCCACCTCCGAGCAGATCGCTGCCCTCGGCGACAAGGCCAAGGCCCGGGAGATCATGGGCCGTCAGGGGATCCCCGTGCTCCCCGGCAGCGCCGGGCAGCTTCGCAACGAGCAGGAGGCCCTGGAGGTCGCCCGGAAGGTCGGCTTCCCGGTCATCATCAAGGCCTCGGCCGGCGGGGGCGGGCGGGGCATGCGGGTCGTGAACCGGGAGGAGGAGCTCGCGCAGGCCTTTCAGGCGGCGCAGACCGAAGCGAAATCCACCTTCGGCCACGACGCCGTGTACCTGGAGCGCTATTTTCTGGAGCCCCGGCACATCGAGGTCCAGGTGCTGGCCGACGAGCGCGGCCGGACGATCAGCCTCGGCGAACGCGACTGCTCGATCCAGCGGCGGTATCAGAAGCTCGTGGAAGAGTCGCCGTCACCCGCCGTCGATGAGAAACTGCGACGGGACATGGGCCGGGTGGCGGTCGAGGCGGTCCGGACGGTGCACTACCGCAACGCCGGCACCGTGGAATTTCTCCTGGACAAGGACCACAACTATTACTTCATGGAGGTGAATGCCCGGATCCAGGTCGAGCACCCGGTCACCGAAATGGTGACGGGGATCGATCTGATCAAGGAGCAGATCCGCATCGCCGCCGGCCAGCCGTTGAGCTACCGGCAGCAGGATGTCCATGTGACCGGCCACAGCTTCGAGTGCCGCATCAACGCCGAATGTCCCCAGAAGTTCACCCCGTGCCCCGGCCAGGTGACGCGTTACTATCCCCCGGGCGGCCCCGGCGTGCGCGTGGACTCCGCGATGGAGGCCGGGGGCCTCGTCGTGCCGCATTACGATTCGATGATCGCGAAGCTCATCACGCACGGCGCGGACCGGGAAGAGGCCATGGCGCGGATGCGCCGGGCTCTCGAGGAATATGTCATCGACGGCATCAAGACGACCATTCCGCTGCACCGGCAGATCTTCGAGGACGCCGAATTTCAGAAAGGCCGGACCTCCACCGGTTTCCTGGAGCGGCTCTTGGCCAATTCCGACCGAGCCCGGTCGTGACGGGTCCTCCCCAGGCGCGCACCCCCCTCAGCGGCCTGTACCTGATCCTGGACGACACGTCGGCGGGCGGACGCTCGCTCGTGAGCGTGCTGCGGGAAGCGGCGGGTGCGGGTGCGCGGCTCTTTCAGTACCGGAACAAGCTCGGCTCGGGGGCTGAGGCCTACCGGCAGGCCTTGGCGCTCCGACGGGCGGCCGCCGACGCCGGCGCGCTCTTTCTCGTGAATGACCGCTGCGATCTGGCGCTGGCCGTGGAGGCGGACGGCGTTCATCTGGGGCAGCGGGATCTTCCGCTGGAGATGGCCCGGAGGCTGCTCGGTCCCGGACGGATCGTCGGAGTCTCCACGCATCGGCCCGAGCAGGTGCTCGAGGCCGACCGTGGGGGCGCCGATTACATCGGCTTCGGCCCCGTCTATGCGCCGCGGTCCAAAACCGACCATGACCCGGTGGTGGGCCTGGAGGGCCTGCGGGCCGTCCGCCCGCTCACCCGCGTGCCGATCTTTGCGATCGGCGGGATCGGTCCGGAGCAGGTCGAAGCGGTGCGGAGCGCGGGTGCAGACGGCGTGGCGGTGATTTCCGCCGTCCTGGGGGCCCCTGATATCGCCGGGGCGGTGCAGGGACTACTCGCACGCTTTCGCTAGCAGCAGCTCGGCCAGCGCTGCGATGTCGGGGTGCCGGCTGAGGGTCTCCACCCCTTCGTCCCATTGCTCCTCTAAGCGGGGTTCATACCTCACCGGACCGATCACCGGGACGCCGGCGAGCTCGCGCAGCAGCTCCACGGTCGAGCCCGGCTGGGCCCTGTCCTCGGCGGACGGTCCCGGCGAACGCACGTCGTTGAGCACGAGACCGAGCACCGACACGTGCCGGTGCGCCAACGCTTCGATCGTCAACAGCGCGTGATTCACGCCCCCGAGGGCGGTGCGGCCGACGACCACTGCGGGGAGGCTCATGAGCTCGATCAGATGCCGGACCTCGTGCGCCGCGGTCACCGGCACTCTCACGCCGCCGATCCCCTCCACCAGCACAAAGTCGTAGCGTGCGGCCATGCGGCGAAAGACCTGGAAGATGCGGTCCGGGTCGAGACGGACGCCGTCGGCCCGCGCCGCCGCGAGGGGAGCGAGCGGGGCGCGGAACCGGTACGGGCTGACCTCCTCGATCGGATCATGGACACCGGCCGCCTGCCGCAAGCGCTCGGCGTCGGACGGTCCGGCGGGATCGGGCACGCCGGTCTCGACCGGCTTCATGACCCCGACCCGCACGGCGTGATGCCGCATCCATCGTGCCACGGCCGCCGTCATCACGGTCTTGCCGACGCCCGTGTCGGTGCCCACGATAAAGCAGCCACGGAACATTTGTTGATTTGGAGATTTACTGATTGGTGAAGTTTCGGATCGAATCAGCCACTCACCAGATCAAGAAATCACCCTTTCTTCATTTTCAAAGAATGCGGCTGTCCAGATTCCAGACCTGCCCGGAGGTGTCCGGCAGGAGCGCCAGGTGATACACGGTCGCGCCCACGGACCGGAGGTCGGTCAGCCGACCCAGCACATGCGTGGTATCCGGGGCGGCCGGCAGGGCGTCGCCGGCCAGCTCCGTGCGGTGCCAGCCCGGCAGCAGCAGATTGACCCTGATGTTGGCGCCGCCCCATTCGCGGGCCGCCGTTTTGACCAGGCCGATCAGGCCGGCCTTCGAGGCGGCATACGCGGCCTGTCCGGCGCGGCCTTGCATCCCGGCCAGGGACCCGATCACCAGGACCGACCCTGCGGCCTGCGAGGACATCACCCTTCCCGCCGCTCGCAGGCAGTGAAACGTCCCGGTCAGGTTCGTTTCGATCGTCTCCCGCCAGGCCTCCGGGCTGAGGCGCAGGACCAAGTGGCTGCCGCCCCGGCCGGCGTTGCAGACCATCGCATCCAGCGATCCGCTCCGCGCCGCGAAGCTGTCCACCATGGCTTCGACCGCGTGCGCGTTTCGGATGTCGGCCTGGAGGAGCCAGCCCTGGCCTCCCGCGTCCTGCACGCAGGCGGCCGTCTGCTCGGCGGCCTCTTTGTGCTCATGGAAATGGATGCCGACCTTCCAGCCGGCTTTTGCGAACTCGAGGCAGATAGCCCGGCCGATGGTGCCCGATCCGCCGGTCACCAGGACGGCTTTTGGAGCAGGGGAGGCGCGCGTGGCGCGGGACGAGGCTCTCGGCATCGGGACCTCGGAGGTATTATCGAGATCGGTCGGTGGAAACGCAAGCGTGACCGGCGGGGACGCGGCTCTTGATGATGAAAAAGCAGCTGTGGTACCGTGGCGCTCCGGTCATGATGCGTCGGGCCCTCTTCCATGTCCTCGGTACGATCAGGCGTGCGAGTCTCTTCGCCGCGTGGATGCTCGCTCTCGCAAGCGGAATGGCGCTGGCCGGCGAGGTGATCCCCGACCCGGACCGGTTCTTCCCGGACGCCCAGGGAAGCCAGTGGAAGTATCGCGGCCAGGTCATCGAAGGCGCGACCCAGTCCATCGCGCGGAAGGAATTTCTCAACGTCTCGACCGTCAAGGGATCGGACACGATCAAGGGGGTCAAGGTCACGGTGTTCCATGACACCAACCCCGGGAACAACGGCCCCTCCGACAGCTACTACCGCCGCGACGTGGCCGGGATCGTCTATTACGGCTCGCAGCCCGGGACCCCGCTCGAGAAACAGCTCACCCCGTACCAGATCGTGCGGTTCCCCCTGGAGTATCCGTCGTCCTTCCAGCAGTTCGACCGGCAAGGGCTCACGTTCGGCAGCGACCTGGACGGCGATGAGCAGCACGAGAAGGCGGACGTCCAGGCGACCGTCTCGGTGATCGGCAAGGAAGCGGTGAGCGTGCCGGCCGGGATCTACCAGGACACCGTCCGCATCGAGGCCAGGATGACCATGCGCATCCACCTCACGGGCGGCAAGCGGATGATGGTGGGCACCGACACGATGACGGCGTGGTTTGCGAAGGGCGTCGGGCTGGTGAAATACGTTGAGCGGCAGGAGCTTCCGTCCCTGACGGGGGCCAGGGGGCGCACGACCGAAATCACCGAAGAGCTCGAAGAGGTGAAGCTTACGCCGCAGGCGGCGTCACTCGGCGGGGGCGAAGCCGCGCCGCAGCGTGTTTTCGCTCACGACCCGGGCCACCATGAATTGGGTGAGATAGTCCTCTCCTCCGGCCTTCGCGCCCACGCCCGATAGCCGGTGGCCGCCGAACGGCTGCCGGCCGACCAGCGCGCCGGTGATGGGGCGGTTGACGTACAGGTTCCCGACGTCGAACCGTTCCCGGGCCGCGCGGATATTCCCGGGACTCCGTGAATAGAGGCCGCCGGTCAGCGCATACGGCGTGGCATTGGCGATCTCGATCGCTTCCTCAAAATCTCCCGCGCGCATCACAGCGAGCACCGGTCCGAAGATCTCCTCCTGGGCCAGGCGGTGCTCGGGCCGGATATCGGCGATGATGACGGGGCCCTGGAACCAGCCCCGGCGGTCCACGCTCCGCTCGAGCACCACCCGTCCCTCCCGCTTCCCGATCTCGACATACCCCCGGACTTTCTCGCGGGCCCGTTCATCGATGAGGGGACCCATGCGGGTTCCCGGCTCTTGCGGGGGGCCGATCGGGAGACTCATCACGGCCTCCGTCAGGCGCTGGAGGAAGGCCTCGTAGACCGGGCCCAGGACGATGGCCCGGGAGCAGGCCGAACATTTCTGTCCCTGATAGCCGGTGAAGGATGCGATCACGCCCGTGACGGCTTCGTCCAGGTCGGCCGTCTCATCCACGATGATGGCGTTCTTGCCGCCCATCTCGGCGATGACCCGCTTCACGTGCCGCTGGCCGAGCCTGGGCTGCGCGCTCCGGGCGAGGAGGCGCAGGCCGACTTCCTTGGACCCGGTGAACGCGATGACGTGGACGTCACGGTGCTCCGCCAGCGCCTGTCCGACCTCCGGCCCGCCCGGCAGGAACTGCAGGACGTCCGGGGGAATCTCCGCCTCCAGCAGCATCTCCACCAGCAGGCTCCCCATGATCGGCGCGCGCTCGGACGGCTTGAACACGACGGCGTTGCCGGTCACGAGCGCGGCGGCGGTCATGCCGGTCGGGATCGCCAGCGGAAAATTCCACGGCGAGATGACGGCGGCCACGCCCCGCGGCGCCCACATCAGCTCGTTGAGCTCGCCGGGCTCCCGGCCCAGCCGCTGCGGTCGGCCGAGGCGCTGCATCTCGCGGGCATAGTACTCGAGGAAGTCGACGGCTTCGGCGACGTCCGCGTCCGCTTCCCGCCAGTCCTTGCCGGTTTCGAAGATTTCCCACGCTGCGAGCTCGAACCGCCGCTGGCGCATGACCGCCGCGGCGCGTTGCAGCATCCCGGCCCGTTGCTCCGGCGTCGTCGCGCGCCAGATCCTGCAGGCGGCCAGGGCGCGTACCACGGCGCGCTCCGCATCGGCGGGGGTCGCCGCTCTCACCAGGCCGACGACGTCATCGGGCTCGGCCGGATTGCGGGAGATCAGGTCCGGCCCGCCTCGGGTCGACGCCGCGGGGTCATCGAAGCGCCGGCCCAAGCGGGCTCGAACCGCCTGGATCGTCTCGCCCATCGCCTCCCGGGCTGGCGCCTGGGAAAAATCTGTGTGGGGCTCGTTGACGAACCGCTCCGGCGGGGTCCCTGGTCTGACGCCGTTTGACGCTCCCTCCCCGGGGGGTGGGGAGGGCATCGGCGCGGCGAGGAGCGTCTCGATGGGTTCGGCCTCCAGGTATTCCTTCCGAAGAAAGGACTCGTTGGCCGAGTTCTCGAGCAGCCGCCTGACCAAGTAGGCCATGCCCGGAATCAGCTCGCCCACGGGGGTGTAGGTCCGGACCCTCCGGCCGGTCTCGATCACGGCGCTCTGCAGCGACTCGGCCATCCCGAAGATCATCTGATACTCGATGGCCTCCGGGGGAAGGCCGGTGGCCTGGAACGCCGCTTCCGCGTGGACGAGACTGCGCAGGTTGTGGGTGCCGATCTGGGGCCGGATGAGATCGGCATGGGTCAGCAGCGTCCGTGTCAGCTGCTCGAACGACGCATCGGTCCGGGCTTTGGTTTCGAAGACCGGGACCGGCCAGCCGCGTTCTTGATACCGGATCGTGTCCGAATCCCAGTACGCGCCCTTGACCAGCCGGACGGCGACCGGCGTGCCCCGCTGCCGGACCCAGGCCAGCAACCGCGCGACGTCGGCGGCGCTCTCCTTGAGATAGGCCTGGATGGCGATTCCGGCGTAGGGATAGCGGCGGTAGGGCTCCTCCGATAGCAAGCGGGAGAAGATCATGAGCGTGAGATCCTTCAACTCGGCCTGTTCCATGTCGAAGGTGATCGCGGCGGGCAGCGATGCCGCCAGGTCCAGGATCGGCCGCAGCCGGGCGGCGACGGCCCCATAGCTCGTCTCTGGATCGATGGGATCGAGCTGCGAGTAGAGCGCCGAGAGCTTGACCGAGAGGTGCACGCGGGGAAGCAGGCCCAGGTGGTCCCGCTCCAGCAGCGGCATCGCCGGCCACGTGGCCGTCGCCTCCAGGAGCCGGCGCAGGGCGTCCAGGCATCGGTCGCGGTAGCGGTCGGCCTCCACCTCACTGACCGTCGCTTCGCCCAGCAGGTCCACCGACAAGCCGCGCCCTTCGCTCCAGGCCCGTTTCAGCACCGGCAGCGCATCCTCGATGGACGCGCCCGCGATGAACGTGCGGGCCATCTGGTTGAGCTGGTGGCGCAGCGAATTCGCGCTGAGGCGCGATCCCAGCCGTGTCTCCGCCAGCGCCTGCAACCCCCATTGCATCGGCGCCGCCAGCAGTGTCGTGTCCGAGAAATATTCCTGCATCACTTTGAGGAGCTGCGCGTCGCTCTTGAGGGCCGGGAGCACGTCGATGAAGCGGAAGAGCTGGACCTTAAAGCGTTCATCCTTCATGGCCCATCGCAGCATCGAGCCGGACCACCACCGGGCATCAAGGATGGTCGGCGTCTGCCGAAGGGTGCGCGCCGCGAGGGCATGGCCGATCCTTTGAATGGCGGGCTCGAGGGCAGACTCGTGAAACGGCAACATTGTCTCACCTACGAGGAAATGGGCGTCCGGCGCGTCGATATACCGTGAATAGTACAGCCGACTTGCAAATGCCATCCCATTTGACTACTATAGACCACCTTCAAGCGGTGCATACCCCCCGCATTCGGGCAGCTCATCACGACAGAGGAGGGCCTGTGGAGAACGGAGAGAAAGCTTACCGGTTGGATGTGCCAACCATTATCTTGTTCGCGGTCGTGACGTTGGCCACCGTCATCGGCGTGCCCATGTTTGCATTTACGTACGGCTTCACGTGGTTGGATTGGACCGTGTTCGGCGTCCTGTACATGGTGAGTGGCCTCGGCATCACGGTCGGGTACCACCGATTGATCTCGCACCGGAGCTTCGAGTGTCCCGAATGGGTCAAGGCGTGTCTCCTGGTCGCCGGCGGGTGGGCGCTGGAGAACTCCGCCCTGCGCTGGTGCGGCGATCATATCCGGCATCATGCGCGCTGCGATCAGGAAGAAGATCCCTACAACGCCACCAAGGGCTTCTGGCACAGCCACTGCGGCTGGATTTTCTTCCATGACCCCAACCGCTCCGACAAGTACGAGACCGCCCTCCGGAAGGACCCGGTCATCATGTGGCAGCATCGCTATTACATCCCCATCGTGCTGTCCGGCCTGGCGTTGCCGTTCGTGATCGGGTTGCTGCACGGCGGCTGGCAGGGGGGCTTGAGCTGCTTCGTGCTGGCGGGGGTCTGCCGCACGTTTCTGGTCCTCAACTCCACGTTCTGCATCAATTCTATCTGCCATCTCTGGGGCGCACAAC
>CAYJUM010000033.1:0-24905 GCA_964373355.1 uncultured Nitrospirales bacterium | reverse complement strand
CGAGAATCTCGAAGAATTCGTTCGGGATCCGGATGCTGTTGTTGGAATTCTGACCGGAGACGGTCTGGTAGGCCTTGCCATCCCAGTTCGTGTCGTATTCATGAAACTCGAAGTGGGTGAACCCCTGCCGGGCGTAGCTGAACATCCGCTGGATGTACGCCTCGGGAACGGCGGACCGGCGGGCCGCGGCCATCGCCTCTCTCAGCGCGGGATTGGCGGCAGGATCGGTCTCCACGCGGGTCTGGCCGTTGCCGTCCAGGACGTGGCAGGCTTTGAGCACCAGATTGAGCCGGTCGGCGCACATTCTGGACCCGGTGACCATGGCGGCCACCTTCTGCTCCTCGATGACCTTCCACTCGATGAAGTCCTCGACATCGGGATGGTCGAGATCGAGGCACACCATCTTGGCCGCGCGCCTCGTGGTCCCGCCCGATTTGATCGCGCCCGCCGCGCGATCGCCGATCTTGAGGAAAGACATCAGCCCGGAGGATTTTCCCCCTCCCGACAGAGGCTCGTTTTCCCCGCGGAGCTTCGAGAAATTGGTGCCGGTGCCGGAGCCGTACTTGAACAGCCGGGCCTCGCGCACCCACAGGTCCATGATGCCGCCCTCGTTGACCAGGTCGTCCTCGATCGCCTGGATGAAGCAATTGTGCACGAGGACGTTGTTGCAGAGATACTGGCCGCTCTCGGTCTGAATGTCGTACACCGGCTGCACGCCAACCGCTTCGATGCGGACGATCTCCTCCTCCAGAAGGCCAGGCAGGCGCTTGCCGGGGAACCGGGCGGAACATGCTGTATCCAGCTTCCGGCGCTTGTCCTCGGAGACAAACCCGATCACCTCCCGGAATCGGGCTCGCGACTCGGCATAGCCGATGGAGACAAAGTAAGGCGTCCGCCTGTTCTCCCGGGTCTCCACCCCTTGCTGGATGTGCGAATAGATCCCGAGATTCAGCAAGAGCGCCTGCACGCCCTGGACCAAAGCCTGCGAGGTGGACGTGAGGACCACGTCGGCTGTGCGGGTGCTCCGAGCGCGAAGCCGCACCGTGCCGTCCGCCTGGAATAAGGCTTTGAGATAGGCCGCGTGCGCTCCGGCTCCCGCCGAGCGGATCGCCGCCGGGACAGACCACTCGGCACCCGCGCGCAGCAATCCATACTTTTCGACGAAAGGCCGCAGGGCCTCACCGTCGAGACGCACCCTGCGGATATCCAGCGCGGGATTTCGAGCCTCAATGGTCCGGATGTGGTAATGCACTCCCGCGAAGACACGGTGGACCCCGTCCAGGACGAAACTCAACTCGTCCTTGTCGATGGTCATGAATTCCAGCGTGAGGCTCCGATTCGTGCCCTCCGCATACTGTCCGACGAATCCGTCACCCTGCAGCCATCCGACCAGTGCCGCTTCAGACTCCTCCTGTTCGTCTGAAGGCTTCAGGACGGTCGTGCGCGTGGAGAGCTGCAGGCGCATGCCGGGAGCGAGGTCGCCGACCTGAAGCCAGCCTGGCTTGGTCCGCCGGTCTCCGAACGCATATACCTGGTGATCCGAAGTGGCCTCCACGCCCGTTCCATTCTTCAGCACGATCCGGAAGACAGGCTTGGAGCCATTGGCCTTGGCCGCGACGACCTTGGTCGTCCCTTGGCCATGGTCACGCCCGTCATAGACCTCCAGGCCGATGAGTTGTCTCGTGACGATGTCTCCGATCGCGATGGGTCCCTGCGGCGTGGAGATCAGGGCGTGGTAGGGCTGGCACGCGTGGGGCTGGGGGTGCTCGAAGGCGTTGGTCGCTTTGACCATGGTGCGGGTCTTGGGGTCCACGTAGTAGTGCCCCTGGGACGGTCCGGAGAGCCCGTAGGCGAAATGCAGTCCCGTGTTGAACCACTGCGGCGAGTTGGGCGCCGCCATCTGCCTGGCCAGCATGTGGCAGAGCTCATCGTAGAACGCCGAAGCGTCTTCGTCCGTGTTGAAGTATCCATGACTCTTGCCCCAATGGGTCCAGCAGCCGGCGAGACGATGGAAGACCTGACGGGCGTCGCGCTCCCCGCCGAGCACCGGTTTTCCGTCCGGCCCGGCGAGCGGCTCGCCGTCCGGTCCAAGCTGCGGGACGCCCGCCTTGCGGAAATACTTCTGCGCGAGGATATCCACCGCCACCTGCGACCAGCGCTCCGGGACGCCGATATTGTCCAGCTTGAACACCGTCGAGCCGTCCGGATTCTTGATTTCGGAGGAGCGTTTCGCAAAGCCGATCCCCTCGTAGGGGCTGTGCCCTCGCTGCGTGAAGCGCCTTTCGATCCTCACGTCATCCCTCCTGATCCGAACGGTGAAATAGCGGCATGCTCTCGCAGGCCATGCTGAGCCTTAGATCAGACCGTATGAACGGGCAAAGTGCTGAAGCTGTCTTGCCAGAGCGCGCTGAAAGGGAGTCCGCGGGGCAGAGGGAGG
The DNA here is from genome assembly GCA_964373355.1 of uncultured Nitrospirales bacterium. Classification (GTDB taxonomy): domain Bacteria; phylum Nitrospirota; class Nitrospiria; order Nitrospirales; family Nitrospiraceae; genus CAYJUM01. The sequence continues at coordinate 22,468 of CAYJUM010000033.1, read as the reverse complement.
ATGATAAAGTCGGACCGAGAAAGGGTTCAAAATGACCATATTTCCAACCGGCGCGGGACGATCAGGCGTCCTTAGTACGACGCATATGCCGCCTAATTGGCCTATATATAGAAGGCCCAAGGCTTTGTCAACACCAAATATTGTGGTTTTCTGTGGACGAGCCTGTGGATAGCCAATTCGCCGCGACCAGAGCGGCCCTGGGAGGACTACACAGAGCGAAAAAGGGAATTTATCAACAGGCAGGACGGTGCAATTCGACGCAGGCTGCGTCGCACAGAGGAAGTTTTTTATTCGGGGACGGCCTGTCGCCCCACCTTCGCCAAGTGCTCCACTTGATGGATGGCCTCCTCCACGCCGCTCAATGGCCAGAACGCCGTGCCCACGCCGAGCACCAGGACGTCGGTGTCCAGGATCCGCGTTTCAAAGAGGCTGAACAGTCCGTAGTTGCGCCTGACGGTGTTGGGCCTGATGACCGCCTGCAGGAGCGTCTCGAGCAGGGCCCTGATCATGCTTGCCCGTTCGTCGGACGCCGGGTGATGGCTCCGACGTGCCACCTCTTGCGCAACGGTGGCCTCCAGGAAGCCTTCATAGTCCTGGGTCGTGGGATTGGTGGCGGCCAGGACCACCGCCGCGGAGAGGCAGATCACGATGACCAGCAAGGTGCGCGTACTCATTGGCAAGGCGGTTCCTCGCGTCGCGCGGTGATTGTGGGTGAGACGGCAAGACCAGTCAAGATGACCTCCTGGTATTCGTCGGGCGATTGGGGTATCGTCCAGGCCCGACGACCACGTCCATCCATCAATACACATCAATGGCGCACCGAACCTGATCGGGAGGCTGGCATGTACGTCTGGAGCAAGCGCATCGTGATCGGACTTTTGAGCGCATTCCTGGTGCTGTTCGTGATCTTCCTGTACTCCGGCCCAGCAGACGGCGCGAGCACGTTGAAAATGCACACGACCCGGTGGATTACCCTCAACTATGCGGGGCTGGTCATCTGGCTCTTCGTCTGGATGTACGATCAGGCCCGGGTGCGCGGGAAAAACGTCTGGGTCTGGCTCGTCCCGTTCGTCTTCGCGCCCATGCCGGTGTTGATGGCCTACGTGCTGTTCCTTCAGCGGCGCTTGAAGCCCTGAGCGGCGCACGCCGGCTCATGCCCACCCGCAAAAAGCTCTTCTGGGTCAGCGTCCTCTATTTTGCCGAAGGCTTTCCGTTCGGTCTGCTGGTCGACGCCTTTCCGGTCTATTTTCGCCTGCACGGCGTGAGTCTCGTCCAGATCGGGTTGCTCAGTGTCGCCGGCCTGGCCTGGACCCTGAAATGGCTCTGGGCCCCGGCCGTCGATCTTTGGGGGCGAAGGCGGACCTGGATCGTCGGCTGCCAGGTGCTGATGACGGCGGCCCTTCTGGTGGCGTTGCTGCTCGATCCCACCTCGATCGGGCCGGGATTCTGGGCCCTGCTCCTGTCGTTTGCCTTTCTCTCGGCCACCCAGGACATCGCGATCGATGCCTATACGATCGGCCTGCTGGACAAGTGGGAGCTGGGTCCCGGGAACGCGGCGCGGGTGACGGCCTACCGGATCGCGCTCATCGTCTCCGGCGGCCTCATCGTGGCGTTGGCGGGGTTCGTCGGCTGGGCTTGGGCGCTGGGCGCCGCCGCCATTGGACTCGGCCTGCTGTCCCTGGCGTGCAGCCGCAGCCCCGAAGAAGCCTTGGGAGCCGACGGAGCCCAGGCGCGGCCGCGCTCGCTCCGGGAGGCCGTGGTAGTGCCCCTGAGCGATTTCTGGGGAATGCCCGGGGTAACGGCCGTGGCGCTCTTCATCCTGACCTTCAAGCTCGGCGATATGGCACTGGGGCCGATGATCAAACCCTTCTGGGTGGACCGGGCCTTCACGCCGGTCGAGATCGGGTTGGTGCCGGGGACCATCGGCGTGGTGAGCACCGTCGCCGGCGCCATCCTGGGAGGCGGGCTCACGGAACGCTGGGGCATCTTCCGCGCGCTCTGGGTCACCGGCATCTTCCAGGCGGGATCGAACCTCGCTTATGTGGCCGCAGCGATCAACCCCGCGCCCGTCTTGATGTACAGCGCCTCGGTCGTGGAATCGTTTTGCGGCGGGTTGGGCACGGCGCCGTTCCTGGCCTTCTTGATGAGCCTCTGCAGCCGGACCCACGCCGCCACCCAGTATGCGCTCTTGAGCGCACTCTTCGGATTGACCCGGGTGGTGGCGGGAGCCCTGTCCGGCGCCGGCGCGGAGCACTTCGGATACGCCGCATACTTTGCCTTGACGTGCCTGCTGGCGCTGCCGGCGTTCGCCTTGCTGCCGTGGGTCAGGGCATGGACTGGAGGGAGAGTGATTAAGTGATCAGTGATTCGTGATGAGGGAGCCAATTCACCGATCACCAATCACGAATCACTCTTTTGGGATTAGCAGGACTGTCCGTTGAAGAGGCAGGGCTTGTAGCGGGACTTGTCGAAGTCGATGTTCTCCAGATAGACGCGCTCGTTGCCGTTCACGCCATCCTGCTCGGGATCGGACCACATCGTGTGGTTCCACCAGTAGAACATGGGGTTCACCTCGGTGTAGTACACCGGGTTGCCGTATTCCCCCCGGACGTGCTCCCGGACGAACCGTCCCACGACGTAGTCGAATTCCCCGGTGCCTTTCAACGAATAGAGAAAGAGCAGCAGGCGGGCCTCGTGGTCGTACAATTCATCGATCCGGGTGCTGAGGTCCGGCTCGGCTGGAAGAGTCTCCACGGTTGAAGCGGAGGTGGGAGCGCCGAGCAGGGTGAGGGCCATAACGATCGTGCAGAGGGGAAGACGGGACCAGGAGGAAGAGACGCTCGCCCGGCAAGCGTGACTGGCCATACGCCTGAATGTTAGGCATGATCGCACCTGATGTCAATGCTGCGTATGGGCCCCCACCTCTTGTTGCGCCCTCTGGCCCTCTCCTATAATGGCGCCGCTATGATCGCTTCCCTCCCGACCGCCACGGTGCATACGATTGGCTGCCGCCTCAACCAGGCCGAGAGCGCGATCCTGGCCGACCGTCTGCAGGCAAAAGGCTACCGGCTCGTGGACTATGGGCAGCCCACGGACCTCCTGGTGCTGAACACCTGCTCGGTCACGGAAGAGGCGGAGCGGGACTGCCGCTATGCGATCCGCCGCACCCTTCGCCGCTCCCCCGGGGCCTTTGTCGCAGTGACCGGGTGCTATGCCCAGACCGGGGTCGAGTCGCTGCGCCGGCTCGCGGGCATTGATCTCATCCTGGGCAGCCAGTTCAAGATGGCGCTCCCGGACTACCTGCCCGATCCGGCCGCGCTCCACAAGCAGCCGGCGCCGCACGTGCTCCACACGAGACGGATCGAGCATGCGGAGTTCATGATGGCCGGCGCCGGCGACTACGAGACGACGCGCGCCTATCTCAAGATCCAGGACGGCTGCGGCTTCATGTGCTCGTTCTGCATCATTCCGTTCGCGAGGGGGCAGGAACGGAGCCGGAACAGCGGGGATGTGCTCCGCGAGGCGGCGGAGCTGGCCGCGCGCGGGCACCGCGAGCTCGTCCTGACCGGGGTGAACATCGGGCGGTACGCGGCCGACGGGTGCACCTTGCTCGGGCTGATCCGGAGGCTGGAGGCCATCGAGGGAATCGAGCGCATCCGGATTTCCTCGATCGAGCCGTCCACGATCTCCGAGGAGCTGCTGGCGCACATGGCCGCTTCCTCGAAGCTCTGCCGGCACCTCCATATCCCCCTGCAGAGCGGCGACGACGGGCTGCTGCGGGCGATGCACCGCCGGTATACGCTGCGCGAATATGCCGCGCTGGTCGAGAAGGCCGCGGCGATGATCCCCGACCTCGCGCTGGGGACCGATCTCATGGTCGGGTTTCCGGGCGAAGGCGAGCAGGCCTTCAGCACTACCTGTTCGGCCGTCGCCGACCTGCCGTTCGCGTACCTCCATGTCTTCAGCTTCTCCAGGCGTCCCGGCACCGCTGCCGCCCGCCTGCGCGATGCGGTCGCCCCGGCCGTCGTGAGCCGCCGCAGCCGGGTGCTGGCCGGCATCTCCCGGGCGAAGCGGCTGGCTTTTTACCAACGGTTCACAGGCCGCACGCTGCCTGTCCTGTTCGAGGATCAGGCCCAGGGACGATGGACGGGCCTCACGGACAACTACATTCGCGTCGGCGTCGCGAGCCCGCGGCACCTCGCGAATCGCCTGGAGCCCGTGACGATCGCCGGCGCGATGGATGGCCTCGCCGTGGGGAGCCTGGCGCCGGCGCCCTGCGGAATCCTCCAGGAGGCAGACTGCCCATGATCCCGCTCGTCCGGCCCCGGTCCCCCTATCGCGTGCACATCGAGACGTTCGGGTGCCAGATGAACGAGTACGACACGGAACTCGTGCGCTCGCTGCTCAAGGCTGAGGGGTTTGTCTTCACGGAGGAGCGGGACCGGGCCGATATCGTCCTGATGAACACTTGCGCAATCCGCGAGCACGCCCACAACCGCGTCTACGGGCACCTGGCCGAATTGAAGGCGGTCAAGAAGCAGCGCCAGCTCGTGGTCGGGGTCCTCGGCTGCATGGCGCAGAACCTCAAGAAGGAGCTGGTCGAGCAGGAGCCGCTCGTGGACGTGCTGGCGGGGCCGGATGCGTACCGACGGCTGGGCGGGCTGCTCCGCGACGCCCTGCAGTCGGGCGCCAAAGGCTACGCCGTGGAGCTCTCGGAGTATGAGACCTACGAGGACATTCTTCCCGAGCGGGCCGAGGGCATCAATGCCTGGATCGCGGTGATGCGGGGGTGCGACAATTTCTGCACGTTCTGCGTCGTGCCGTACACGCGCGGGCGGGAACGGTCGCGCGATCCCGAGGGCATCCTCCGCGAGGCCGAGCATCTGGCGGCGCGGGGCTACAAGCAGGTCACCCTGCTCGGGCAGAACGTCAATTCCTACCGGTTCGGCGACTGGAACTTCGCCCGGCTCATCGCGGCGGTCGCGGACGTGCCCGGCCTGGCGCGCGTGCGGTTCACCTCCCCCCATCCCAAGGACTTCCCGCCGGACCTACTGGATGCGGTCGCCGGCCATCCGAAGATCTCCAAGCACATCCATCTCCCCGTCCAGTCCGGCAGTGACCGGATCCTCCAGAGGATGGACCGTACCTACACGCGGGGGGAATACCTGGCGCTCGTCGAGGACATCCGTCGGCGCGGAAACATCGCCTTGACCACGGACGTCATAGCGGGGTTCTGCGGCGAGACCGACCGGGACTTCACGGACACCGTCCGTCTCATGGAGGACGTGGCCTACCATGCGGCGTTCATCTTCAAGTATTCCGAGCGAAAGCACACGATCGCCGCGCGGCAGTACCCCGACGATGTGCCGGAGGCCGTGAAGTCCGAGCGGGTGAACCGCCTGGTGGAGCTCCAGCGCGGCATCTCGCTCGGCAAGAACCGGGACCTGATCGGGACCTCGGCGGACGTCCTGGTCGAGGGCGACGCGAAAAAGTCGGCCGCGCAGTGGATGGGCCGCACCGACGGCAATACGACGGTGGTCTGGGACAAGTCCGACCCCCGGACCATACCCGGCGCGGTCGTGCTGATCCGGATCGTGGACGCATCGGCCGCCACGCTCTACGGGGCCGAGGACAGACCGGCTTCCCGATGACGGCCGGGGTGTCGGCTGGCTCCTCCCGCGTTCGGCTGCTCGCCTTTGTCGCTCTCCTGATCCCGCTGGGATTCGCGACCAAATGGTACCAGGGGCCGGGAGAAGCCTGGGTCCAGGCCTACGCCGGCGCGGTCTGCTACGTGCTCTTCTGGATCTTTTTGCTGAAGGCGCTCGTTCGCAGCTTGCCGATCGTCGGACTGGCTGCAGGGGTCTTCGTGCTCACCAGCCTGCTGGAGGTCCTCCAGCTGAGCCGGCATCCCTGGCTGGAATGGGTCCGGTCGTTTTTCCTGGGACGGGCCTTGATCGGTGACGGGTTCGATCCCTGGGATTTTCTAGCCTATGCGGCCGCCTCGGCGGCGGCGGTCGCTCTGTACCCCGTGATTCAGCCGGCTTCGGCCTTGGGGCCGGTGGAACGGGACTCGCTCTCGCCGTAGTACTTCCGGATGGTTGCGGCGGGGCGCGGGCCTGGATAGAATTCTTCAGGAGCACATGCACGGAAGCTCGGGTCGGAAAACGGTGTCGGTCATGCGCGGGCTCATGATGCTGTGCGAGACCTGCTATGACCACGTCCAGACGGACAAACTGGCTGACGCCCGCAATTACGTGGCGGATCACGAGGCGCTGTTCGACGCGATCTGCCCCGGCTGCACGGACCTCAACCGCCCCCTGATCGACGACATGCTGGGGAGCTCCGAATAGCGAATCCTTTGGCCCGATCCTGTCTCTAAAGAATTATGAAGAGATTTTCCACCATGACAAGGGCATACGCAACGGCGGTCCTGATCGCCGGGGCGGCCCTGCTGGGGGCCGGCCTGAGCGGTGCCGCATCGCATCCGTCCTTCCGCATCACGCTGGAAAGCGTCTCCCCGTATTACCTGCCGGCGAGCGCGGTCGTGTCCGCCGGGACCCCGATCCGGTGGGAGAATCCGACGGCGACCTACCACACCATCACCCATGACAACTGCTTCACCGGCGGGCGCTGCCTGTTCGACTCGGGATCCATCCCGCCGGACGGCAGCTATACCATCCGCAGCCTGCCCCCGGGCCGGTACCCGTACCAATGCCGATTGCACCCGATCATGCGCGGCACGCTGACGGTGGTCGAGCCGGCGCCGGTCTCCCCGACCTGATTTTCTCTTCCTCGCCAAGCTCAGTATTTTCTGAGATCGGGTACTGACAGTCCCCAGAGCCGAGCGCGCGCCTCTTGCCAGAGTTTTTGAAAGGTCTCCTGCAGAGTCCCTGCTGAGCGGGCTACTAATTTGATGGCCAGTCCCGGCGCTGCCGGCTCCGAGATACCTCCCAAGAGCTGCGCTGGTTGTTCATCGAGCGCCGCGGCCAGGCGGTCTTTTAGCTCCTTCCAAGTGCCGATGGCTATTGAGTCGCCGATCAGATAAAGAGAGCCGACATAGTTCCAGGCCTTCATGTCCGCTGCCACAGAGGGCGGTCCGAGATGATAGCGTTCCAGCACCGAAGCCCCGGATGCTGTCGTGATCTCGATTTCATTTCGGAGCTCGGTGAAAGCCCACCGTTCCTCTCGGGCAATCCTTCCCGAGGCGATCGCATCCCAGACTAGAGCCGTGGCGCCACGTTCCAGTGTGACGTGGATGGATTGGTGAAACCGGGAGCCGGCAAAGGGTATGACCACGTCCGGGACCCATTCCACAATGGCGCCGGTGCCCACGTTGATGGTGACGGCCTGGACGGTGGCCTTGGCTGCTGACCGGTAAATTCGGTTGGCGGACGGCGTCGAGAAGATCACGTGACCATTCGGTCCTACCGTTGCCGTCACGGAAAGCCGATCTCCACCGACCAGGCCACCCGACGGATTGAGCAGCAACGTGTACGCGCAGCCAGTGTCGTCGAGAGTGATGGGCGGGCCGAGATGCCAGGGGCTGCAACAGCGGGAACGGACCAGGATCGTGTCGTGCCCCCGCCGAACATAGTCCAGATCCAGTTCACCGACTCGACCAACAGCGGCGATCCTGTCTTGCGCATCAGAGCCGATCATGGTCTAACCGTCTCCCCACCCACTCCACCACATGATCCAACCCGTGCCCGGTCAGCAGATTGGTAAAAATAAACGGAAGATCGCCACGCATGCGCTTGCTGTCCCGGTCCATCACCGAGAGATCGGCGCCGACGTGAGGGGCCAGGTCAATTTTATTGATGACCAGCAGGTCTGATCGTGTAATGCCCGGGCCGCCTTTGCGCGGGATCTTATCGCCCGCCGCCACGTCAATGACGTAGATCACGCGGTCCACCAGTTCCGGGCTGAAGGTTGCCGCGAGGTTATCGCCGCCGCTCTCGACGAAGATCAGATCTACATCGGGGAACCGTTTGACCAGATCATCTATCGCCTCCTGGTTGTGCGAGGCATCCTCCCGGATCGCCGTGTGCGGACAGCCGCCTGTTTCCACGCCAGTAATCCGTTCGGACGGCAGCACCCCGCGCCGTGTGAGAAATTCCGCGTCCTCTTTCGTGAAGATGTCGTTGGTGACGACCGCCAGGCTGTACCGCTCGCAGAGCTTCCGGCATAGCGCCTCGACCAGGGCGGTCTTGCCGGACCCGACCGGCCCGCCGATGCCGATCACCATAACCCCTGCAATCCTGGACCGACGCGGCGCCTGATCGTAGCCGGCAACGGGCTGGGGGTCGTGCGTGTGCCCATGGTGCTGGTGCGGCGCCTGGCTCATGATCTGAACAACCGGCTGGTCAGCCGGGCTTGCCGCATCGCGTAGATGTCATGGAGCGGCGTCCAGCAGCTCATCCGGAGCTGCTGTTCGGCTTCACGGCTCAGGTGGTCGATCAGTGGAAGCCAGCCCTCCAGAAGCCGCTGGGTGGTGTGCTGTCCGATCGGCATCAGTTTTAGCGCGGCCGATGCGAACCCGATCGCGGTCTGATACAGGTACACAGCGATTGCGTCACGACGGCTCCATCCATGGTTTCCTAAGATGAGACCGAGGCAGACAGCAAGATGACCGGACGTCTCTTCTGCGTCAACCCTGGCCCTGAAGCCGGTCAAGATGGCAGGGTCTCCAGACCGTTGCTCCCCGGCGACCCGCATGACCTGCCGTCCCATCTGCCGGCTCGCGGCACGGATTTCCTGACAAGTCTTGATCGCCTCCAGTTCATGGTCGGCGTTCAGCGCGCGACTCAGATCGCTAGAGGTCGCGGCCGCATGCGCCATTGAGACAGCCACGGCGTCACAACGAGCCGTCCCCTGGGTCAGGAATGTTGTCACGTAGCGATTGAGGTCGTCCGCGTGTCGCACCGCTCCCTGCTGGACCGCGGTTTCAAGCCCTGATGAAAACGCGTAGCCGCCGGACGGGAAGAAGCTGTCCACGAACCGGAGTCCACGCAGCAATGTGAGCGTAGTCATGTCCGTAGAGGCAAGGCGAGGGGCGATGGGTTAGAAGAGGAAATACCGCTGTGCCATGGGCAGCAGCGCCAGCGGCTCGCACTTCAAGAGAAGCCCGTCAGCCCGGACCTCGTAGGTCTCCGGGTCCACTTCCATGTGCGGGAGCGCGTCGTTCAACTTGAGGTCGCGCTTCCCGATGCCCCGACAACGTTTCACGGCCGCCACTTTCTTTTGCAAGCCCAGCGAACGAGCCACTTCACGATCCAGTGCTGCCTGCGACACGAAGGTCAGGCTGGTGCTGAAAGGCGCTCTCCCGAAACTTCCGAACATGGGCCTGGTGAGGACCGGCTGCGGGGTCGGGATCGAGGCGTTGGGATCGCCCATGGCCGCCACCACCGGGAACCCCCCCTTCACGACCATCTCCGGCTTGACCCCGAAGAACGCTGGACGCCAGAGCACCAGATCGGCCAACTTGCCGACCTCGATTGAACCGACCTCATGAGCGATCCCATGAGTAATGGCCGGGTTGATTGTGTACTTGGCCACATACCGTTTCGCCCGGAAGTTGTCATGCGGTTGCTTCGCCAGCTTCCCCTCCGGTGACAACTGCCCCCGCTGGACTTTCATCTTGTGAGCCGTCTGCCAGGTCCTGATGATCACCTCCCCGACCCGCCCCATGGCCTGGGAGTCCGAGGACATGATGCTGATCGCTCCCATATCGTGCAGGATGTCCTCCGCAGCGATCGTCTCGCGTCGGATCCGGGATTCGGCGAACGCGATATCTTCCGGCACCCGCGCGTTCAAATGGTGGCAGACCATCAGCATATCCAGGTGCTCATCCATTGTATTGGCGGTGAACGGCATGGTCGGGTTCGTGGAGGAGGGCAGGACGTTCGGCTCCCCACACACGCGGATGATATCCGGCGCGTGGCCGCCGCCGGCGCCTTCTGTGTGGTAGGTGTGGATGGTCCTTCCCGTGAAGGCCTTGATGCTGTCCTCTACGAATCCTGCTTCGTTGATCGTGTCCGTGTGGATCGCCACCTGCACGTCATACCGATCCGCGACGTCTAGGCACATCGAGATGGCCGCCGGTGTCGTCCCCCAGTCTTCGTGCAACTTGAGCCCGATCGCGCCCGCCTCGATCTGCTCGTTCAGCCCACCGGGGAGGGACGCGTTACCCTTGCCGAGAAACCCCAGGTTGGTCGGGAAGCCCTCGGCCGCTTCCAGCATCCTGGCGATATTCCATGCGCCTGGAGTGCAGGTGGTCGCGTTGGTGCCGGTCGCCGGGCCTGTGCCTCCGCCGATCAAGGTGGTGAGGCCGGCGGACACGCCTTCGTGGATGATCTGCGGACAGATAAAGTGGATGTGGGTGTCAATGCCGCCAGCCGTGATGATTTTTCCTTCAGCCGAGATCACCTCCGTGCCGGGACCAATTTCCATCCCCTGGGTCACGCCGTCCATCAGATCAGGATTGCCGGCCTTGCCGATCCCTACGATACGTCCATCCCTGACCCCGATGTCCGCCTTGACGATGCCCCAGTAATCCAGGATGACCGCGTTCGTAATCACTAAGTCCAGGGACCCGCCGGCCCTCGTCGCGGCAGGCGACTGTCCCATCCCGTCACGGATGACCTTCCCTCCCCCGAACTTGGCCTCTTCGCCCGGCGTGGTCAGGTCTTTCTCGACCTCGACGATCAATTCCGTATCGGCCAAGCGAATGCGATCGCCGGCTGTCGGGCCGTAAAGGTCGGCATATTGGCGACGAGGTATTTTCATGAAGCCGTCATCATCGTTGTTTGTGAATCGGTAATCGCGTTTAACGGTTAACGACGAATCCCTGTTCAGCGGCGCGGCGCATCGCGGCAGCCTTAACTTGAGAATCGTCCAGCCGACCATTGGTAAGACCGTTGATGCCATAGGCAACGCGGTTTCCCCCCATGGCGACCAGCGTCACGCGCTTTGCCTCCCCCGGCTCGAACCGGACCGCCGTGCCGGCCGGAATAGACAGTCGAAATCCGAAAGCTTTCTCCCGGTCAAAGCGCAGAGCACGGTTCACCTCGAAGAAGTGACAGTGAGACCCGACCTGAATCGGCCGGTCACCGACATTCGACACAGTCAGATCCACGGTCGCTCGCCCCTGGAACGTGATAATGTCTCCCTTGCCCAGGATTACCTCACCGGGGATGACAGCAGCTACTTCCATCCTGCTGGCTACAGGGGCCTTGGTCCGAACCTTCACGTGGACCTTGGGCTGAGCTTTTGTGCGCTCTTTCTTAGATTTCTTTTTCATACGCTGGGCTGGACTTCGCTTTCATGCCATGCCCGTCGATCAATGCAAACCACGGCATAGTTGCGTTAACCATATACTTCTAGTTTCCTATCTAATTGGTTGATGAACCGTAACTAATTTAGTTCCATCTGTGAAGGTTCCTTCGACCTGAAGTTCCGGCAGCATCTCCGGCACACCAGGCATGACATCGTCGCGTGTCAGTAGCGTGGCCCCGTAACTCATCAGATCGGACACCGATCGCCCTTCCCGAATCCCTTCCAGGATCGCAGCGGTCAGGTAGGCGGCCGCCTCGGGATGGTTCAGCTTCAATCCTCTGGCTTTGCGGTCCCGCGCCAGTAGACCCGCCACATAGATCAAGAGCTTTTCTTGCTCTCTTGGTGTCAGATGCATACGACTGGCCTCTGCTTGTCTTTTTGTCTTCCCTGGCCTGGCCTCACGGGCGAGCGCGGCAGGTTAGCACAGCAGCGCCTCCGGTTCAAACTTCTGCGGAGCAATCTGGAACGGTCCGAGGATGGGAGCGATGGCAGGAAGGAGTCTGAGCGAGAGAACCTAAGGCGGGCCGACCCAGTGCCTGACCCATTGGTCAACCTGCTTCAAATCAAAGGGCTTCTCCACCCAGCCGCGTGCCCCTAAGCCAACGACCTGGTCTTCATTGATCTCGGAGACCGCCGAGTTCATCAAGAGCACGGGCAGCCGAACCCCAAGGCCTCGTGCCGTTTTCAACACATCGAGGCCGCCTCGCAGGGGCAGATGACGGTCAAGAAGCATCCCATCGTAATTGGCGCACAGAAGCGCTTCCAGTGCCTCGCGCCCATTGCCGATACTATAGACCCTATACCCCTGCGCCTCGAGATGCCTTCGGAGGTGCAACTGGATGTCTGGATCGTCGTCAACGATGAGGAGGTTTTTGGGCAGGGTTCCCCTCCGGCTCCGGTAATCCCTAAGACGCACGAGGCAATAATCGCGCCCGGAAACTCCACGTTCAACTCCCTTTTCTCTCGCCGGATTGCGACGGCCGCCCAGCGCTCTGTAAACGAAAAACCGACAAAATTGTCGCAAACCTGACAGGAACGATGGTAGGAGGCCGACGAGTCTGGTCCCTACACAATCAAGTGTTGCTTGACCTGTTCTTCGCTCAACTCCGAGGTAGACCCCGAGGCGACGATGGCCCCTTTGGCCATAATGACGTACCGGTCGGCGAGCCGAGCCGCAAATTCCATGTATTGCTCAACCAACAGGATAGCGAAGCGCCTGTCTGCCTTGAATCCTTCGATGACTTCCTCGATCTGGGTCACGATGGAGGGCTGAATCCCCTCCGTCGGTTCATCCAACAAGAGCAGCTTCGGACGGGACAGCAGCGCCCGGCCGATAGCCAATTGCTGCTGTTCCCCTCCGCTTAATACGCCCCCGGGGCGTTCCAGCAGGTCTCTCAATTTTGGAAACAGCGTAAAGATTTCCTCGACCGCGGCCGATTCAGAGGAGGCCTCTTCCGGCCCGCGGCGCACTTCAATGCCCAGGCGAAGATTTTCTTTGACGGTGAGGTGCGGAAAGATCTCCCGCCCCTGCGGCACGTACGCCAGTCCCCGCCTTACTCTCCGCTCGGTGCGTTCCTCCGAGATATCAGCCGCCTCGAAGACGATCTGTCCCGTGCGCTGACGCAACAGACCCATGATGGTCTTAAGCAAGGTGGTCTTGCCGACGCCGTTGCGGCCCATCAGGCAGACCACCTCTCCGGCGCCGACTTCCAGAGAGACGTTTCGCAAGATATGGCTTTCGCCGTAGAAGACGTTGAGGCTATCGAGACGCAGCATGCCCTTCTTTCTGCCGGCCCAGGTAAATTTCCACCACGCGGGGATCGGCTTGAATCTTCTCGACGGACCCCTCGCACAAGACGGCGCCTTCGTGCATGACCGTCACGGTCCGGGCGATCTGGCGCACGAACTCCATGTCGTGCTCGATGACGATGATGGAGTGGCGATCCGCCAGGGACTGCAACAAGAGACCGGTCTGTTCCGTTTCCTGTTCCGTCATGCCGGCAACCGGCTCGTCAATCAACAGGAGAACCGGGTCCTGAAGGAGCACCATGCCAATCTCGAGCCACTGCTTCTCACCATGCGACAGCGCGCCTGCCCGGCTACCGGCCTTCTCGCCGAGACCGATAGTCTCCAGGGTCGCCAGAATTCTGGCGGTCTCGGAGGGGGTGGAGCGGGATATCAGTGTGGCGAATACTCCCTTGCTCTTTCTCCGAAGCGACAGATCGAGGTTTTCCCAGACCGTGAGGTTGGAATAGACCAAGGGGGTTTGGAATTTCCGCCCGATTCCGAGCGCGGTGATCTCATCTTCCCGCATGCCGATGAGATCGGTGTCTTTGCCGAAGATCACCCGCCCCGTCACGGGCTTTACTTTTCCAGAGATGACATCGAGCAGGGTCGTCTTGCCGGCGCCATTGGGTCCGATGACCACACGGAGCTCCTGATAGTCGACGAGGAAGTTAAGATTGCGGAGAGCCTTGAACCCGTCGAAATCAACGGTGACTGCTTCCAGATAAATGATCGATCCGCGAGGCGTGCCGTCCGACACTTGACCCTCTACTGTGCTTCCCGGCTTCCCGGCGCCAGTGTCAGCCGGTGCGAACCCCGCTTCGCCCATCTGTCGCGCGCCTGCTGTACCAGACCCACCAGTCCCTGGGGTACCAAGAGCACGACCGCCACGAACAAGCCGCCCAGGAAGAACGGCCACAGGTCCGGGAAATGATTTGTCAAGCTGCTGCGCGCCCAGTTGACTCCGATCGCACCGAGCACCGCCCCGATCAAGGTACCCCTTCCGCCGACCGCCACCCAAATCACCATCTCCAGGGATGGGAGCACTCCGATTTGGCTTGGCGTGATGATGCCGACCTGCGGGACATAGAGGGCGCCGGCGAGCCCGGCCAAGGCCGCCGAGACCACGAAGACGAAGACCTTGTAGTTGGCCGGAGAATAGCCGGAAAACAGGACTCGCTGTTCACTGTCGCGGATTGCCACCAGAACTTTCCCCGTCCGGGACTGAGTGATCCAACGGCACAACAGATATGCCGCGCCCAGGCTGATGACCGTCAAGAGGTACAGGGCCCGCTGCGTTCCTGGTTCGCTCAGCCGGAATCCCAGCACCTGTTTGAAGTCGGTTAATCCGTTTGTGCCGCCAAGGTTTGTCTCGTTCCGGTTGAACACCAGCCACGCCGACAGAGCCAACGCTTGCGTGATGATGGCGAAATAGACCCCTCGGATTCGGCTCCGGAATGCCAGGAACCCGAACATGGTGGCGAAGATCGTCGGGATCAGGATCGCCGCTGCGGCCGCGAACCAGAAGCTGTAAAACGGCTTCCAGAATAACGGCAATTCTTTGACCTGGTTCCAGACCATGAAATCCGGAAGGGTGCTGCCATAGACGCTTTCGGTGCCGATGGACAGCATCAGATGCATCCCGATGGCATACGCGCCAAGCCCGAAGAACACGCCGTGCCCAAGGCTGAGGATGCCGGTATAGCCCCAGATCAGGTCGAGGCCTAGCGCAAGGATGGCATAGGCCAGGAACTTGCCGAACCGGTTCAGCGTGAAATCTGAAACCTGATACCAGGCATCTGGCGCTGGAAACGCGTTCAGGAGCGGCAAAACCGCCAGAAGAATGAAGCCGGCCGCCCAGAACCCGAGGTTCTGGCTATTCGTTCGCCGATTCGGAGGATCGAAACTCACTGTCAGCGTCTCCAGGAAGCCGCTCTGACGACTAAGCTTCGGCCTGCCGCCCTTTGATCGCGAAGAGGCCGGACGGCCGGCGTTGGAGGAACAGAATGACGAGGAGCAGGATCAACACCTTGCCGTACACCGCGCCGAATGCCGGCTCCAAGAGTTTATTCAGACCGCCGATCCCGAGAGCGGCCACAATGGTGCCGGCCAATTTGCCGACGCCGCCGGTGACCACCACCATAAAGGAATCCACGATGTAGTTTTGCCCCAGGCCGGGCTCGACGTTTCCAACCAGCGTCAAGGCGCAGCCAGCCAGTCCCGCCAATCCCGACCCGAACGCAAAGGTGTACGCGTCCACCTTCCTGGTCGGAATACCGAGGCAGGCTCCCATGTCGCGGTTCTGCATGACCGCTCTGACCTTGAGCCCGATGGTGGAGCGAAACAGGACCAAGTAAATGATGGCAACGGAGGCCATGGCCAACGCGATGATGAACAGCCGGTTATAAGGAAGTTGGACACCGACCATGACCTGGGCGCCCCCGCTCAGCCAACTGGGCGCCACGACCGAGGTAAGATCGCCGAAATAGACTCGTGCGGCTTGAATCAGGATCAGGCTGACCCCCCAGGTCGCCAGCAAGGTCTCCAGCGGACGGCCGTACAGAAAGCGGATCAGTGTGGCCTCGAGACACAACCCGAAGGCTCCCGCCACGAGGAAAGAAAAGGGCAGCGCGAATAGGAAATAGTAGTCGAACAGATGCGTGGGCAGATAGGCCTTAAAGCCTTCCTGCATGAGAAAGGTTGCGTAGGCCCCCAGCATCATCAATTCGCCGTGGGCCATGTTGATCACTCCCATCAGGCCGAAGATGATGGCGAGACCCAGCGCCATCAACAGGAGGATGGAGCTGAGGCTGATGCCTCGGAAGACCGTCTCGATCGCGCTGGTCCATGCCCCCCAGGCTTCGATGCGTTCGATGGCCTCATTGGCGGCGCGGGCGACCAAGACTTGCTGGGCTTGCGGCCCGCCTTCTGCTGAGCGCGTCGAAGCACCACTCGCCAGTTCTTTCAAGGCCGGGACCGCGTTTTGGCTGCGCAACTCGCCAAGCTTTGCGGCGGCGGCAGCCTGCGCGACCGGGTCATCCTGCGACAGTTTGATGAGGTTGATCGATTCTTCGATGGTGTATCGGACCCATCGGTCAGGTTCTCGAGAGAGCGCCGCTTCCAACCAATGGATCGTGACCGGTTTGCCGAGCATGCCCAGGTCGGTCGCCGCCGACCGGCGTTCATCAGCCATAGGGCTGGACAGCTTGGCTTTATTCCAGAGCAGGTCGATGACGGGTTTGATCGCCAGCCGTACACCCCGATCGGCATTCGCCCGTACCGCTTCCAGCCTTGGCAACAGACCGGGATCGTCGGTAGCCGTCAGTGTATTGACCGCCGCCTCCTGCACGGTTGGATCTTCACTTGTTAAATCGGCCAGCGCCCGTTGGAGATCAGCCGGCGGAGGATCTGCTTCTGGACCCTCCGCCGCCAATCCGAGGCTACCCATTAACAAGAAGGCCAGCAGCCAACTGAGTGTTGCCATGACAGGTTCCTAATTCACCATCCCGTGTGGGCGCTGCTGACGATGTTCTGTCGCAAGCGCATCAGCCTCGGCCGCCGCCTTCTTATAATCCTCCGCAATCGCTCGGCAGTGAGCAGCGTGCTCGGCAGCCGTAAGTTTGCCCATCGATACATCAGGATGCTTTTCATAGAACTCCGCCACATCCATCCAATGCTTGGCTTTCTCGCTAAGACGTTGCGCCTCTTGCCCATAATAGTTTGCCAGCGAAGCATGGTCTTTCTGTTCAATCCATTGCTGCGGGTTCGTACCAGCACTCACACAACCCTGCATGACCCAAACAAAACCCAGAGCCACAATCATCCGAACAACTTTTTGCGTCCGCATTGAGGATCTCCTTCCTTGAATCTCCTATCGTATTCGTTGTGCGAGCATAGTCTTTCGAGTCGTCAACGGCCGGGACGATCAGCACGAAGTCCTCTGCTTCCGATCAGGCTTTCTTCTGGTACGTCCCCTGGTGCTTGATCCAATCGCACCCCTTGTCAGGGTTCGTGTATTCGCTCCAGGGCTCCGGCTTCACTAATCCCTTCGACCGTGACACGATCTTGAATTGGCCATCCTTCAGAATTTCCCCGATCAGGACTGGCTTATGGGTATGGTGATTGGCTTCATCCATTTTGATCTTGCCGCCCGGAGCAAGGAACTCCTGGCCGTAGACCGCCTTACGCACCGCATCAACCGCGGTTGCGCCAGCTTTCTCGACCGCCTGCTTCCAGACATACACGCCGAAATATGCCGCTTCGATCGGATCGTCGGTCACACGCTTGTCGCCGTCCGGCAGGTTGTGTTTCTTGCAGTACGCCTTGAAGTTCGCGACGAACTGTTTGTTCTGGGGCGTATCCACGCTCTGGTAGTAGTTCCAGGCGGCCAGATGGCCGACCAGCGCCGTCGTGTCCATGCCGCGCAGTTCGTCCTCCGCGACACTGAACGCCATGATCGGCGCGTCCTCCGACCGCAGTCCCTGATTCGCGAACTCTTTATAGAACGGGACGTTGCTGTCGCCGTTGATCGTGCTGATGACGCAGGCCCCGCCTCCCGCAGCAAACTTTTTGATCTTGCCCACGATGGTCTGGTAATCCTGATGGTGAAACGGCGTGTATTCCTCCATGATGTTGGCGGGCGGCACCTTTTTGGCCAAGAGCATGGCGCGGAGGATCTTGTTTGTCGTGCGAGGATACACGTAGTCGCTGCCCAACAGATAGAACTTCTTGAATCCGCCCCCTTCCTTACTCATCAGATATTCCACGGCCGGCACTGCCTGTTGGTTGACCGCCGCGCCGGTATAGAACACGTTGCGCGAGCATTCCTCGCCTTCGTACTGGACAGGATAGAACAGCAGGCCGTTGTTCTTCTCAAAGACGGGCAACACCGACTTCCGGCTCACCGAGGTCCAGCAGCCGAACACCACCGCGACCTTGTCCTGCAGCAGCAACTGCTTGGCCTTTTCGGCGAACAGGTCCCAGTTCGAAGCCGGGTCCACCACCACCGGCTGAATCTTGCGACCCAGCACTCCCCCCTTGGCGTTGATCTCTTCCACCGCCATCAGCACGACATCACGGAGGGAGACTTCGCTGATCGCCATCGTTCCGCTCAGCGAATGGAGCACGCCGATCTTGATCGGCTCCTTGTCCGCCGCGTACGACAAGGCCCAGTGGCCGAGGTTGCCCAGCAATGCCGCCGCGCCCAACCCGGCCGCCGCCTTCGTGCCTTTCACCAAGAAATCACGCCGGGATTCTCCGTTCTCAACTTGCGTCTCATTGCGATCGATTATGGGTTTCATGGTCACGGCTCCTTTCACGTGAGTCCGAGTGACTTGTCGTCTACTCTCAGAAGTTGTACCAAGCCGACAGGTTGTACTGTTGCCCGGAGAACCGTTCCTGGGTCGTCCACTGGGTCCAGAGATTCTGGAACTCCGCCCCCAGGTAGAAGTCGGCCCAGATCTGCTTGACCGTTGTCAGGTACATCCGTTGGTTTTTGAGGTATTGCGTGTCAACGTTGGAGGTGCTCCCTCTCAGATCGTTGTCGTTCGGGTTATCGATCCCGTAACCGGCCAGGAACGTATAGCCTTTGACGGGCGCGTAGCTGAGCTGGCCCCAGCCGACGACGGTTCGGATCGGCATGCCGGTCGTCAGATTCAAGTCCTGTCCGAACCGAAAGAACTCCTGTCCCAACGCCTGGCTATAGGCCAACTCGCCTGAGAACTTCAGGGTCTTTGTAAGAGGCAGAACCACTTCGGTCCCGATGAGGTACGAGTTGATGTCCTTGCCGGACTGAAAGGTTCCACTCCCAAAGGCCGATGCGTTGGTCCCAGTCCTGGGTGCGGACCGGTAGTAGCGGTA
The DNA here is from genome assembly GCA_964373355.1 of uncultured Nitrospirales bacterium. Classification (GTDB taxonomy): domain Bacteria; phylum Nitrospirota; class Nitrospiria; order Nitrospirales; family Nitrospiraceae; genus CAYJUM01. Next base: position 3,490 of record CAYJUM010000033.1, on the reverse strand, counting down.
GCCGGCGCTGACCGCCAGGAGCATCCCATCCTTGTTGTACGCGAGCCTGGTCCCGTAGTAGGGCTGCTGGACCGGATCGCTGAACGCATCGTTAGAAGATTGTGCAGGGTTGTCCCCTTGTCCGACCTGCGCACCCGGAGTTCTGTAATCCGGCCGCACCTGCCGTTGCCCCCCAATCGCGTATAGCCCGCGCTCGAACCGCATGACCGTGACCAGTCCCTCCAGCTTCTCATTGAACTGATACCGCAGCGTGACCTGCGGAATACGTTGCCAGAGGTTGCCACCATAGCCCATAATCGAGAAGTCAATCAGGTCCGGGTGCAGCGCCATGATCGACGTCCAGTCCTGGCCCACCGTCAGGCTGGCAGCGCCGGTGGTGTACCGCAAATAGGCGAGACGCAAGCGTGGCAGCACGCTGCCGGCGATATCCTTCTCGCCGTAGAAATCCATTTCGACCACGCCTGTGAGAGTGTGTTTTCCGTCGGTGCGGTCAGCCCGGATGCCGAGGACGCTGTACCGCGGGTTGAGTGTACTGGACGAGTTGCTGTTCTTGCCCGCCGCCGTCGCGTACCCGTTGAACTGAGCCGGGTCCAGCGGGTTGTTGTTCCGGCTGCTGTAGATCGCATCCAGCTCGATGCGCCCGTAGGGCGTGATCGTTCCCTTGCTCCCCTCCGTGTAGAGAGCGCTGAGACAGCCGGCGCAGAGGTGCGTGCCGGCCTCCTCCTTCCGGAGCAGCCGCCCTCCCCCCTCAGCCTCTTCCGCCGGCTGCTCTACCTTCGAACTGCCAGCCTTCTGCTCTTGTGCCAACACAGGCGATGCAATCACAAAGAGCGTGATCGCGAGCAACGCCAGGCTGATGCTTCCCCATCTGTGCCTCCTAAATTCCATGCCCTCCTCCGTGTCTATGAACGGTTCGCCGCGCAATAGACCGGAGGGCCTTGGGCAAAAAAAAACGCCCTTCCGGTCCGATATGGACCACAAGGACGCCATTGTCCTTCACTCTCGTTTTACCCGTGCTGTGTGAGGAAGGACCCCCTCGTCCTTTTTCCTCACGGTTGCACGGACGCACGGCTTATAGTCCGTTCAAACCGACTCTGTCAAGAGGTTTTCTCAGCGGCTGTCTCGATCCTGCTTCGCCCCTTGCCTAGCCACAGACGAGGCTGCGATAAAGCCCTGTGGGGGGCGCAGGCTGAGCCCATGCACACAGCCGAGAGATAGGAGTACAATAAATACATAGGTCCGGTGACCTGTAGACGATAAGGAGGGCACGCCATGAGAATGCAATCTTTTCTCCTCGGAAGCGGCCTGTTCCTGCTGGCCACAGTCGCGGTAGGCTGCGCGACAGGCTCCGACGAACGCACCATCACGCCGGCCGCGGCCGTCTCAAAAGATCCGGGCGACTTAGCGTTCCGCTACCGCCTGCAGGCGGCGGAGCTCAGCGCCTTGGCCCAACGGCTGGAGTTTGAAGCGCAGTGGCACGCCAAACAGGGTGGCCCAGACTCCGAACAGGCGAAGCGAAGCCGGGAGATGGCAAAGGAGGTGTGGGCGGCGGCCGACGAAGCGGATCAACTGGGGCGCCAGTATCGAAGCCAATTACCGCACAATCAAGTGTACTGACGGATCGGTCGGCGCTCGGATCGCAGGGCTAGTTGATCTGGCCTTCCGCAAAGGCCAGGGACAATCGCTGGCAGGTCGTCTGTCCACCGGCACGCTCACACCTGATCCGGGGGAACGTCCCGCCTTCCCCCGTGCCAGGCAACCAAGGCGGACGAATCAGACCGTTGGAAAGCCGGCTTGCTTCCTCATCATTGAGCTGACGGATGTGCAGGAGTTCTAGGCGCTTATCAACCTCGCAAGCCTGTCTGGCTTCCAACGAGGGATGTTTGATCGCACAGTAGGCGGTCATCGCATGGGCGAGTCTTGTGTACGCGGCCTCCCGCTCCTGGAAGGCGTCTCTTAACAATGCGTCGTCACGGACCGAGGCCGAACAGCCCCAGACCGACCCTCCAAACAACAGCAACAGCAGCACCATAACCCTTGTGATCATCGCGCGGTCACTTTCCCTCCTGCCGAATGGACACGCCGACTGAGGGCCCTTCGAGGCATAAAAAAACGCCCTCCCGGTCCAACTCATGAACCGAAAGGACGCCGCTGTCCTTGCCATAGGCCGGGAGGGACCCCCTTGTCCGACTCTCCCAAGCCTCGTACTGGCTGCTCTTATAGCAGGGCGAACCTCTCCTGTCAACCGGTCTTGTTTGTACACCCCGGCAGTTATGCTACACTAACTCTTCTTGTTAACCCGAGACTTAGACACCCAGACACCGGATATGGCCCAAGAGCGCGCAAAGATGTCTGAAACCGTTTGGATGAGGCTCGCATCGTCAGCGGCGGTCGTCTGCGCCATCTCGGCAGGGTGCGCCTCCCCGCCACGTCCCGAGGTTGTCATCTTTGAAAGCCCGGGAGGAGCCGTGTACCTGGAACCGATGGCCAATCGTTACATTGAGGCGGCCCATCCGGTCACGCTTCCGCCTGAGACGATCGCCCGCACCCTGCGCGGAGTCCTAGTCCAGGGCCGCCAGACCACGATTGAGACGCTCTTCGAGTCGCAGGAGGGGATCCAGCGGGTCTTCTCTGAGCAAGACGTCGCCTTCCTCACCCCGCTCCTCGTCAAGGCGCTCTCGCAGGCGAAGCCAGCCCAGCAGGTCCGATTTCGCATCACGCAGTTCCCCCGATACCAGCGAGGGCAACTGTCGATCTCTGACACAGGAGGTGCGCTGGTCGGCTCTTCCGAGCATCCCACCTACGGACCTCCGCTGGAAAGAACCTCGGGCGCCCTCTTCGTCTATGGACTGTCCCTGCACCTGATCGTGACCGAGTATCGGCAGAAGCCGCAGCGGCCCGACAACATCAATATGCCGAATCGCCGTATCCCTGACGTCAGCAACCTCGACCGGGTTGAGATCCTCTTCGCCCCCAAGGCCGCACTGCGGCCCGAGTCCTACCAGGAGCCGGGACTCCTGGGCGAGCCGCACCTGACGCCAATCATCATTGACTACGAGCTCCTAGCAAAGCTTCCCGCGCGTCAGCCGCAACTGGCTCCCCCGCTGAATCAGCCGACCGCGAAGGAGAAGGCTACGGGTCCCGCAGTGGCCGCACCGAGCCAGCCGCCTACCGACAAGGCTCCGGCCAAGCCAACCGCGGAGAGCGCATCCGCGAACGATATCCAGTCGGTGAAGGAACTCATGCTCAAGAAGGACAAGGAGATGGAGGCGTTGAAGGAGGAGATCCGGGTGATCAAGAAGCAGCTCGCCGAGCAGGACGCGCAGCGTCAGACGGACCAGCCAAAGGACAAGAAGAAAAAGAAGCTGCCCGCCCCGGCTGGGGATCGGGCTCCCTAGAGGCCCACGGCCTCCAGCCGCGGATCGGCTCTACTGTACTTCGATCAACTCCGGCCCGCTCAGCACCGCTTCATGCGGCAAGGGCTGGCAGA